>JAYEKP010000195.1:0-40033 GCA_034661075.1 Bacteroidota bacterium
ATATAAACAAGGGATTTTATTTAAATGGGGGGATTCGTTTTTAATAATAGTAAAAATCTGTCCAAAATACCTGTAATTACGTTTGTATTTTTTAATTTTAAAAATATTTAGGACAGCTATGAAAAAACATATTAAAAGTACGCTGAATTTTCTTTAATTTTAAAAAGATAAAATATAATTTTTTATAATTATGAAAAAGCTGTTTATCATTTTTTTATCTTCCTCATTATTTTTTAATTGGTCTTTTGCCCAAAATATTCAGAATATGAGATGGGATAAAGATTTCTATATTCATATTTCCCTGGCCAATGATTCAAATTATATTATGAATATTGAAGAGCTTCATCATACCAGCATGGATGGGCAACAGTCCGAATCTTTTACCTACTTGCCAACCCGGTTAGATGATAAATTTGTGCAACGTCTTAAAGGAAAGCAAATAGATTCTGCCCGTTTAATAAAAGAAAATAAAGGCCAGGATAAAACTCTTTGGAGTGCATTACATCAATCATTAGGAGGTGGATGGGTTCATTTTGTAAATTGCCTATTATATTCTATCGAAACCGGATATCTTGATGTTAAGGCTCCACTTATGAAAAGGCCTGAGAGCAAATGGAAACCTAAACCGATGACGGAATCCTATAAAAGAACCAGAAAGTGGGCATATTATGTACCTGTAAATCAAAAATATGCAATTAGAGAATATAAAAAGAAAAAATCAAATAATAATTTAGGGGATTTAAAAGATATCCCTGAAGATTTTATCCAGCTTTTTTTAAATACTAAAAATTCTGATTATGATGCCATGCGTAAAAATCCTTTAAAAAAGGACCAGGCAAAAATTGATTTAATAAAGATATTACTTGGAGCAAATTATCTGGGCGAAGCCCAAATTAAATATATTAAAAGCATGGTGCTTAAATCCATGGCACAATATGCCGAAAATAAGCTACCCTCGGTTATTATTTTTGACAATTTTAATGCTGCCGTAGCGATGTCATTAAATGAAAAAGGATATCAGGTAGAAAAGGTTGTTTTCGCTGACGAAAAATACATCTCCATGGAAATGCGGCTGGATAGAACAGAAAAAATCGAGACGATTGTTAATCAAATTAATGAAGTAAATAAGGAGGTTTTTCAGCAAAAGCTAAAAAGCTATTATAATTAATTTAGAATTAGCCTAAGCCTTTATAGATGTAAAAACGAAGGGTATTTATTTTTTCCTGTTAAAGGGTATCTGGTAGCAAATATAGTAGTTTACGCCTAAATTAATAGTATTAATTCCGTTCCCATACCCAGGTATATTATAGGGTTGAAAATTTGTATTTCCTCTGGAAAGTTTGATTTTTAATAAAGCACTCCATCCCAAATAAGTATTTTCAAAAATTTCAGCTTTTAAACCAAATGAACCTTCGAACCAATAAGTGCTAACATTTTCCGAAGGGATATCAATGGGAATATTTTCCCAATGGCTATCAGCAATTATTACATTATTTGCATCCTGGCTAAAAGAAGATCTACCAATTCGCACACCTACACCTAAAAAATCTGTAGGATATTTTTTGAGCATGTTGTAATCAAAACCCAGTTTAATAAAATAGCCCTCTGAGCTATAATTATAGTTTTCTTTTTTGAGATTTGTATTTGAATAACCACCTTCAGCAACAGCAAAATATTTATTGCCAAAATTAAAGTCAACAGAGCCCTCCAGAGAAATACGTTCGGGTTTAAAAATAAAATCGGTAAATCGCCCAATATTGATTCCTGCTTTTACACCATAAAAATGCAAAGGTTCTTTTTTTTCTTCTTGATTTTGCTGCGTTTGTTCTTGAGCCAAAGCCGCAAAAGATAAGAAAAGAAAACAGGTGCTAAAAATATATTTTAAGTAAGCCTTGTTCATCGGTTGTAATGATGTTTTTTTCTAATTTTAGCGAATCAATATAGTTTTGTGTAAAGGTAATGTTGTTGATTGTATAGTGAGTTACAAATCCACATTCGGCAGATAATAACACAAACTTTCGTTGATAAAAGAAGGTGATAGTATCATTGCCTTGAACCGGAATAGAAGAGAAAATAAAAGTAGTAGTATCGTTTGCGGGCGATAGCATAAGCCATAAATTGTTATTTTCACCTTCGGTTTGGTAATGAATGCTATCTGTCCATTCCGGCGAAAAAACAGAGAGACTGTCTATAAATCCTTCTACTGATGAAGTGTCGGTTACACTCATCTCAACTTTTAGAAGGGTTTCGGTATTTAAATGACATTTATCGTCGGTACAAGCAAATAATACCGTTAGTAATAAAGCAAGCAAGAGGAAAAATTTTACCTTCATTTTTTAATCTTTGAATTTTTGGAGTTCCATTTTTTCACCATCAAAAACGGCATACGTAAAGTTTGTAATCCAATCGCCTAAATTAATATACCTGGTTTTTTCGTTTAATTGCAGGTCCATAGGCAAATGACGGTGCCCATAAACCATATAGTCATAATCTTCTGATTTTAGAAGTTTCTTTGAATATAAAATCAACCACTCTTTATCTTCTCCTTCAAAAGGCCTTGTTTCTCTGGAATACCTGCTATGGGTTGACCATGTATTGGCAATCCATATTCCGATATTGGGATGAAAACGGGCAAAAAGCCATTGGGAAAAGCGGCTGGCAAAAATCTTTTTTAAAAGTTTGTATGATCTGTCACCCGGACTTAACCCATCGCCATGAGCAAGGAAGAACTTTTTCCCCGAATATTCCTTAACAATAGGTTCTTTATATAATATGATTCCCGTTTCTTTGGGGAGATAATCAAATATCCACATATCATGGTTCCCGGTAAAGAAATGAACAGGAATCCCGGAGTCGGTGATCTCGCAAAGTTTTCCTAAAAAGCGCGTAAATCCTCTGGGTATTGCTCTTTTATACTCGAACCAGAAATCAAAAATATCGCCCAGGAGAATAATTTCTTTGGCATCGTGTTTTATCGAATCAAGCCACTGGACAAAACGTTTTTCGCGCGCTAAGCTTTCTTTATAATTTGGAAGCCCAAGATGCACATCTGATGCGAAATATATTTTGTTTTTGTGAGTCAAAATCAATTATTTTAAAGCATATGCAAAAGTTTCATTCAATTCCTTCTTCGAAGGATTTACCATGACAATTTCTCCTTCGGGGTTGATCAGGTAATTTGTAGGGATCTTTTGAACATTATATATTCGTGCATAATAGGATGATCTGCCATTGATATCAATTACATTTATCCAGGGTAACTGGTCAAAGTCTATTGATTTTATCCAGTTTTCTTTCTTCGTATCCAAAGAGACCTGGTAAATTTCAAATCCCTTAGGATGGTATTTTTTGTATAGGTCGATTAGTTCCAGGTTCTTGTTAACGCTTTCCTGGCTCCATGATGCCCAAAAACTTAATAAGATGTATTTAGCATGTAAAGCATTTAAGCTAATAGTATCGCCATCTTGATTTGGGAGTGCTATTTCAGGCATTCTATTTATTGGTTTTGTTTGGGTGAGCTCTTTCAGTTTAGCATTTGTTTTTGCCTGTTCATATCTTTTCAATAGGTTTGTTTTATCGGCAATTAATGCTTTAACATGTTGCGATTCGGGATATTGTTTTTCTAAAGCTTCCGATACAAGCTTAATAAATTGTAAATCCCTGTTTTTATAAAGCACATAATTTTCGTCATCAAATTTTTGATATAAAGCCATAATACTGGCCAAGCTGTTCATGTTTTCCAGAATAAATGCAATAGATGAATCTCGCTGACGGTCGACAATGTTTACATATTGCTGGTTTAGCTCTTCTATTCGTTGGTTATATTCACGAGTATCCGGAATCTTTGCTGCAATTTTATTTAACGAATCGAGCTTTTGCTTGGTCTTTTTTAATCGGGATTCTAATTCCTGCACCAACAAAGAGCCTTTAGAACCACTTATTTTTGCACGGCATAAATTGTTAGTGTCAGCTTCAATTTTTACATTTTCTCCTGGCTCAAGCAATAAGGTTAAAAAATTTTGGCCAGACAAAGCAATATGATAAAATTTGGGATATGCTGAATTTGTTGTGAATTTAAAGGCCTCATTTTTACCCAATTTCTTTTTATCTAACTCAAGAGTAGTTCCCGAAACAGTAAGTTCTTTAAAATAAACTTCCTTATCTTTTCCGTTTTCTATCGTTCCTTTAATTTCAATTTTTTCCGAAGAGTTGCATGCTCCTAATAGTAAAAATCCGGCTAAATAAAAAATAATGCGTTTCATTCGAATATTTTTTGTTTTATTTTTTTGTTTATTTAAATCCTAAAAAAAACAATTAGGATAATTTTTTTAAAAGGCACTAAGTTAATCAAATATTTTCGAAAGTTCAGCTTCCAGCTGTTCGCCTCTTAAGTTTTTAGCTATAATTTTACCCTGTTTGTCTAATAGAAAATTGGCAGGGATACTTTGTACCTGGTAAAGTTTTGCCGGAGCAGAGTTCCAGTATTTTAAATCACTCACATGGATCCAATCTAGCTGGTCTTTTTCTATTGCTTCTGTCCAGGCTGATTTTTTCTTATCGAGCGAAACCTGAAATATTTCAAATCCCTGAGAATGATATTTTTTATAAACGTTAACCAGATGTGGATTTTCTACCCTACAAGGACGGCACCATGATGCCCAAAAATCTACCAATACAAACTGTCCTTTAAGGGATGACAGGCTGGTTGTATCTCCATCAGGATTGGGTAATTCAATTTTCGGAGCCTGAGCTCCAATGCCTATTCTGTTAATAGCCAATTCTTTGGTTTTTATTTGCCTTTGTGCTTCTTGTACCTGCGTACTTAGTATTCTTACAGGCTCAGAGGTAGGATATTTTGATTGAAGTACCGAATCAATTAATTCAAAATATTGCAGGTCTTCTACTGGATCCAAAACATACCGGCGTGGAGCAACCTGCTGATAAAGGGCCATTAATCCTGCTAAAGAACCCGAATTTTCTTTTATAAAATTTATCGTACGATGTTTATGTTCCGCAATTAATGTGTCGGATAAATGGATTAATGAATCTTTAACCTCCTGGGTTAACTTTCTGCTTCCAATAATCGACTGATAATAAAGCCCTATGGAATCAATTTGTGAAATGGTACGGTCTAAATGTCTCCGTAACTCAAGGATTTTTTTGGAGTCTTCAGAACCATCAATTTTAGCTGTTGATATTAAATTATCTATATCGGCATGGATGGTAATTTGCTCTTTGGGATTTATAATTAAGGATAAATAATTATTGGGAGATGTACGTATTGCATAAAATCTAGGTATTTCGGTATTCCCTTTAAAACGGAAGTTTCCTTCATCATTTAAAATGATTGAGTCGAGATAGTTTAATTGTTCTTTTTGTAACTCTACAAAATACAATTTGGTTCCGTTTCCATTTTTTATTTTTCCCGAAACGGTGAAATATTCCGGCTCCGATTCGCACGAAGTGATTAAAATCACTGCCAACAGTATAAAAAATAATTTTTTCATTCGAAAAGAGTTTGGGTTAAACATTAAATTTATTTTTTTATTTAATTCTTCTAGTACTAATATTTTTGCTTTTTGTGGTTTAAAACGATTTTTTGTCCTTTTCATTATTTGTCCCATAAAAAATCCGACAATTTTTAATTTTCCGTTTTTATATTTTTTAACTTCTTCCGGAAATTCATCAATAATTTTTTTTATTACCGTCAATAGTTCTGTTTCATTATGGTTTAACAACCACTTGTTTGTTTTTGCCAGGTCAAAAGTAGTTTTATTTTCTGAAACGAGCAGCTTTGGCCATAAATTTTGATAGGCTGTTTCCCTTGAAATTTCATTCTGGGTAATCATGTTGAGTAAGGAAATGATATTGGATTTTAATTTTTTATTGTCGTAACATTTTTCAGCATTCTTCATATCTATTGCTTTAAAAGGACCTGATAAGAAATGAATAAGTTCCTGTTTATTAATAATTTTGGGATAGACAGATTCGAAAAACAACGAGAGGCCATGGTTTAGGCTTAGTATATAAGCAACATTTTTTTCTAGTTGATATTGTTTTATGAATCGTTGGAATCTGTCGGATGGAAGTTCGGAGATTTTTGTTTTTAACGTTTCAATTTTTGCACGAGTAATAGTTATGGGTAAAATATCAGGTTCGGTAATATAACCATAATCTGCCACAGATTCCTTTTCCTTACTGAATAGAGTTTTGTTTTTTTGCGCATCAAAGCTTAGAGTGAACCCTCGTTTAAATGTGTTATTTACAAACTCGTTTTTTGTCTTGCAATTTCGTATTTCAGCGCATTTCTTAATGCTTTTGTGGAGTTTAAATTTTTTATTTCATTGTGTCCGTGATTTTCATTGGGCCTGTTTACAGAGATGTTTGCATCGCAACGGATGGCCCCCATCTGCATCTTTCCGGAACTAATATTAAGTTCTTTCGATAAAAATTTTAAATATTCTAAGAAGGCCACTGCTTCTTCTAGAGTTTTTAATTCGGGATAAGTAACCACTTCGGCCAGCCCAATACCTGCCCTATTATAATCAATTTGTAGTTGTTGATCTTGATAAATAAGTTTTGCCGAATCTTCTTCAAGGTGTATTTGTTTTATAGTCAGTTTTTTGATCTGTTTTTGATGATCGATGTAAGTAATTTTCCCTTGCAAACCAATAGGATTTGCTTTTTGCGTTATTTGATATCCTTTGGGTAAATCAGGATAAAAATAATTTTTACGGTCGAATGTAATTTGTCGGTTTATTTTACAATTGGATGCCAGGGCAAGGATAATGGCTAAGTCTATGGCTTTTTGATTTATTGAAGGTAACACGCCGGGTAACCCTGTTGTTACCGGATCTATAGAATTATTGGGTATTTGCTCTAAAACATGGGGTTCCATCGAAAACAGCTTTGTTGCTGTTTTTAGTTGTATATGTACCTCAAGCCCTATGCGAATGATAAAAGCCATAGATCCCGAAAAAAAATTACAGAAATTAAAAAAAAATTTATTCTATTTCATTTGATTCCACAAGTTTTATTCCGGCCTCTTTCATTTTAAGCAGAGCTTTATCTCCATCGCCTTCGTTTACATTTACCGGCCGGATAGCATCCGTTACAACAAATGTTTCAAAGTTTTCTTTTACGGCACTTTTGGCAGTATCAAAAATACAATACTCAGTGGTTAATCCGGCCACATAAAGGCGGTCAACGTTTTTGTTCAATAAGTATTTTTTAAGGTTCTTGTTGGTGGCTTCAAAAGCTGAATAACCGTCGTCTTTCCCTGAGGTTCCTTTCAAAAACACTTTTTGTATGGATTGTTTCTTTAAATCGGGATGAAATTCGGCTCCCCGGGTATTTTGCACACAATGTAAAGGCCATTTTTTAAAATGAGCCGAATCTTTTGGATGCCAGTCTTTCGAGGCAACAATAACCTGGAATTTAGACATAAGCTGATTGATTACAGGGACTACTTCATCGCCATTAGGAGCAGCCAATGCTCCTCCGGGACAAAAATCATTCTGAACATCAACAATCAATAAAGCTTTCATATCTCCTCCTTTTTATTTAAAATTATTGCGAATTTGGTGTATAAGATTTGAACGTAATTCCACTAAACCGGGACTTATCCCTACTTTATAAATATGTGGATTCTCAAAGCGTTTATGTTCATTGGGCAGTTGCAATAATCTACTTTTAACATAGTTAGCTATTTGCTCTACGGTAGAATCATCTATTAATTTTTTTTCTTGTACATAAACTTTTTGCAATAAATTTTTACCGGAATAACCTTTCAGTTTGCATGTTTTTTCTTTATGATATGGATGAATCATTGTTTCGGGATTTCCCTCTTCATCCAGAGCAATAGCATCTGCATAAAATTGGTTATTCGCATCGAAATACCGAATCACCTTTTTATTTCCTGGTAGCGTTTGCTTTTCAATATTGTCGGATGTTTTTATTTGAGGTTTGTGGTTAAACATACTGAGCTTATAAACTCCATCGAGTGCTGCATCGTCCCTTCCGGTAACCAGGTTGGTACCTACGCCAAAACCATCGATGGGAGCACCTTGTTCCAGCAAACTTTTTATGGTATATTCATCCAGTTGATTGGAAGTAAAAATTTTTACGTAGTTTAAATGATGTTGATTAAGAATTGCTCTGCACTTTTTACTTAAATAAGCCAGATCGCCACTATCGAGTCTAATGCCTGATAGTTTTTTGCCTTTATCTTCAAGTTCGCGTGCTATTTTAATCGCATTTTTAATCCCGGACCGGAGGGTGTCGTAAGTGTCAATTAACAAAACGCAGCTATCAGGAAAAAAACGGCTGAAATCGCGAAAAGCATCTTCTTCAGTGGCATAAGTTTGAATCCATGAGTGTGCCATGGTGCCTGTCGCGTTTAGCTGAAAATCGTAAGCACTTTGTACGTTGGATGTTCCGTTAAATCCTCCTATAATAGAGGCTTTGCTGGCTGACAACCCACCTAATCCCTGGGCACGACGTAACCCAAAATCCAGTAAAATACGGCCGCCTGCAGCCTGTCTTATTCGTGAGGCTTTGGTTGCAATTAACGACTGAAAGTTGATGATATTTAATAAAAAGGTTTCGATGAGTTGAGCTTCAAGAATATTCCCTTCAACTCGCATAACCGGTTCCTGCGGGAAAACAATTTCGCCCTCTCGAACACTGTGGATGGCTCCATTAAACGAAAAGGATTTTAAATAGGCTAGAAATTTTTCGTCCAATCCCGATTGTGCAAGATATTCACAATCTTTATCGGAAAAAGAAAACTGCTTCAGGGAATCGAGAAAATCCGACAATCCGGCAAACACTGTATATCCTCCATTAAAAGGATTTTTTCTGAAAAAATAATCAAAAGTAGCAGGTTCTTCATTTCTCCCGGATAAGAAATAACCCTGTGCCATGGTTAACTCATAATAATCGACAAATTTACCATTTACTATAGATTGCATAGCTCCCTAATTTACATTTAAGATGTTCCTGTTTCTATAACTTTATTATACAGGTATTGTTTAGGAAAGTTATTGAAAATATCAGGATTTGTAAAATATTTCTGGTATAAAATTTAAAACGATGTTTGCTGTTTATAAATAAAAAAGCCCGACAGGCTGCCAGGCTTTTGTATTATTCCTGCTCTTCTAAAAATCCTCCGGTTAATCGGGTTAATGTTGTATTTGAATAGATTAAATTATACATGGCTTGTAAGCGATTAAGGGCAGTGTTCAAATAATTTATTTGTATATCGCGGTAATTAAAAGAATTGATAGCTCCGGATTTAAATTTTTCATCGGCAATTTGCAGATTCATTTCAGCAGCCTCCAAACTTTGCTCCGATACATTGAGCAATGTCTTTCGCAGATTATATAAATCATACTCGTTAAACAACAGGTTGGTTAAGCTATGTTCCATTTCATCAATTTCTACCTGTGTGATTTCCTCGTTAATTTTAGCCACATCAATGGCTCTTTTTCTTGTTCCACCGGAATAAATATCAAACGATAAGGACACATTTCCATAGGGAGTTAATGCTTCGGTTGATGTGGTGCCTTGTGTTTTGGTATTCATCCATGAGTATGAATTTTCCATCCCGGCAGAAAGATTTAAGCTGGGATAAAGGGTGCTTTTTTGCAGTGCGGTTTCTTTCTGCTGTAAAACAAGGCTTGTGTATTGATTCTGTAAAGTTTGGTTATTGGCTAGCATCTTTTCTAACAGATCCGCCAACACATAATCCGAAGTGTCGGAGTTAAACTCTTCGACAAAATTCCACCGGGCTGTTGGTTGTTCGCCAATAAGGAAATTAAAATTACGAACGGCATTTCGTAGGTTAACCTCCTGGTTGAGGAAAGAGGCTTTATCTTCGAGGAAAACGTTTTTTGCTTGTAATACTTCATACGTTACGGTTCCTCCAACGTCAAATTTTAATTGAATATATTTATACCGATCCTCTGATAAGGTTTTTAGATTTTTGAGTACTGTTAGTTTGTCCTTCTGTAATAATATGTTGTAATAACTAAGGATTACTTCCTGAATGGTATTTTCTACAACTACCGCAGCATTTCCTTTGGCCAAACTTTCTAATTGTTCTAGTCTTTCTTTGGTAATGTTGGCTCGAAATTCATTAAAGATGGCCCAGTTTAGGCCTACAGAACCTGCAATCCTGTTGGATGTTGTGTTATCGATTAGCTCTTTACTATTCGAAGAGTTTACATCAAATCCAATATTTGGATATCTGCCAGCAGTTCCCCAGTTATTGTTTATTTCAGCAATATCAACTTCCGATTTAGAGATCACAATTCCATAATTATTTTCCAATGCTTTCTCTAAGGCCTTAGATAATGTTAACGACTCCTGAGCGTTTATGTTCATTGAAAAAAGGCATAGAAAAAAAATAAAAATGATGGATGTTTTTTCATCTTCATCGTGTGTATTCGTTTCATATTTCATTCTGCGTTTTTGGAGTTGAATGGCTACTTCAACCTCTTCGCGTTCGGGTTTAACGCCTGTCCATAAATACCGTAAATAAACTTTCATATCATTTAATAACATAATGAGCATCGGAAAGAAAATAAGGATAAATACGGTTCCGATAGCAATACCATAGGCTAAGCTAATGGCCATAGGAATTAAAAATTGTGCTTGATGGCTTTTTTCGAGTATTATTGGAAATAATCCGATGGTTGTAGTAATACTGGTTAGGATAATTGGACGTAAACGAACTTTTCCTGCTTCAATAATTGCTTCATGCACTTTTTTTCCTTCAAGTAGGTTCCCGTCGTATTTGGTAAGAAAAACAATGGCATCATTTATAATTACACCGGTAAGAGCTACCATTCCCCACAAGCTAATAATTGATAAAGGTTTACCGTGAATTCCATGTCCCCAAAAAACACCAAGCAATGAAAGTGGAATCATAGCAATAATAATAAACGTTTGATTAAAGCTTTTAAAATGCATAATCATAATAAAGATAATGATTAAAAAAGCAATAATGAAATATCCAGATGCTTGAGAAATGGCTTCCTTTCCGTATTTTTGTTGCCCCTGGTATTCCCATCGTAATCCTGCAAATTGAGCTTTTAAATCGGGCATAATTTCATTGTCGATCTGCTCTAAAATTTCAGGTACAGGAGTATATGGATCAACCGTTTCTGCTTCAACTCTTATTTCCCGGTTTCCATTGTATCGATTAATAGCGACAGGCCCTCTTTCCATGTGATAGTCAGCCAATTCGGATAAAGGAAAATCGCCAACGGCAGTTTTTATTTTCATATTTTCCATCTGTCCCCGTGTAAGCCGGTTTGATTTTGGATAACGCACCCAAACACGCAGTTCATCTCTCCCTTCTTGCAAACGTTGAGCCTGTCCTCCATAAAATCCCTGCCGAACTTGTTGAGCAATGGTAGCTTCATCCAATCCTAAAAAGTAGGCTTTGGGTTTTAATTTAAGCCGTATTTCCTGTTTTCCTAGTGCTACATTTTCGGTAATGTCTTTTAGCTGAGGAAGCTCGGTTAATCTCTTCATTAAATATGCCTTGGCTTCTTCTAATTCTTTGATGTTTTTTGACATCAAACTAATTGATACCGGCGATTCCCAACGATTTCTTCCGGCCACAGTAAATTTTCTTGCCTCAGGAACTTTTCCAATTTTTTCTCTAACCCTGTTTGCTATTTCGTGGGCACTAATATCCAGTTCGTTTAAATCAATAGGATAAACTCTTACCCTACCGGCGTGAGCGCCAACTTCCTGCCCGCTAAAAGAGTATCCTAAAGATGTAATTAAACGGTCAATAATATCTTCATCAAAACCTAACTCTGTGGTTAATTCTTCGTTTACTTCCCATGCTGCTTTTTCAAATTTTCGTAAATACTTTTTGGTTTGCTTCTCTCCATCGCCAGGAGTAAAGGCAATATTAATTTCAAAGCTGTCAAAATCAACCATGGGGAAATAGGTGTTTTTGATGTGGCCTCCTGCCAATAATCCTGCTGTGATTAAAAATAGTGCAACAGGAAAAGCTATTACAATGTGCCGCCATTTTAATAACCAAAGCAAAGCATAATGATAGATATCGTCACGCAACCATACGATAAAACGTTCTAAATATTTTTTTATCCCTTTCGTTTTTTTTTCTAAGCTTTTACGACTAAGAATATGATGAGAGCTTAAGTGAGCCGGTAGTACGAAAAAAGCCTCAAATAACGAGAATCCTAAACTTAAAATAACTACAATGGCCATCTGAATCATATTTTCCATGCGTGTTCCAGCCAAAAATAATAATGGACTAAAAGCGATGATGGTAGTAACAATAGATGTTAATACCGCAGGATAAACTTCAACGGCTCCATCAACAGCAGCTTTCATGGGTGTTTTCCCTTTTTCAAAATGGAGATAAATATTTTCGGCAATCATAATTCCATCATCAACCAAAATTCCAATAACTAAAATCATTCCGAAAAGCGACATCATATTAATGGTTACGCCAATTAGGTTAGCTACAACAAACATGGCTAAAAAACTAAATGGAATACCAAATGCAACCCAAAGAGACAAACGGACACTTAGAAATAAAGATAAGGCTACGATTACCAGGATAAAACCAATAATTCCATTGTTTACTAATAAGTCTAGCCGGCTTTGTAATATGTCAAGAAAAGCAAAGGAAACCTCTAGTTGTACTCCGTGATCTTCCTGGTTAAATTCTTCGATGTAATTGTTAGCATATTCCGTAATGGCAGATAAATCTTCTTCGGGTAACTTATCAATACCAATAAAAACGGTGTTTTTCCCATTAACCCATGTTTGACTGGGAGTATCCGCAAATTTTTTCTTTACCTCGCCTACATCTCTAATCCGGATAAAACTGCCATCTTTTTTTCCGCGAATTATAATGTTTCCGATTTTATTCGGGTCGGTGCTTCTCGAGCGTAAACGAATCAATAATTCTTCTTCGTCTGATTTAATTTCACCTCCCGAAATATCCTGATTGTTGGTTTGGATCGCCCGAATGATTTTAGTAATTGTTCTTCGTTAACTTCTACGGATATTTCGGGGGAGGGGAATCCTGAAATATCTACCTGACTCATTACTCCAGAACTTAATAAGTCTTCTTGAACATGTTGGGCATATTCCTTTAGGGTCATTAAATCAATTTCTGTACTATCATCCGGAACCAGTGTCATGTATAATGCTCCTGCACGAGATCGACGTTTAGCTACAATGGGCCGTTCGGCAGCTGTAGGTAATGATGAAATTCCATCCACTGCATTTTTAACTTCCATTAATACTTCATCGATAGGAAATTCTCCTGATGTTTCAATCGTAACCTGGGCACTATTTTTAACCGAGGTTGAAGTAATTTCTTTGATTCCGATGAGCCCCCTTACAGCTTCTTCGATACGAGAAGTAACACCCTCTTCCATTTCTACAGGAGAGGCTCCGGGATAATAAACGGATACGGTGATTATTCGGCTTTCTCTTTCAGTGGAAAATGCTTTATTCATCGAAAGCAAACTTATCCCTCCGGCAAGTATTACAAATGCAATAATTAGATTGGCATATATAGGATACTCTACAAATCGTTCAATTAGCTTCTTCATAATTATTTTTTAATGGAAGATATTATGTTTTTATTCCTTTACGGGCTGGCTATTTGCAGCTTCTTTTTAATGTTTTCTTTATGGATATCAACCAGAGTTCCTTCTTGAACATTTACCAGTGGTTGTGTTACCAATATATCTCCTTCTTTAAGCCCATTGAATATTAATGTTTTTTCGTTTAGTTTAATGATATTTATTGTTTTTTACTTAAACGGTTGTTTTCAACAATAAAAACTTTATTTGTGTTAAAAGCTACATTACGGGGTACTTCCATTGCATTTTTTATGGGGTGGCCAGGGAAAGATACCTGGAGATATTCACCTACAAGTAGCGGATTTTGAATGTTATTCTGTACTTGTATAAATATATTTTGCGATTGTGTTTCCGGATCAATAAATTGGCTTTTTCGGATAACTTTTCCACCCCCAGCTCATTGTTTGGGTGTCGGAGTGAATAGTTACTTTATCTCCAACTTTTACCCATTCAGCATCAAATCTTTCCAATGGGACTTCAATTTCTAAAAGATCAGTTCTTATGGCATGAGCAACTCGTCCCCCTGTATTAGTATACGCTCCGGCTTCGAGATAAATATCGGAATATGTTCCATTAAATGGTGCTTTAATCGTATGACGATTAAGCTGTAACTCCTCTTTTAAGATACTATAATAATCGCTTAAAATATTCCGGCTGGAAAGGAAAATTTTAAGTTTTTCTTCATTTATGGCTGGAAATTCTGGCAAATTTTGGTTAATGTCGATAGCATTAAAAAAGTTTCTAAAAGTTTTTTCGTATTCAGGAAAGTCAATCGTTATATCAGGCAATAAATTAGCTAACTGATTTAAAAACTGGCTTTTTCTGGATTTTAAGGCTAATGCAGCTTCATCGGGGTAAACGGTGAAAAGAATATCTCCTGTTGAAAATTGAGCTCCTTCCTTCAATGGGATATTTGAAACGTTTAATTTGCCCGAGGCTTCGGAAATAATATCTACATTGGACAGGGAGTTAACGCGTCCGGGGGCTTTTATCGGAGAAACGATGGTTTTGTAATCCACCTTTTCGGTTTTTACAAATCGTTTGGAAACTACGGGTGGTCGACTAAAAGGTTCTTCTTTTTGCGAAATTAAAAATTTCATGATTCCAAAAGCTAACTCTACTATAAAGATAAAGGCTGCAAGAATAACAATTCGGCGGTCAATATTTTTCATTGAATCAATAGTTAAAATAAAAAAATAATTCTTTTGTTATATTATCTTTAATGTTTCTAAAACAAAAATTTGTTTGTAAAGTTTAAAAAACAATCTATGTAAATTTAGTAGCTTTAAAAATATTAAAAATTTATTTTTATAATCCATATTTATCGATTAAATAGATTAAGGCAGTCATTGCTGCAGCTCCATTTTGCATTTCTTCTTTGTCAATATGATTAAAAGTATCATTTGCCGAATGGTGCCAATCAAAATAATTTGTAGGATCCGTTAATAACCCGGCAAGTGGTGTCCCTTGCTGTTTCAGCGGGCCAATGTCTACCCCGCCGCCACCTTTCTCAAATATTTCTATGTTATAGGGCTTAAATAAGGTATTCCAAGATTTTATTTTTTCGATAATCTCATCATTGGCATCAAATGAAAATCCTATTGGTTTTGTTACGCCTCGGTCGCTTTCAATAGCAAAAATATGCTTTTCTCCTTTTCTTTTAGCTTCGCTGGCATATGTTTTTCCACCGCCTTGTGAAATTTCTTCATCCATAAACATTACCGCACGAATTGAATGTTTTGGCTGATAGCCAATGGCTTTAAATATCCTTAACACTTCAATAGATTGCATACATCCACCACCATCATCATGTGCTCCGGGGCTGTTATCCCAGGCATCTAGATGTCCACTAACAACAATGTATTGATCTGGATATTCTGTTCCGGTTATTTCTCCAATAGTGTTGTATGAAGTGGTATCTGGCAAATTTTTACAATTTGTTTTAAAATAAAAAGTTAGTTCCGGATTTTGTCTTAGCAGTTTACTTAAAAGATCAGCGTGTTGTGTTGCAATGGCAACCGATGGAACGGTTTGGCCAGCAGGAGCTTTTCGCGTTGTTCCGGTGTGAGGAAATGTGTCAATTGAGGTTGTTAATGAACGGATTACTGTTCCCTTAGCGCCATATTCTGCGGCTAACATTGGGCCTGCAAATCGTTGTGCTACTGCTTTCCCATAGGCCTGAAACGGGTTTTCTAAGTTTGGATCCATAGCCTGATTGAAAAAAATAATTTTCCCTCTTACTTGATCTTTCGATAATGCTTTTAATTCATCTATTCCGTTTACTTCAACAACTTTAGCTTCAACCCCACTATCCCCCGTGGCAATTCCTCTGCCTAACGCACAAACATGAACGGGAAATTTATTTTTATTATTTTTAATCTTAGCTGTTTCAATATTCCCTCTTTTCCAGTTCATAACTTGTATTTCTTGTAAAAAGACAGTATCCACCTTCATCTCTTCCATAATCTGTTTTGTCCATTTTGCAGCTTCTATTCCTTGTGGATAGCAAGCAAGACGTTTGGGAAAATTGGAAGTTAAGTATTTTAAATTTTGGTATGCTTCATTATTAGATAATGCTTCAGTGAAAATTTTTTGAAAAATTTCCTGATCGCTTGTACTGCTACCTTCCTGTTTACAAGAAGGGAGTAGGGTTATAAACCCAATAATTAGAATAATGAATCGTTTCATTCTTGCAAATCAAATTTTTTTATTCGTATAAATACATTAAGACTTGCAAAAAGGAAAAAAGATTAATGGTTGGATATCTAAAAAAAATGGAATTAAAAAAGGTGCCGATTTGAATCAACACCTTTTTTTTGCAAACTAATTAATTAGAGTGAGTTTCAGGTTGAAAAATTAGTATGTTTGCATCATGAAAAAATTATATCGTTGTGTTTATATGAATGCAATGGCGAATTTAAAATCTTTTATTTAATTCGAATTTGTTTATCGACAGAAGACAATTATCTACCCCCAAAAAACAATTTTTATCGATATTTGATAAAAAATATTCTGTCGAAGTTGAAATTTTTTGAAATATTATTTATAAATTGCTGGCTAAATAAATGAACATTGGGTATCTAACCACTTAATTATAAGCTTTTTATGAGTTTAAGATGTGTTGTGGTTGATGATGAACCATTAGATATAACAATTATTGAAGGATTTTTAAAGAAAATTCCTTACATAGAAGTTGTAGGAAGATTTGACAGTGCACTACCTGTTTTCGAATTTTTAAAAGAAAACAAAGTTGACCTGATTTTTCTTGATATTGAAATGCCCGGATTAACCGGTGTTGATTTTGTAAAAACACTTTCTAACCCTCCCTCAATAATTTTTATTACAGCCAATAAAAACTATGCCATTGAAGGTTTTGATTTGAATGTTGATGATTTTTTATTAAAACCAATTTTTTTTGAAAGATTATTAAAATCCATTAACCGGATTATTGAAAAAAGAGACGCAGAAAAAGACCATTCTGAAGAAAAAAAAATTCTATATCTGAAAGAGAATAAAAAAATGGTAAAAGTTTACCTTAAAAATATTTTATATCTCGAAAGTATTAAAGATTATGTGAAAGTAGTTACTGTATGCAAAACAGTAGTTACAAAACAACCTTTAAGCTATTTTGAGTCAATTCTTTCGGCCTCGCATTTTTTAAGGATACATCGTTCGTTTATTGTAGCTATTAATAAGATTGATGCTTATAGTCTTTCTGGAATTGATATTGGCAATACAGAACTCCCCATTGGAAGAAAATATAAAGATTCTGTTATTGAAAAATTAGATCAAATGAGTAAAGGTGAAGGGGCTCAATGAAGAAACTGAATAAATTCATTTTTATTTTCTTTTTTATTATTGGAGCCTTACAAGGTAAAGCTCAGATAAAAGGACTTGTTTTGTCTGATTATTATTCCTCAGAAGACTATAATGCCGGGCCACAAAACTGGTGTATTACACAGGATCAAAGAGGCATAATGTATTTTGGTAATTCAAATTGTATTCTTGAATATGATGGAGCTTCCTGGCAAAAAATATATGTTGAAAACCAATCGAATGTTCGAAGCCTTGCTGTTGATAAACAGAATAATATTTTTGTTGGCGCATACAATGAAATTGGCATACTTACTCCTGATAATCAGGGGCACTTGCAATATAAATCCCTAACTCATTTAATTAATCCCGAACATTCTGACTTTGGTGATGTTTGGAACACCTATTGCATCGATGAGGAGGTTTTTTTCTTGACTGAAAAATTTGTTTTTAGATTAAAAAATCAACAAATGGATTGTTGGGAAAGATCTAAAGAGCGTTTTTATCTGAGTTTCAACGTAAATAATCGATTATATATTAACGAAGTTGGAAAAGGGCTAATGGTTTTTGAGGGAAACTCACTTAAACTTGTTCAAAAAGGAGAATTCTTTGCCGACAAGCGAATCCACACCATGCTCCCTTTAGGTGAAAAACTACTGATTGGAACCAGAAGGCATGGGTTATATTTATATCATCAAACCCAAACAAAAGCAGAAATAAGGCCTATTTCTCAGATTTCTGAAGCAGGAAAGTCTCTGAATAAATATTTTATTGAGAATACGCTTTATCATGGAATAAAAATGAATGATCAGCTTTTTGCTTTGGCAACTATAAAAGGAACGGTATTAACGGTTGACGCTAATTTTAATGTAATTGATATTATTGATAAAGAATCAACCGGTATTATTAGCCCTGTATATTATCTGTTTTTTGACACGAATGAAACCTTGTGGTTGGCTTTAGATAATGGTATAAATCGGGTAGATATTTATTCTCCTTTTCGATATTGGACAGAGGATTTAGGAATTATTGGCAATATAACAGATGTGGCAAGTTTAGATGAATATACTTATATTGCTACTGGATCCGGAATTTATTATTCAAAAAACAAAAATGATATAAACCAGGATTATGAAGTTAACCATTTTTATCCTGTAATGGGATCTTTTGAGCAAACCTGGGGGTTTTTATATTTCTTTATTCCCGATATCCATCTGAATAAGAATGACGAAAACATTTTGCAAAAATTAGAAACCCTGAAATCCCCATCTTTAGATGAAGCTTTGTTGCTTATAGCAACAAGTAGGGGGCTTTTTCAAATAAAGAAAAATTATTCCAAACAAATTTCAAATTATCAAAGGATTCTTAAAATATATCAATATAATAAAGATCCTTCAAAAGTGGTGTTGGGCTTAGTAAATGGAGTAGCAATTTTAGATTATGCTAACGGACAATGGGTAAACTTAGGAAAACCTTTTGATATCAATGAACAAATAAGAAGTGTTGAAGAAGACTCGCTGGGGAATCTGTGGTTAAGTGTCCATTATAAGGGGCTTTATGAAATTAAAAATCCTTTTCATAAAGATCATAAACCCCATCAGGTAGTTTTTCATGGTGAAGGTAAAGGGTTGCCTTCTACAAAGGCAATAGAAATGGCTCATTACAACAATCAGTTACTTTTTATTTCTGATATGAAATATTTTACATATGATTGTTCAACCGACAGTTTCGTTTTAGCAAAAAATATATTCCCATCAGAGAATGATTCTGCAGATCAAGATACAGTACAAGAGGAGAGTAGCTCCGACACGCTTTCAATTTATAAATTATACGATAAAATCATTACTCCATTTTATGTAACTACTTTTACGGATTCTTCTATATGGTTTGGAACAACCGATGGCACATTTCGCTACCGGAATAATTTTACGAAAGACTATTTTACTATTTCTTCGCCAATTATCCGCCAAGTAAGCACAATCGATTCGGTAATTTATTATGGTACCAATTTTTCTAAAATCCAAAATCCAAAAGATACCCTTATTCAGGTAAACAGGATAAATCCCGCGAAAACCATTGATATTGGGACTGTTTTAAACTATGAGAACAATTCATTAACTTTTCAATTTGCATTTCCCTTTTATGATGAAGAATCAGGAAATTTATACAGCTATTTTTTAAAGGGTTTTGATAAGAAGTGGTCGGAATGGACTACAGAAACGAAAAGAGAATATATTAATTTACGTGAAGGCGATTATGTTTTTTATGTAAAAGCAAAAAATATCTATAACGTAGAATCGGAACCAGCATTGTTTAAATTTAAAATTTTGCCTCCGTGGTACCGCTCTTTTGCTGCTATTTTAGGGTATATAATCTTTGGAATAATCTTAATCATTGGAATTGTCCGGCTTTATACTTATCGATTAATCCGGGAAAAAGATAAGCTGGAGAAGATTGTGATCCAGCGTACGCAGGAAATATTAATGCAAAAAGAGGAAATTCTTGTTCAGGCAGAACATTTAAAAGATGCTAACGAACGAATTAGCAAAAAAAATAATGAGCTGGAAAAACAAAAATGGGAGATCACCAATCAGGCCATACAACTTAGAAAAGCCAATATTGAACTTTTAAAACTGTCGAAAGTGGCTAGTGAAACCGATAATGCTATTGGCATTTTCGATAAAGACGGTAATATTGAGTGGGTAAACAATGCATTTACAAAGATGTATGGTTATACGTTGGATCAATACAAAAAAGAAAAATATAAAAACATAAAACAAAGTAGCGATAACCCTAATATTAAGCAGGCGATAGATACTTGTATAAATGAAAGTAAATCCATCGTTTATGAATTTAAAACAAAATCAAGAGAAGGGAAAGAACTTTGGGCACAAACAACACTAACACCGGTTATAGATAAAGATGGGAAAACTATTAATCTTATTGCCATTGATTCGGATATTACGAAGTTAAAACAGGCCGAAAAGGAAATTATTCAACAGAAAAAAGAAATAGAACAACAGCGCGATAAATTAGCGGTAAGCAATGCAACCAAAAATAAATTTTTTAGAATTATTGCCCATGATTTACGTAACCCCATCAGCACTTTAGTTTCTTCTACAAATGTGGTTTTTAATGATTTCGATACTTACAACAGGGAACAAACAAAAAATATTATAGCCCAATTAAATCGATTATCACAAACAACTTTTAATTTACTCGAGAATTTGCTTGACTGGTCATCAAGCCAAACAGGCGAAATAATATTTAATCCAAAGCCTGTTGATATTTATTTTGTAGTGATTGAAAATGTTGAGTTGATAAAACGCAAAATTGAACAGAAAAAAATAAAATTAATTACCGAACTCCCAGAGCATTTCATTGCTTATGCTGATGAGGATATGATAAAGGCTGTGGTAAGAAATCTTTTATCTAATGCCGTTAAATTTACTCCTGATAAAGGGACTATAGAAATATTAGCTAAATCCTTTAATGATACCATTAGCATTACTGTAAAAGACACAGGGATTGGTATTGATCCTAACGATTTACCTAAACTTTTCCGAATAGACCAACACCATACAACTCCCGGACTTTCGAACGAAAAAGGATCTGGCCTGGGTTTGATTTTGTGTAAAGAGTTTGTGGAGAAAAATGGAGGAACTATTACAATTGACAGTATTCCTGGTAAAGGAACAGCAATAACATTTACATTAAAAAAACATCAGGCATAAATTATTTAAAAACAACCCACCCACGCACTTTGGAAATTTCATTAATCGCTGATGTTATTTGCATAAATTCTTTTTGTAGATTACTCAACTCTTCCTTGGTCTGCTTATTATGCTGAGCTTCTTTCAACTTTTCGGAAACGTCACTTTGGGCTATTTCTAAAATCTTCCGTTTATATGAAATAATCGTTTCAGGAACAAGGCGTTTCAGTTTCATTTCTTCTGTTTCGATCAGGATACCGCCTTTTTTAAATATTTTACTTAACGTATATGAATTGCTTAATAAATCGGCGGCAAGTTTACTTATTTGTGGATCAGAATGATAAATAAAATGTTTGTTTTCTATTTTTTCTTCACGCTTTAAAGCTTCAAGGTATTCCTGAAAAATTTGTTTGTAGATAAGATTTTTAAATTCTAAATCATCATTAAGGATTTCATTAATAATATATTCAGCAACAGAGACAAGTCGTGGTTCGTCATATTTAGTTTCCTGATAACTATAAAGCGTATGATTTCCGTAATGCAATAACAATCGGATAATTTCCTTTTCCTGTGCTTCGGAATAGATTTCACTTACAAAAGAAGGAACCGAAGGCGATGCAGTTTTATAGTGATCTTCCGGAGAGACAATTTGCCGCTTGTATTCTTTTTCAATATTTCTTCTACGGATTTTGCCAATCTCGCTGTAAAGCACTTTCTCATCAATATTTAAAATCTTGCTACACTCTTTGATATATACTGTACGGGTAATATTTTCGGGAATTACAGCAATCGATCGTACGACATCGGTTATTAAGTTGGCTTTTTTTACCGGATCATTTTTTGCGTCTTTGGATAAAAGCTTTGTTTTAAATGTAATAAAATCTTCTTCATTTTCGCAGATAAAATCTAAAAATTCTGACGAACTTTTTGATTTAGCAAAAGAATCGGGATCTTCACCGTTGGGTAGCAGTAAAACTTTAACATTTAACCCTTGCTCTAAAATTAAATCAATTCCTCTAAGCGAAGCTTTAATTCCCGCTTCATCGCCATCATAAATAATGGTAACATTAGGAGTAAACCTTTTAATTAAGCGTATTTGCTCTACCGTAAGCGAAGTTCCTGATGAAGCAACAACATTTTCAATTCCTGCCTGATGCATAGAAATAACATCCGTGTACCCTTCTACTAAAAAGCAGTGGTCTTTCTGGGTAATGGACTTTTTAGCCTGATACATCCCGTATAAAATGCGGCTTTTATGATAGATTTCGGACTCTGGCGAATTAAGATATTTAGCAGCTTTAGCATCTTTTTTTAAAATACGTCCACCAAATCCCACCACATTGCCCGAAAGGCTGTGAATGGGAAACATTACCCGTCCACGAAACCGATCGTATTTATCCTGGTCTTTAACAATGGTTAAACCCGATTTTTCCAAAAAATTTAGTTTGTATCCTTTTTCAAGTGCCGCTTTGGTAAAAGCATCTTTAATATCCAGGCTATAACCGAGCTCAAATTTTTTAATAATATCTTCTCTAAAATTACGCTCTTTAAAATAGCTTAATCCTATGGCCCGCCCATCGGTATGTTTGTGTAGTTTTTCCTGAAAATAACTGTTGGCAAATTTGGTAACCACCAGCAGGCTGTCGCGTTCGTTTTGTTGTTGAATTTCTTCGGCTGTAAGCTCTTTTTCAACTATCTCAATATTATATTTTTTGGCTAAATATTTTAAAGCTTCCGGGTAGCTTAAATGCTCGTGCTCCATGATAAAGTTCACGGCATTGCCACCTTTCCCGCAACCAAAACATTTATAAATTCCTTTCGATGGCGATACCGTAAACGAAGGTGTTTTTTCGTTATGAAAAGGGCATAATCCTAAATAATTTACGCCTCTCTTTTTTAGGTTGACAAAATCCTGAACCACATCTACAATATCTGCGGTGTCAATTATTCTTTGTATGGTATTCTGGTCAATCATTCTTTACCTCACGGATAATCAATCGTTTACAAACTTGAGTAGTTTCTGCTAAAATACTAAAAATTAACTCAATATTTTATATAGTTTGGTTTTAATATAAATTTTTTATGGTTGTCAGATTTTAATTATTTTTATAGAAGTTGAATTTAAAATATCCAACGATAATGAAAAAACTGGTTGTTTTATCTGGTTCTGGCATTAGTGCCGAAAGTGGCATTAAAACTTTTCGCGATATGGGAGGCTTATGGGAAGAATATGATGTTATGGAAGTCGCTAGCCCGCAGGCCTGGCAAGAGAATCCTGAATTGGTGCTACGTTTCTATAACGAACGACGAAAAAAATTGTTAGAATGCTCTCCCAACAAAGGACATCTTGGATTGGTTGAGCTGGAAAAATATTTTGAGATACAAATTATTACTCAAAATGTGGACGATTTGCACGAAAGAGCCGGAAGCAAAAATGTGCTTCATCTGCATGGTGAAATACGCAAAGCACGAAGTACAGTAGATGAAAATCTTATTTATAACATTCAGGGATGGGAATTAAAATTAGGAGATAAATGTGATAAAGGATCACAGCTTAGGCCTCATGTAGTTTGGTTTGGCGAATCGGTAAATGCGATTCTGGATGCAGCATCTATTTGTGAAAAAGCAGATATCTTTGTGGTCGTGGGGACCTCGCTAAATGTTTATCCTGCCGCAGGATTAATAGATTATGTTCCTAATAATACTCCCATTTTTTTAATTGATCCACAGGATGTGAATTCAACGTATTCCTCACAAATAACCTATATTAAAGAAAAAGCAACTACCGGAGTTCCTCTGTTGGTTGAACAATTAAAAGAAAAATATGCTAATGGTTAACTAATATTCTTTTGGTATTTAGCAACTTGCCATCAATTTGTAGCGAACAAAAATAAAGCCCGTTTTTAAAATCCGAAACTTGGATTTCTAGTTGATCTTGCTTTTCTTTAAATTCTTTAGAAAAAACCGTTACCCCAATAGAATTATAAATAATCAACTTCGCTTCTTTCACAAAAACAACATCGTAATCAACATGTAAAATATCCGAAACAGGATTAGGATACAATTTTAGCTTTTGTAAATCTAAAAGATTTATTTTGGTAGAATCTTTATGCAATTCGCTGCTAAAGAGGTTGTCTGAGTAGTTGCCTTCCTGAGCAAATGAAGTACAAGCAATAAAAAGGGACAATATGATAAGTAAAAAGTTTTTCATAAGTAAGTATTAATTTGTTTTGTATGCTACAAAATAACAAATATTATACCTAATTATACGCAAATGAATTGTTAAAGTTTATTAATAAAATTTAAAAATTCAATACCTTTAGCCTGTATTATTCAATACGTCAGGTTAGCAAATAAGAAGATAAAACTCAATTTATATGAAACGTTTAATGTTATGCTTTAGCTTTTGTTTATTAGGGATTTTTCCGTTATCGGCTCAAACCTTTGGTGGAGGCTTTTTAGCCGGCGCATCTGTTTCACAACTAGACGGGGATGAACTCGGAGGATACCATAAAATGGGAGTAACAGCAGGCGCATACACCTATACCCAACTTACTAAATATGTAAGAGCCCAACTGGAGTTACGATACACCGAAAAAGGAAGTAAGTCAACCAATAAAGATCCGTTATATTATCATTCGAGATTAAATTATATTGAAGCTCCGCTAATGCTTAAATATTTATTTTTAAAAAAATTTAATGCCGATGTTGGTTTAGCCGCAGGCTATCTTGTCAAAGGAACCGAGGATGACGGATATGGAGAACTGGAAGCAGATTTTAAACCTTACGAGCTTTCCCTGTTGATTGGGATACAATATCAGGTGTTGGATAAAGTACATGTTAATGTTCGTTTAAATTACTCTGTATTACCGGTTGGCGATCATCCGGGTGGACAAACCTGGCTTTTTAATCGCGGACAATACAACAATGTACTTACTTTTGCTGTTTATTATCAGTTGGCAAATTTTGAGAAAAAATGAATAAACAAAAGATAATTGTAGCGGTAACCGGAGCCAGTGGGTCAATATATGCCAAAATATTATTGGACAAACTGCTTTTGCTGAATGAGCAAATAGAAGAGGTGGGAATGATATTTTCTAAAAATGCAGAAGAAATATGGCAACATGAATTAGGCAATAAATCGTATCAGGATTATCCGTTTAAAAAATACCCGGTAACCGATTTCTATGCTCCATTTGCCAGTGGTTCGGCTCAATATCATACCATGATTATTTGTCCTTGCTCTATGGGAATATTGGGAAGAATAGCTCATGGCACTTCAGATGATCTAATTACCCGTGCGGCAGATGTTACCCTAAAAGAAAAAAGAAAGTTAATTTTAGTTCCCAGGGAAACACCGTACAATCTTATTCATATTAAGAATATGGAATGGATAACTTTGGCTGGGGGAACCATTTGTCCGGCTACCCCTTCATTTTATTCCAAACCAAAATCTGTTCAGGAAATTGCAACCACAGTAATTGATAGAGTACTCGATCTTGCCGGATTACAAATTGATACACAACGATGGGGTACCGATTTTAAAGAATAACATATTTATGTTCAGTAAATAAAACAGGCCAATAACTTGATTAATTTATCATAGCTTTGCCAAAATATTTATCAAATAAATTTGTTTAATTTTTTAACATGAAGATAATAGATCAACGAATTATAAAATTTATCCAAAAACATCATGTTTTAACGCTAGCAACATCCAAAAAAAATATTTCTTATTGTGCCAGTTGTTTTTATGTTTATGATGAAGAAGACAATAGGTTGATTTTTACCTCTGACTACGAAACCAAACACATCCAGGATGTTTTAAAACAAAACATTGTAGCGGGGTCTATTGTTTTAGAAACCAATGTTATTGGGAAAATACAGGGATTGCAATTTCAGGGTAAAATGACGGAACCTAAAGGGGACCTGTTGAAGAAAGTAAAAGGTAAATATTTAAAACGCTTTCCAGTGGCTATGTTAATGAAAACCACGTTGTGGATGGTTGAACTAACATTTCTTAAATTTACGGATAACCGGTTAGGTTTTGGTAAAAAGATAATTTGGGGCGAAGAAGCATCAAAAAAAATATAAAATTATGGTATTTGTTACAGGTGGTACAGGATTAGTAGGAGCACACCTTTTATTTCAACTGTCAAAAAAAGGATGCAAAATAAAAGCGTTGGTTCGTAATCCAGAGAAGATTAAACGCATAAAACATGTTTTTTCATATTATACGGATAATACCAATCAATTATTAGAAAATATTGAGTGGATAAAGGGAGATATCCTTGACCCGGCTACATATTTTGATGCATTAAAAGACGTTAATACTGTTTATCATTGTGCCGCCATGGTTTCTTTCGATAAAAAGGACAAATCTGAATTATTAAAAACGAACATCGAAGGTACCGCTAATATAGTAAATGCTAGTTTGGAACAGAATATAAAGAAAATGTGTTTTGTTAGCTCGATAGCAACGATGGGAGACTCTCCTAATGGAGAGGCTGTAACGGAAGAAAATTATTGGGTTCCATCTAAAAACAGGTCCACTTATGCTATTAGTAAATATAAGTCGGAAATGGAGGTTTGGCGAGGTATACAGGAAGGATTAGATGCTGTGATTGTTAATCCCTCGGTTGTTTTAGGGCCGGGATTTTGGGATTCAGGCAGTGGATTAATTTTTACGAAAGCTGCGAAAGGAATGTTATTTTATACAACCGGAACAACTGGGTTTGTTGATGTACGCGATGTTGTGTTTGCTATGATTAAACTTTCCGAAAGCAGTATCTCTAATCAGCGATTTATTTTAAATGGCGAGAATATAGTGTATAAAGATTTATTGGATAAGATTAGTACGGCTGTTTCGGTTAGGAAACCATCCATTGAAGCCACCCGCCCCATGCTCAACATTGCACGAAGGGTAGATGGCTTGCTTAGTAATTTGGGAATAAAAAAAAGAGAACTCACAAAGGATGTAGTAAAATCGAGCTTATCAAAATCGGAATATTCCAGCCAAAAAATAATACAATCATTAAAAATGAATTTTATTCCTGTGCAAAAAACGATTGACGAAATAGCTCAGTTTTATAAACAAGATTTAACAGGAAATTAAAATAAGAGAGGATATTTAATCCTAACTTTACAATTTTAAATGATACGATTATGGGAAAAGGAAAAAAGAAAAAAACAAAAAAGCAGAACAATCGCTTAAATAAAAAAATATTAACGAACGGTATTATTGGATATTTTTTTGATAACCCTCAAAAAGTCTTTAATTATAAACAAATTGCCAGACATCTAAATATCAAAGATGAGGGAGTAAAAAATCTGATAAATGCTATTTTAATTGAGCTAAGAGACGAGGGTACCATAGTAGAACTGTCTCGCGGAAAATATAAATATGCACCACATAAGGGACATATAACAGGCAAAGTTGAACTCACACAAAAAGGAGCAGGTTTTATTATAGCAGAAGAAAGCGATGAGGATATTTTTGTTACCCAATCTAATTTAAATCATGCCTTAAACGGAGATATTGTAAAAGTTCATCTTTTTGCTAAACAGCGGGGTAGAAAACCCGAAGGGGAGGTTGTTGAAATTATTAAACGAGCCAATGAACAAATTGTGGGTGTAATTGAAGTTTCTAAGAATTTTGCTTTTTTAGTTTCTCCTTCGCGCCAAATGCCTTATGATATTTTTATCCCTATAAATAAAATAATGAATGCTCAGGATGGTGATAAAGTTGTGGTTAGAATTACCGACTGGCCGGCAAAACATAAAAACCCTTTTGGCGAAGTAGTGGATGTGTTAGGGCAACCTGGTGTAAATGAAACAGAAATGCACGCAATTCTTGCTGAATTTGGATTACCCTATGATTTTGAGCAAAATATTGAGCAAGAAGCAGAAAAAATCCCGGAAAAAATATCCAAAGCCGATTACGAATCAAGACGCGATTTCAGAGATGTTCCTACTTTTACTATTGACCCTGAAGATGCCAAAGATTATGACGATGCACTATCTTTGCAAAAACTGGGAAATGGACATTGGCAGGTGGGTGTACACATTGCGGATGTTACTCATTATGTAACTCCCGGAACGGTGCTTGACGATGAGGCTTATAACCGCGGAACTTCAGTATATCTAGTGGATAGGGTAGTCCCTATGTTGCCTGAAAAATTGTCGAATAAAGTTTGCAGCCTTCGTCCAAACGAAGAAAAACTATGTTATAGTATTGTTTTTGAAATGGACGATAATGCCGATATCCATGATCAATGGATTGGAAAAACCATTATAAAATCTGATAAGCGAATGGTCTACGAGGAGGCTCAAGAAATAATTGAGGGAAGTGATGGTGAGTTAAAAGAAGAAATATTATTTTTAAATAGCCTTGCACAGAAATTAAGAGCTCGAAGATTTAAAAACGGTGCTATTTCTTTCGAGCGGGTTGAGGTTAAGTTTAACCTTGACGATGAAGGAAAACCTCTAGGTGTGTTTTTTAAAGAACAAAAAGAAGCAAATCAGCTGATTGAAGAATTTATGCTTTTGGCTAATAAAAGAGTAGCCGAATTTGTTGGAAAGGTACAACCCGGGCAAAGAGCTAAAACTTTTGTTTATCGTATACATGATCGCCCCGACCCTGAAAAACTGGAGAAGTTTTCCAACTTTATCACAAGATTTGGTTATTTTATTAATACTAGCAGCCATAAACAAATTACATCGTCTATTAACCACTTACTGGATGAAGTACAAGGCAAAAAAGAACAGAATCTTATTGAAACACTGGCTGTTCGTTCCATGGCTAAGGCTGTTTATTCAACTAAAAATATTGGCCATTATGGTTTGTCATTTCAGCATTATACCCATTTTACTTCACCAATACGTCGTTATCCTGACATGATGGTACACCGTATGTTAACAGATTATCTTAATGGTGCAAAAAGTAAAAATAAAAATAAGTATGAAGAAATGTGTAAACATACTTCAGGAATGGAGCAACGGTCAACCGAAGCCGAACGCGCTTCTATAAAATATAAACAGGTTGAGTTTTTAAAAGATAAAATTGGTGAAGAGTTCGAAGGAATAATTTCTGGAGTAACGGAATGGGGCTTTTATGTTGAGTTAAATGATAGTAAATGCGAAGGGCTGGTTCATATTCGTGAACTGGATGATGATTATTATTTTTTCGATGAGGATAACTATTCCATTATTGGTAAGCGAAATAAAAAAGTTTACCAGCTAGGGGATGCTGTTGTGATAAAAATTATGCGGGCTGATTTGGAGAAGAAACAACTGGATTTCACCTTGGCATAAAAAACAGAATAACTCATAATTTATTATTTGTAAAGGTTTTGGCATTATTGATGTAATGTTAAAACCTTTTTTCTTAAAACAATCTAAAATCAGAATATTCGAAAAAAAGAGTCGAATTTTTTGGAAAATACAAAATTCCAACCTAACTTTGGACTTATTTTTAAAAATATTCGAAAAAATGATAAAGGAGCATATTAAGAAAAAAAGGAAAATAATAAAGCAAAAGATCGTAGAAATTGCTTCTGGGGTATTTAGTCAGCTTGGTTTCAAAAAGGCAACTATGGATGACATTGCCAAAGCATCTGGAATGGGAAAAAGTTCAATTTATTATTATTTTAAAAGCAAAGAAAAGGTTTTTGAGGCCGTTGTGAAACAAGAAGTCGATATGATTAGTCAGGAGCTAAATGAGAAAGTTTTATCCACTGACGATAATCCTAAAGAGAAAATACGTAACTATGTTTTAATTCGTATGCGCAATTTAAAGGAGATGGTTAATTTTTATGAAACATTAAAAAATGATTATCTGGCTAACTTTGCATTTACGGAACGAATAAGGGAAGAGTACGATATTGAAGAACAGCAGATTATACAAAATATTTTACAAGAAGGTTTGGATCAAGGGCTGTTTAAGCTAAAAGAGACAAAACTTACAGCTATAACTCTGGTTACCGCCTTAAAAGGGCTTGAGTCGGCCTTATTAATAAAGAATGAATTTGACATTCAAGATTTAGAGATGCATCTTGATTATATGCTTGAGATATTGTTTTATGGGATTGTAAAATAAAAAATTTAGAGAAGAATGAAAGCAAAACTAATAATGCTTTTTTTGATATCATGGGGTACTGTTTTTGCACAAAACCAGGGATTAAGTTTAAAGGAATGCCGGGACCGTGCATTAGAGCATAATCGAAAAATTAAAATGGCAAACGAGCATCAGTTTACTTTAGGATCGTTAAAAAGATATGCGAAAACACAATATCTGCCAAATTTTAGTATAAACGGTGGATATATGCGAATGAACCGGGAGTTTAGTTTATTAAATGAAGATATTTTTTTGCCGGTTATTCCTGGAGAATCAGTTGTAAATGGAAGTTTTAATCAACTTGTTTTTTTTACGAACCCACAATTGAGAGAGGAAACCTTTTTTTTAAATCCTGATGGTAGCATTGCTCAAGATGCTGACGGGAACTACCTTTTTAAAAATTATGCATATCTACCGGCTGAAGAGGCTACCATAAGTTTAGAAAATATTTTTATTGCCAATGTTGGTATGATTCAACCAGTGTATATGGGTGGTAAAATACGTGAGCTTAACAAAATGGCCGAATATGGGGAGAATCTTTTCAGGGCTAAAAAAGAAGCAACTCAAGCACAAGTTATTCTTTCTACCGACCAAAAATACTGGAACGTTATCTCGTTATTAGAGAAAGTGAAACTTACTACCAAATACAAAAAAATGCTTGAACATTTAATTAATGATTTAAATAATCTTTACACAGAAGGGATAATTACACAAAACGAAATTTTAAAAGCGAAAGTTAAATATAATGAGGTGGATTTAAAACTACTGAAAGCGACGAATGGCTTAAAACTGGCACGCATGTCGTTAAATCAAACCATTGGTTTTTCTTTAGACACGGTCGTGATGTTGACAGATAGTCTGGAAGTAAACAACTTGCTTAAAGAAAATGATGATTATGCTGATATGGCTTTTAACAACAGGCCGGAAATTGATATGGTAAGCAGTACGCTAAATATGGCCGAAGCAGGTGAAAAAATAATGAAATCACGTTATTTGCCTAATATCGGTTTTACCGCCAATTATATGTTTACAAATCCTAATCCTTATAATGGTTTTGAAAAAGAATTTGGGGGTGACTGGAATATAGGTTTGCTGGTTAATATCCCCTTGTATCATTTTGGTGATAAAAAACATACTCTTCAAGCGATGCGGCATAAAAAAAATGCTGTTGAACAAAAATATCTAGAAACAAAGGAACTTATAGCATTGGAGGTACAACAAACAATGTTTAAATATACCGAATCGATTAAAAAAGTGGAACTTACGCAATCATCGTTAAAACAAGCCGAAGAGAATCTGAAACTTACCCAGGACAGTTTTAAGGAAGGAATGGTAGGCTCCACCGATTTGCTTGAAGCGCAAACCATGTGGCAACAAGCGTATGCTGAATTTATTGAAGCAAAAGCGGAATATAAAATTTGCGAATCGGAATTGTTGAAAGTTACCGGACAGTTAAACGATTAAAACCTAAGAAGAAATGAAAAATAATCTCAAAATATTAATCATGATCCTGCTATTATTCTCAGGATGCAAAAACAGAGAAGAAGAACATCAGGACACGGGAAAAGTGATTCCGATAACTGTGGTAAAAACGGAGAAAAAAAATTATATCCCAACCACAAGCTATTCCGGAACGGCAAAAGCCAATAAGGAAGCAAATCTTGGGACAGCAATCCCCGGAAGAGTAGAAAAGGTTTATTTTAACGAAGGGGAAAAAGTAAAAAAAGGAGACTTAATCGCAGAGTTATCATCAGAACTATATTTACAAGCATTAGCAGAGAACAGTGCACTCGAAAAAGATTTCGAGCGTATTGCCCGGTTAAAAGAAAAGGGTAGCGTTACCCAGCAAGATTTTGATCATCTTAAAGCCCGGTACGAAGCTTCCAAAGCCAAAACCCGTATGATGAAAAATAATACGGAAATTCGCGCTCCCTTCTCTGGAACAATTGTAGATTATATCGTTAATGAAGGAGAAAATTTTCTTTTTTCACCCAGTTTAAAAACAGGATACTCCATGACCTCTGGAGTGGTTAAACTGATGCAGCTCGATGTCATTAAAGTAGAAATGGATATCAACGAAAAAGATATAGCCAACATTAATGTTGGACAAAAAGCAGAAGTAATTTTCGATGCCTATCCTCAAAAAATATATTCGGGAGAAGTTACTAAAATTGCTCCAATCCTATCTACTTTATCTCGAACAGCAAAAGTAGAAATTCGTATTCAAAACAAAGATTTTTTGATTAAGCCTGGTATGTATGGAAAAGTAAATTTGATATTACATGAACAAGAGGCTGTTTTTGTTCCTATAAAGGCGATTTACAGACAACCGGGAACCGGGAATGATTTTGTATTTCAGATTAAGAACAATAAAGCGTATCGGATACCCATTAAAAGAATTTATTATCTCAAAGATCAGATTGCTGTTTCCGGTATCGATTCAGACATTACCATTGCTTTAGCGGGCAAAAATAAACTTACCGAAGGAACTCCAATAGAGATTAAAAAGTAGTGTGTAAAATTTAAAGAATAAGTAAAAAATGAACCTACCAAAAATATCTGTCCAAAGACCTATAACAACCTTAATGGCTTTTATGGCTATTTTACTTTTTGGATTAGTTTCTTTACAACGATTGCCACTGGATATTATGCCTGAAATGGAAATCCCTACATTAACTGTGATGACGGTATATCCGGGAGCATCAGCTGATGAAGTTGAGCAACAGGTAACCATGCCTTTGGAAGAGATTCTTGCCGGTTCGGAAAATTTAAGAGAATTAACGTCAACCTCCAAAGAAAATGTTTCTTTTATTGCTCTTCAGTTTGATTGGGGCGCAGATATTACAGAAGCAGCGAATAATGCACGGGATCTTATTGAGTTAAAAAAAATGGATTTGCCCGATGAAGCCAACAATCCGGTAATTCATAAAGTTAATTCATCGCTTTTTCCTATTCTGGTATATGGTATAACAGCCAAGGAAAATTATTATGGCATTAATCATATTATTGAAGATAAAATCGCCAATCCGCTAAAAAAAGTCAATGGTGTTGGGTCTGTAATATATGTTGGCCAGCCTCAACGAGAGATTAAGATTCATATAGATCCATATAAAATATCAGCTTATGGCCTGTCCATTAGTCAGATTGCTACTATTTTAAAAGCCGAAAACCTGAATATCCCGGGAGGGAATATTGAAGTGGGTATTAGTGATTTTGCGGTAAAAGTATCGGGTAAATTTGAAAGTATTGAACAAATAGAAAATATCGCCCTGATTAATTTTAATAATAAAATCATTCGATTAAAAGATATCGCAACCGTTAAAGACGGATATAAAGATAAAGATGAAATTGCCCGTTCGAAAAATGGATTGGGTGTAGCGCTAATGATTCAAAAGCAATCGGGTGTTAATACCTTGGAAGTAGCAAAAGGGATAAGGACAAAAATTGATGAAATAAAAGAAAGCCTCCCTCCCGATATGGAAGTTTTCGAAATTATAAATACCGACGAGCTGATTGTGCAATCAATAAAGCACCTTACACAAACACTCTGGTGGGCTCTTTTATTTGTTGCTATTGTTGTTTTTGTTTTTTTGCGTGAATGGAGGTCTAGTTTAATCGTTTTTCTTACCATTCCTTTCTCCCTTATTGTAGCATTTATTGTAATGTTTGTGATTGATTATACCATTAATATTTTTTCATTAATGGCTATTATTATAGCCATAGGAATGGTGGTGGATAATGCTATCGTTGTACTCGAAAATATTACCCGTCATATTGAACAGGGATCCCAGCCAAAGCAAGCATCCATTTTTGGATCAAGCGAAATGGGAATGGCCATTACGGCATCAACTGCTACAACATTAATGGTTTTTATTCCCATGATTTTTGTAGGGGGTGTGGTTGGGTTGCTTTTTAAACAATTGGCTATTATTACTTCGGTTATCATGGTGGCGTCACTAATAACAGCTTTATCACTTACCCCCATGATTTCATCACAACTTTTGAAAGGACTAAAAAAAGAGGAAAAACCCAAGAAGAAAACTCGTCTTTTTCTGTGGAGCGAATCAATGTTTGTGAAATTGGAGAAAATCTATAAAGACTCACTTCACTGGGTCATCTATCATAAAATATTTACATTGATTACTGCATTATTCATTTTTGCGGGTGTATTAATATTAGGTAAAAATCTCGGGTCGGATTATATTCCACAATTTGATGCGGGAGATTTAATTGTGGTTATTGAAACGGAAGTGGGTACCAGTGCCGAAGAAACCGACCGGGTTGCTCAAAAAGTAATGGAGGTCGTTCGTGAAGAAGTTCCCGAAATGATTCCTTCTTCATTATCATCCATTACCGGGCAAACGGAAAAAGGAACACTATCATCGGTAGGATTTACCGAAGGAAAAAATGTAACAACCATATTGGCACATTTAGTTCTTCCCGACGAGAGAGAACGGTCAGCCAAAGAAATTGGTGAGGCATTACGATTAAAAATAGCAGCAATACCTGAAATAGACAAGTTGCATATTACCGCAGGAAGTATCGTATCCGAAGCCATTACCGGAAATGTAAAACCTATTGAAGTAGAAATTACAGGAGATGATTTTAATGAAATCAATCAATTAGCCCAAACGGTTTATCAGGAAATGTTGAAAGTTGAGGGGCTTACTGATTTACAAACTTCTATTGATCAAGGAAAGTTAGAGTTACAGATTGATATCGATAAAGATAAGGCCTCAGCAATGGGGCTTAATACAGCGTTAATTGCTTCGCAAATACGGCAAAGTATTTATGGGACATCTGCAGGTGAATTCACCGAAAAAGGAGAAGAATATGAAATAAATATCCGTTATGCCCCTGAGTATAGAGAGAAGATCGAGTCATTATCTGATATTATGCTAACCAACTTAATGGGAGAACAAATAAATCTTTCGGCGGTAGCCGAAATAAGGACAGGATTTGGGCCGCTGGGGATAAACCATAAATCGCAGCAACGCATTGTTAAAGTTATGGCTGGCTTATCCGGGATTTCCCTGGGCGAAGGAGCAAAGCAGGTAGAAAAAATTATTAATAATGTAGATATCCCCTCGGGAGTGAGTATAAATCTTGCCGGTCAATTATCTGAACAAAGCGAGTCATTTCAAGATCTTTATTTGATCTTATTTATTGGTATTTTATTAGTTTATATGGTTATGGCAGCTCAATTCGAATCATTTAAAGATCCATTTATCATTATGTTTGCCGTACCTTTTACCATTGTTGGAATTATACTTGCTTTTTTCGTTACCGGATTAACGCTTAGTGTTACCACTTTTATTGGTGTTATTATGTTGATGGGAATTGTAGTAAATAATGGCATTGTATTAGTTGATTATACCAATTTATTAAGAAAACGTGGATATGATCTTACCGAGGCTGTTTTAGAGGCAGGACGTTCGCGTATGCGTCCGGTGCTAATGACTTCGTTTACTACGATGCTGGGAATGTTACCCATGGCGTTAAGCCAGGGTATGGGACGTGAGATGTATTCGCCTTTAGGTGTTACCATTATTGGCGGATTATTAGTTTCAACAGTCATCACTTTAATACTTGTACCAACAATTTATAGTGTTTTTCATAAAAATGATAACAAATAAAAAGCGTACTCTATGAAAATAGTATATATAACTTGTAATGTAAGCGTTCGGGAACCCTTACTGAAGATGCTCGAAGAAAACAATATTAAAGATTACCAGGTAATGGAGCAGGTCCCTGCAAAATCGGTAAAAGGCGATCCTCGTTTAAATACGGCTGTATGGCCAGGTTATAACTCTTCAATTTTAATACAATTTAGCGACGATAAAAGAGCTAAAGAGATTATGCAAAAAATTAAAGTGTTTAACCAAAAAGCATTTAATGACAACGAATTAGTTACTGCATGTTCGTGGACATTGGATGATTACTTTTTTGATTAGCCAGATAAAAGGATAAATTAATACTTGGAGTTTTAGATGTTTTTGGTTAGGATATTATGATGCACAATTTTTTTTCTTATCTTTCATCTTACAAACTAAAACTTATACATTATGAAATTGATCAAAATGTTAACCATTACTTTCGTCACTTTATTGTTTTTTGTTCCTGATTTGCAAGCTCAGGATGCGGATAAAATTTTAGGTTATTGGCTAACTCAGGATGGTGATTCGCAGGTAAAGATATTTAAAGCGAAGAATGGAAAGTATTATGGAGATATTCGATGGCTCGAAGAGCCATATGAAGATGACGGTACCCCTAAAAGAGATACCGAAAATTCAGATGCTGAGCTGCAAAAAAGGACTATTTTAGGGTTGCAAATACTTAAGGGTTTTGCATACGATAATGATGATAAAGAATGGATTGACGGGACTATTTATGATCCCAAAAACGGGAAAACATACAAATGTTATATGTGGTTTGATGAAGGAAACGACAAGATATTACATGTTAAAGGGTTTATAGGTTTTTCAATGCTGGGAAGAGAGGTAGAATGGGTTAGAGAAGATAAGCTAAGAGATTAATCAAAAATTTATTATTTTAGCCTTTATACCCAAAAATTTTTTTGGTTTTAATTTGTTTCGCCACATATTTAGGAACCATTTTTTCCCAACGATTATTATTGGCTTCAATCAATCGGATTATTTCACGTGGATCGATGGATAACCATTTCTTTTTTGCCTGACGCAGATTGCGTATTTTCCGGTTATCTACCAAATAATTAAAAATATGTTTTACGTCGGGTTCCATTGCTACATCATCTACCAGAAGCACTTTTCCTGTATTCCGGTCTAAAGCCGGATAAATATAAAATCGTGTATGCCCAGGAAACATTCGCCCCATTGCTTCTAATATGCCACCCCGTAAGTGAGAATAATATTTTTTTCTAACACTTTTTTAAAGGTAGGAACACCTAAAATCACCCGTAAATTATGTATTTTAAAACGGCCAAAATAATCAACTAACTTATAAAATTCTTTAAAACTGGATACTAAAACATTCTGTCCCATTCCATTTAGAATATCTACCCGGTTTAAGAAATCTCGTTCGTTAATTTCTCCTTCTTCTAAAAGGTTGTTTAATGTGATCTCACAAATCTGGAGAGTGTTTTCTGGAGAAAAATTTTTGTCTTCTTTAAATAAGGCATAAGATGTTTTTAAGATATCAAACCCTACATAGGTTATGGGGCGGAAGCGCCCTCGCAAGACCAATGCATTTTTTTTATATAAAAAATCTCCGGGTTGATGTACATCTCCGTATCGATCAAACATTACCGCCGGAGTCATTCCGTTTTTTACCAACTGAACACATAACAATCGGTTGTCAACATATGATAAATCAGGGCCTTTCATCCGCGCCATAGTTATCTCTATCCTATCGGTATCCAAATTATCCAATAATGATTGTAAAAACAAATTTGGATTATCAGTGTAACGATAACAGGCGAAAATTAAATTTACCACTATTATTCCTAGCGTATATTGTTGTAATACAGCATCATTTTCAAGTAACCGCACATGGATTACCACCTCATTCGGTTCCCCAGGATGGGTTAATTCAAATTTTATCCCTATCCAGCCATGCCCTTGATTTGTTTTTTGAAAATTTATGGTTTCAACCGTGTTTGCAAATGAAAAAAAGCGAATTTGTCTATTACGTTTGTCATTTAGAATTGTTTTTAACTCGTTATATTCTTCATCAAGCATTTTTTCGAGTCTGTTAAGACTCACATATCGGCCACTCTTCCCTTTGTTATAAAAATGATCGCTAAATGTTTTATCATAAGCTGATATGGTTTTTGCAATGGTTCCTGAAGCACCACCTGCTTGAAAAAAGGCTCGGGCAACCTCCTGGCCTCCTCCAATTTCTGCTATTGAGCCATAAATATCTGTATCTAAGTTTAGCAACAGTGCTTTGCGTTTGGTGCTATATATTTCTCGTTCCATGCTAATATTTTATCACTAAAATAAGTACGTCCAACTCTAAAAACAAAAATATGCAGGAAAAGTTTTAAAAGGAAGTTTCTCGTCAAAGTCTAAAATGTTTTGATTTGTTTTTTATAAAAATTTATTAATTTAGTTAGAATAAAGATTTATAGTATATTATGAGAATTATTTTTGAACTACTGAAAGATTTTTTTAATCTTATATATCCCAATTTATGTGTGGTTTGTAATAATCATCTGGTGTCGCAGGAAAGATTCATTTGTACTTCATGCTTATATAATCTGCCTAAAACAAATTTTCATCTCGACATAGAAAATCCTGTCTCTCAATTATTTTGGGGGAGAACAAAAATAGAATATGCCACATCGTTTTATTTTTATCACAAGGGGAGCAAATATCAAAAAATGATGCATAAATTTAAGTATCATGGCTGCAAGGAGATTGGCCTTATATTGGGACGATATTTTGGATCGCAATTAAAAGAAAGTGTGTTTAATCAAGTGGATCTGATTGTTCCTGTTCCTTTGCATAAATCAAAGCTTAAAAAACGAGGTTATAATCAAAGCGAATTTATTGCTCGCGGACTATCCGAATCCTTAGAAAAAGAGGTAGATACCCAAATGCTTATCCGAACTGTAGCTACAAGTACACAAACCCGTAAATCGAGGTTTGATCGCTGGAAAAATGTAGAAAAAATTTTTGATATCAAAGAACCTGAACGATTTAGGAATAAACATATTCTATTGGTTGATGATGTAGTAACTACCGGGTCAACGCTGGAAGCTTGTGCGAACACCCTATTGGAGATCCCTGATACAAAAGTTAGTATAGCAACTTTAGCCGTTGCATGATAATTTTAAAATTAACTTTGTCAAAAGGTTAAAACTTCATACATTCGCAAAAAATAAAAATTATAAAAAAAAAAGATTATGTTTTCAGGAATTGTTGAAGAAGCGGCAAAAGTGGTAAAATTAGAGAAAGAAAAAGGAAACTTACATATTACCATGCAATGTTCGTTTGCAGACGAACTAAAAATTGATCAGAGTGTTTCGCATAACGGCGTTTGTTTAACCGTTGTAAACGTAGATAAAGAAAATAAAACGTTTACGGTTACAGCTATTCAGGAAACACTGGATAAATCCAATCTGGGTTTACTAGCATTGGGCGATAAGGTAAATCTTGAACGAAGCATGAAAATTGATTCGTTACTCGACGGACACCTGGTTCAAGGCCATGTTGACCAAACGGCTGTTTGTACCAATGTTCGCGAAGCCGATGGTAGCTGGTATTATACCTTTGAATACGATCCTTCGCAAGAAGACTATATTACCGTTGAAAAAGGATCTGTATCGGTAAATGGGGTAAGTTTAACCGTGGTTAACTCCAAAGAAAAAACGTTTGAAGTGGCAATTATTCCGTTCACTTATGATGTAACAAATTTCCATCAAATTAAAAAAGGAACGGTTGTTAATATTGAGTTCGACGTTATAGGAAAATATGTGGCTAAGATTGTAAAACAACAATTGGGGAGATAAAAAAAAATCATTCTGAAAACCCCATTTAAACGATGGGGTTTTTTTATATTAATACACATCTGTCCTAAATAATAAAAAAAGATAGCCAATTTAGAGCTCTTGTTTAAAGAGCCCTTATTTTTGTAATACTAACCAACTAAAATATAAATTGGCTATGAAAACAAATTTAACACTCTTTGCTCAAATTGTAAAATCACTTTGCAGAAATTTATTTAAATCACTTGTAAATAAGTATGAAACGGACAAATATTCA
>JAYEKP010000196.1:0-9417 GCA_034661075.1 Bacteroidota bacterium
ATCCAAATATAAACAAGGGATTTTATTTAAATGGGGGGATTCGTTTTTAATAATAGTAAAAATCTGTCCAAAATACCTGTAATTACGTTTGTATTTTTTAATTTTAAAAATATTTAGGACAACTATGATTTAAAATATTGAATTGAATCTTCATTATCAAACAAATACCCATCTGTTGGCTTGAACCAATTTTTGTGAACCATAATCGTATCTTCTAATTTTGCTGAGAAATCATACAAAAGATAAAAATTACCAGAATTGAAATAAAAGATGCTGTCATTATTTTGATAAATATATTCTTTTGAAAGAATATATTCGGGATTAGCACAACTCTTAATCTCTATTTTACGACATGTTCTTTCGTTTATTACGGTATCTTTTACTGATTCAAAAAGAATACATACATTATTAGATTCACTTAGAGTAGGTTTAGTAAAATACCATTTGGCACCAATAGGTGCCCATTCTTTGTGTCCATTCTTTGTAATAATATTTTGAGAAAGGCAGGGAATAATTAATGTAAATAAGAAAACTACAAATATGATTTTTTTCATTCTTCCTTTTTTGTTTCTAATTTCATATTAATTTTTCAATTAACCAAGTGGTCTTAATTTTGGGGAGTATTATAGTCCTCTCATATATATGTTCCAAAAAACGACAAATTGTGATCATCATTTGCCAACTTTTTTTCATTTTATTTTTTATCTTGTTGAAAATATGGAATTTATAAATCGAAAAAAAACTAACTTTTTATAAAAAAATGAAGAAGCACATTCGAAATAGGAAATTAAATCGCACAACATGGTGAGATAAAAAAAGATTCGACTTGTAAATGTAAAAACATCACTCCAATTAATCTTACGCCTTCCATAACCATTATCGTGATCCACTAGCGGCAAAACAATAAAAACAACCGGTTATTTCAGTCCAACCTTCAACGCAACGGGTTACTCAAACTCCGTCGAAAAGTTGACAGTTTCCCGTTAAATTTTCAAAGCCCAAAAGACATTTTGGCATTGAAAAACCCTGAAAACCATAATGGTTTGGTATTTGTAAATAATTAATCAGGATAACAGTCAATATGATTTAATTTCATAGTATCATTTTAAAAACTATTGGTGTATGAGAAAAAAGATTTTCACATATACTAAATTGATCCTGTTCGTTTTAGGAGTACTATTAAGCTCCTGTAGCAATTGGCATACATTAACCAACCAAAAACCAAAAGTTATTCCGTTAGGGCCCGAAGATTGCCCGTGGAACGAAAGCTGTATCATAAAAAATGTTCCCAAAAGGAAAACCTATGGTTCGGAGTATGCCAAAAAGCAAAACAAACAACTACGTAAAGGAGATTCTATTTTTTAAGGAGAGCATAAAACATGGATTATAAAGATTATTATAAGATATTAGGCGTTTCGAAAAACGCTTCTACCGACGAAATAAAAAAGGCTTACCGTAAGCTGGCTGTAAAATATCATCCGGATAAAAATCCGGGAAATAAACAAGCCGAAGCCCGCTTTAAAGAAATAAGCGAGGCCTATGAAGTATTACGTGACCCTGAGAAACGTAAAAAATACGATCAGCTGGGTTCCAACTGGAACCAATTTCAGGGTGCGGATGCTGGTGGGTTCGACTTTTCACAATTCGGCGGAGGCCGAAGGGGAAAAGGCAGAACCTATTTTAGCGGCAATATGGACGACCTGTTTGGCGATTCTGACAGCGGGTTTTCCGATTTCTTCAATGCTTTTTTTGGAGGATTTGGCGGTTCATCGGGAGGATTTCATCAACAGGCACAACAGGTAAAAGGAAAAGACTTACGCAGCGAGCTCAGCATCAGCTTATCGGAAGCTTTTCATGGTACTTCGAGATTATTAAATGTGAACGGCCAAAAAATAAAAATCAATATAAAGCCGGGAGCCTATAACGGACAGGAATTGCGTATAAAAGGCAAAGGTGGTAAAGGACGCAATGGTGGCGCCGATGGCGATATTTACCTAAACATAAAAGTATTGCCGGAAAAAAATTATACGGTTCATGGAAATGATTTAATTCTAAAAACCGATGTTGATCTTTACACGGCTGTGTTAGGCGGAAAACTTAATATCAATACCCTAAGCGGGAAACTTAATATCAACATTCCCAAAGGGACTCAGAACGGAACAAAACTTAGGGTGAAAGGTAAAGGGATGCCGGTTTATGGCAAATCCGGCACCTATGGGGATTTATATTTACAATTAAACATTTTAATCCCTACGAATTTATCCAAAAAAGAAGAAGAGCTCTTTCGTCAATTAATGAAAATGAATGAAAAAAAATAACATTGGTATAATTTTTCAAACATAAGCAAGTAAATGATTGTAGAATATTATACATATCATCGCTTAAATCCTGTTATTGAATCATTTATCGAACGAATGAATGAGCTAAAATACAGGTACTATGCCAGCGATTTACTAAACAGGTTAATGCAATCCAGAAATTTTGATTTTCATATTCGAAGAGCCATTGCCATTTTAAAACTTACAGGAACGCCGGTACAAAATCATGTTACCTGTATTTACCGATCCGATGACGGAGGCATTAAAAGAGACTGGAAATTATCCGAACTGGCCTGCAACCTGGTTATTATAAGCATAACTTCCGATGATGAAGAAATACAAAACCTGCAACAGGCATTGTTAGGTTATTTGGAGATTTAACAGGTTTCTGTTAAGGGATAAAAAAAAGCTGGCGCAGACATGCTGTCCTCGCCAGCTGTATAAAGTAAAATCTAAATAAATTTATTCAGCATTGGTTCGATTCTTCATCTCTTCAGGCATCCAGGACTCTACGAGTGCTTTATTTTCCTGATACCATTTTTGAGCAGCTTCCAGAGGATCGTCTGCTTTATCAATGGCATCCATTAGTTCATACAACTGCATCTCTTCCAAATTAAAGTTAGTAAAGAACTCACCCAATACCGGCTTTTCTTCTTTAAATCCCGGCCGGGTAACAATAGCACACACATCCGCCGGATAAATACCTTTTGGGTCTTCCAGATATTTCAAATCATACTCAGCCCACATAAAATGAGGTTTCCATCCGGTAATAATAATGGGTTCATTTTTATCGTATGCCCGCTTAAGCGAAGCCATCATGGCAGGGCCACTGGATGTAATATGCTCGTATTCAAGCCCATATTCTCCTACAGCCTTTTCTGTATTTCGATGAATACCAGCTCCACTTCCAATACCAATAATTTCTCCATCAAATAGTTCTACATGATCATTTAGTTCGGTTATGGAATTTACATCCACATAATGTGGCACAACCAATCCGGTAGTACCTCCGCTAAACGACTCACCTATTTTTTCTAATTTATCACCAAATTTTTCCCAATAATCGGCGTGGGTATGAGGTAGCCAGGCGTCCATCATTACATCGGCATCTCCTTTGGCAATGGATGCATAAATAGGGCCCGGTTCTAAAGGAGTTACTTTAACATCATACCCTTTATCTATAAGTGCAGCCTGAGCTAAATGTGTAAAAGCGATTCCCTCTGCCCAGTTTGGATAAAGAATGGATACTTCTTCCTTTTTACTACTTTGCTGGCATGATACAGCCGTTAATAGAGCAATAGCAGTAAAAACACTAAAAATTGATTTCATCAGTGATTTTTGTTTTCTCATAATATCTCCGTTTTTTTTAATGATTTTTAAATTTATTCTGTTTTTGCTGATGATTTTGCAAAGCCAAGGTTTTGGGTTATCCGGTCGAGGATAATGGCCAAAACAACGATACCAAGGCCGGCTTCGAACCCAAGGCCAATATCGGCTTTCAAAATCCCTTTATACACCGCCTGTCCTAAACCGGCAGCTCCTACCATGGAAGCAATAACCACCATAGAAAGTGAAAGCATAATTACCTGATTTACTCCGGCCAGAATAGTAGGCATAGCCAATGGAAGCTGAACTTTAAACAGCAACTGCTTCTGAGTAGAACCAAAAGCACGGGAAGCTTCAACTACATCTTCCGGTACATTTCGTATACCAAGATTGGTAAGCCGAACGGCTGGTGGCAGTGCAAATATGATCGTTGCAACAACGCCCGGCACATTACCCACACTAAATAAAATGATCGCCGGAATAAGGTACACAAAAGCCGGCATGGTTTGCATAAAGTCCAGAATAGGGCGAATAATCTTTTCGGCACGGTCGTTTCTAGCAGCATAAATCCCTAAAGGGATGCCAATAATCAGAGCAATGAGTGCCGAAGCAAGAATCAACACTATAGTTTGCATTGTTTCTTCCCAATAGCCCATAAAATAAAGTAATAGCAATCCCAGCAGGGTAAAAATCCCCATGCCGCCGCCAGCTTTCCAGCCTGATTTTGTAAAAAGCTTACCGCGTGCAGGCAGGTAATAAGATAGTAATGTTAAAAGAATAATTGTAAGCCAAAAGGGCGAAGCAAGGAGTACGGTCTGCATGGCCGTAACAACGGCATCAACACCTACAGTAATGGCATCGAAAAACCCGCTGGCGTTCTCCGATAGCCATTCAACACCTTTTTCTACATATTTACCAATATTTAATTTCATAGGTCAATTCCTCCTTCTTCTTTAAGTTTAACCACTTCCTTCCGCTCTTTTCCAATCATCTCACTAATAACCGATGAATGAACAACGACTCCTATAAGTTTATTGTCATCATCTACTACCGCAATATTGTAAATATTGTCCAAAAAAAGAGGAAGGACTTCTGCAACCGGAGTATCGGGGCTAACGGCTCTAATTTCTTTTTTGGAATGCATATATTCACTAATTTTCTGCAATCCATTTTCTTCCATATAAGCCATTTCTTCATCTTTAACAAATCCCAGAAATTTATTGCTTTTATCAACGACCGGAAGAGACGTAACACCTACCTGCCGCATTCTTCGTAAGGCTACTCTGGGTCCGTCATGGTCGATACGGATACTCGCCGGTTTTTCAAACATAATGGAACGGGCTGTAATGATACCACCGCGATCAACATTCTCCACAAATGCTTTTACATAGTCATCTGCAGGATTGGTAAGGATTTCTTCGGGAGTTCCAATCTGAACAATCCTACCGTCTTTCATAATTGCAATACGGTCGCCAAGTTTCAAGGCTTCATCCAAATCATGTGTGATAAATAAAATGGTTTTGTGTACTTTTTCCTGTAATAACAGCAATTCGTCCTGCATATTATTTCTAATTAATGGGTCGAGCGCACTAAACGCTTCGTCCATTAATAACACCTCGGGGTCGGTAGCCAGTGCTCTTGCCAGTCCTACGCGTTGCTGCATACCACCACTCAGCTGGCCGGTCATTTGTTCTTCATAGCCTTTAAGGCCTACCGTTTCAATGGTTTCGTAGGCTTTTTTTATACGGGTTTCTTCGTCAACCCCCTGTATTTCCAGGCCAAAAGCCACATTTGAACTTACGGTGCGATGCGGCAACAACCCAAAGTGTTGAAAAACCATGGTCATTTTTTTACGACGAATTTCTCGTAACTCAGATGAAGAGGTTTTAATAACATCTTTTCCATCGAAGAAAATTGAACCGGAGGTGGGTTCAATTAACCGATTAAAACAACGCAAAAGCGTTGATTTTCCACTTCCGGAAAGTCCCATAACCACAAATATTTCACCCTCTTTGATCTCAAAACTTGCATCATACACCCCAACGGTGCAGCCTGTTTGGTCTAAAATATCAGTCTTAGAAACTCCTTTATTTAACAGTTTAAGAGCTTCTTTTTTTCGTTTCCCGAAAATGACATTCAGATTTTTTACTTGTATGTCACTCATAATTTTTTAAAAAAATGTATTATTTTGTTAATTAACAAACTTACAACAACTTACAGGTTATTAAAAATAATATCCCATATTTATGTTAATCCGTAAGTTCCATTCTACATCATTAATAGGAACAGGTGTTCCGATTTTTTGTGGATCATCAGAATAGTAATATAGTTCGGGGCTTACCTCATCACTATACGTTCGTCCCTGGCCAATGCCCGTTCCAAAATTTTCACTCAGCCAAGGCTGATTTTTACCGAGAGCAAAATCTACGTAAGTATAAATTTTTCCGGATGTAACTAAAAAACCGGGAATTAAGTGATATGTATTTTCGAAATTTTTATTCGCCTTATCTATCAAGGTAAAATCCACATAGGGTTGAATGTTGGATATTGGCCCCCAATCCACATCAATGGAGTATGCCAGTCCGGCAACATACATATTAGCTTCCTTGGCTACAGAATATACCGAGCCATACGCTCCCATGGGTACTGTTTGCACATTACTTCCGGTATAATCGGTTGCATTGTAATTATAATTTACAAATTCTCCCTTAAAATTAAAATTACCATAGTTGGCCACAATATGCCCTGCAAAAGCAGTAGAGAGTTCAGATTTATCGGTTACCGAATTATAATTTTGGCCAAACTGAGCGGATGCACCAATTTCAACACCTTCGCTGATATGATAAGCCGCTCTCAGGTTAAACTGATTCAACTCTCGTACAGGAATAGAGTCGGTTGGAGTTAAGTCATAGGAGTAGCGTCCGGCACCGGCATTGCCAAATGTTACACCACTGCCGGAAATAGGCCCTTCAGGTTCGGCCTGCCGGTAATAAGCTACCGCCAAATCCAGGTTATCCATAAAACTCAAATCAAACTTGATTCCCATATCATAGTCATCTTCGAGGCCAACATAATAAGGGCCCTGAAACCACCATGAATGGGAGGCAAATTTGGTTATTCCAAAAGGAACCTGACTAACACCCACTTTCATGTAGATATTATCGTTAAAACCATACCCAAACCATCCGTGGTGAATAAAATGCGAACCAAATGTTGGATACCAGCGATACTCAAAACTCAGATCAATTCCTGCATAACTACCGTCCACATTAATACGCCAGGTATCCCAGGTGGCATATGTATTTAATGTAGTGGGGTCGCTTTCGTAAAACTCACTCACTAAATTATAGCGAATAGCCCCTCCAATAGTAAAACCATCTTCTTTTTCTTCTTGTGCTTTCACATTGACATGTGATAAAAACAGTAAAAAAATAAAAAATAAGTAACTCTTTTTCATATAGTTAAAATTTTAATGATTTAAAAATTAAGACCACTGCGTTTGCAGTCGATGAGAAAAATGATTGGGTGTTGATGGGAAAAATTTCTTGGTACAAAAAAAATCCTGTAATAACCCTGCCCCCACATTCTCGTTTGAGCGGGCAAATGTAAAAAACCTGTATTGATTTACAAAATCCAGTCCCTTATACATAAAGTAAATTTAATACCTGGTTTAATTTTTCTTCAATATATAACATGTAACCTATTGAAAGGCTAAATGTTCAATTTTAGATAAGGATAGACTTAATATTAATTTATAAAATTTCACCTAAAAATTTATTTGTAAAAAGAGAAACTTTGCGCGTTTTGTTTTTTTATTGCTTGCTAACCTTCGTAGGCAAATAAATACCCATTATTTTCCTTCGCTTATCAAAATATAACAAAAGCTGAAAGCTTTAAAATAAATTATAATCCGATTTTAGTGGCGATAAAATAAGTTACGGTTGAAACGGAAGCAGCAAGTACTGCTCCCCAGATCAAATCAACAATCGTAACCATAACAGGCCAGTTTTTTAGAGTCGCTAAATTAGTCAAATCATAGGTTGCATAAGTAATAAGCCCGAAGAGTGCCCCAAACAGAAGTGCGTGCATCCATGAGCTTTTTTTCATTGCCGGCATAATAACAAACAGCACGAGTCCGCAAATAAACAACAGGTAAAAAATAATCGCTGCGGTCCAGTTGATATCACTTTTCATCAAAAAGCCAATCTGATTTCTATAAAATTTTTTAGCTATTAGTCCCAGCCACACCATGTCAATGGCGAAAAATACAGGCAATGCAAGGGCAAAAAGTTTATAAAACATCGAGTTATTTTATTTCATTTTTATTATCATTCGTACCACAAAAAATGCAAACAGGGCCAGACACACAATCACTGAAGTAATGACAACCGGATATTGCCCTCCAAAACCGGTGGAAGAAACATGCTTAATCAATATCCCAACATATGCCCAAATCAATACCAGCCCATAAACTACACTTTTATCTTTAAGCATCCGCAATATTCCGATAATCGCTCCGATGAGAATAATAATGCTTGCCCATAAATGGCCAGCCATACCAAAACCATTCCAGCCAATACTTACCAAAAAAACCGTAGCATTTGCAATGGCTGCTACTGTAATCCATCCAAGGTAAACATTAAATGGTGCATGCACAAATAGCTTGTCCTGTAATGTGAGTTGCTCATCACGAAGTATATCCGCAATTTTGATAAGAAAGAAAAGCAGGGCTGCCATAATTATTAACGAAAAACCGATATAATCGAAATGCCAGGCAAATATCCATAAGATATTAGCCACTGAAGTGGCTATAAAATAAATATTCACCTTTTGGAGCAATACTCCTTTTTTTTGAGCATTTTTAGAAAATTGGTACAGCACATATCCGGCAAGGAGAAGGTAAATCAAGCCCCAAATAGAAAAAGTTAACCCGGCTGGTGAAAATAGATTAGGATAAGCATTAGAGACTTCTCCTGTGGTACGGCCATTGATGGGAAGGCTGTTAGCCAAATAATTTACAATCACCATACCGATATAAGATATTACTACAAAAATTCTTATCATTACATTTTTCGTGTCAATAGTTCTATGTTGGTTGTTCGTTGTCATATACAGCAAATAAAGTTTGATTAAATTTAGGGATAAATATTAATAAATAAAAAAAAACGTGCGAAAAATCGCACGTTTTCATATTCTTTAAGCTTATCGTTTTCTATTATATTATTGATTATTATGCAAATGTACATCCATTTGAGGAAAAGGAATGCTGAGTTTATAATCTCCAAATCGTTGATAAACTTTTTCATTCATTTGAAAAAATACATCCCAGTAGTCGGGGCTGTTCACCCAAACTCTTACGGCAAAATTAACAGAGCTGTCGGCAAGTTCAGAAAGGCCGATGAAAGGGGCAGGATCTTTTAAAATCCGGGAATCTTCGGCAATAAATTCATTCATTGCTTTTTTAAAGTTTTCCACATCTTCGCCATAAGCCATACCGAATGTCCAATCAACTCTTCGTTGTGGTTCGGCAGAAAAGTTGGTTAATGATCCTGTAGAAAGGGGGCCGTTAAACTGTCTAAAAACCTCCTTATTAACAATTTTACTAAACTTATTAACAATCAGGTATTTATCTCTTAAATAATTTTATAATTTACTTGTTTATCAGTAATTTAGGGTAAACAAACCGTAAAAATCATGAAATACATTACAGGAACAGACCGCTCGCAAATTAACCTGTTTCCTATTTCTCTTGACCAATCCATTGAACATGATA
>JAYEKP010000197.1:0-1828 GCA_034661075.1 Bacteroidota bacterium
TTTATACTTTTATATGGAATGGTGCAGAGCAATCCGCAAAATTATTAACCAAAAAAGATAACCAACTGGTAAGATATCAATGGACTGAAGATGATGAAGACACTTATTTTGAATTCAAAATTCACAAAGATGATCTAACCGGCGAAGTAGCACTTGTAATTACAGATTTTGCGGAAGATGACGAGAAAGATGATTCCATCGATCTATGGGATTCTCAAATTGCTGAATTAAAACATACCCTGGGGCTTTAATATTTATCATTCATTCCTTTCATTTTCATAAAATAAGTTATTTTTGTAGTCGTTTTAAAACAAACCTAAATCTGTAACAGCTATAGTGAAACGATTACATACATTTATATTAAAATCTTATATAGGGCCTTTGGTTCTCACCTTCTTTATTTCGCTTTTCATCTTATTAATGCAATTTCTTTGGAAATACATTGATGATCTTGCAGGGAAAGGATTAGAATGGACCGTGATTTTAGAATTAATTGTATATGCATCGGCACGACTTGTTCCCATGGCACTTCCTCTTGCTATTTTGCTTTCATCCATTATGACCTTTGGAAACTTTGGTGAAAATTTTGAACTTACCGCAGTCAAATCGGCAGGAATATCCTTACAAAGATTTATGTCACCTCTCATATATTTAATTATTATTATTAGTATCGGAGCGTTTTTTTATTCCAATCATATTATTCCCTATACAAATTTAAAAACCGTTGCGCTCATTTATGATGTAAAAAATCAAAAACCTGAATTACAATTAAAAGCGGGGATGTTTTATAATGGTATTGATGGATATAGTATTAAAATTGGCCAAAAAAATCATAAAACCAATTTATTGGAAGAAATTATGATTTATGACCATACCAATAATAAAGAAAATATTCAGGTTACCGTTGCCGATTCTGGGTATATGCGAATGACCGCAGATGAAAGAAATCTTATATTAACCCTTTACAACGGGTATTCTTATGAAGAGGTAGAGGAAAATAAACGACGAAAAAAAGAGAGAACTTATCCTCACCAACGGCATAAATTTGAAAAACAAACGGTAATAATCGACCTTAGCGGATTGAATTTTGAACGAAGTGATGAAGACCTATGGAGAAATAACTTTCAAATGCTTAGCCTTGATCAACTTGAGTTTGCTGAAGATTCATTATCCAAACAATTCAACGAACAAATAATAAATTTTAAAAATAAATTAACGCGAAGTAACTATTTTAAAAATCAACATTTATTAGAAAAAGATATCAAAAGAATAAGATCTTCCGAAAAAAAAATTAAAGATGATTATACCAAAAGAGAAAGAGTAATATCCAAAAAAATAAAGGGTAATAAAGGCATTGCTCAAGTACACATAAGAAAGGACACGTTAGGCGTTAATAAAATAAAACCGACGGAAGAAAAAGACTCTACCGCAAAAGAAGTTTTAACTTTTATTCCTGATAGTATATATAAAACCCTTCCAATAGAACAAAAAAGAGAGGTAATTGCCAATTCGCTAACTTACGCACGATCTACCCAAAATCAAATTAACAACAGCAAAAAACAATTTGATTATAAAGGAGAGCTCATCAGAAGACATCAAATTGAGTGGCATAGAAAATTTACTTTATCTTTTGCCTGTTTGGTTTTCTTTTTTATTGGAGCTCCATTCGGTGCGATTATTCGAAAAGGTGGTTTTGGAACTCCCGTTGTGGCTTCAATCCTTTTATTCATTTTATATTATATGTTATCAATATCGGGCGAGAAATTTGTTCGCCAGGGCGTAATGCCTGCTTATGTTGGAATGTGGATTTCCTCTTTTGTATTAGGGC
>JAYEKP010000198.1:0-1825 GCA_034661075.1 Bacteroidota bacterium
TTGAAAAAGATGTTGAAGTGATTAAAAATTATATTGAGCGCCGTGGTTGGGATATGAAGATGACTAAAGCTGGCCTGTGGTATATGATTTATCAAGAGGGAGCTGGTGAAAATATTGAAAAAGAAGATTATATTACACTAAATTATAGCGTGTGGCTCATGGATGGAACCCTCTGTTATACTTCTGACAGTTTAGGATCAAAGAGTTTTATCGTTGGAAAAGGAGAAGTAGAAGCTGGATTAGAACTAGGGATATTGATGCTAAAAGAAGGCAGTAAAGCAAGGTTTATTATACCTCCGCACTTAGCTCACGGATTAATTGGCGATAATAAAAAAATACCCGCAAGGGCCACGATCATTTATGATGTGGAAATACTTGATGTGAAGAAAAAAGTAGAATATTAATAAATAAACCATTATGACTAAACGAATTCTTTTCCTTTTATTTATAGCTTTAGGAATTGTTTCCTGTAAATATTTTTCGAAATACCCCGGTTACTCCAAAACAAAATCGGGCATATATTATAAATTGTTAAAATTTGGCGAAAGTTCGGACAAAGCGCAACCCGGCGATTATTTAACCATGGACATTGCCTACAAAACGATTGAAGATTCATTATTTTTTGAAGGGAGAAGAAGGATTCAAGTAAGCGAGCCTAAATTTCCAGGAGCTATTGACGAATGTTTTTTAATGCTTGCTGAAGAAGAGAAAGCAGAATTTATTATTTCTGCAAATGACTTTTTTACGAAAACACTGGAAACTACTTTACCAGGATTTTTAAATAAAGAAGACCCTATGAAAGTTGAAATTGACGTGGTTGAAATACAAACCGAAGATGATTATTACCGCGAAAAAGAAGCTTTTTTACATTGGATTGAAGATTTTGGTGAATATGAAAAAGTAATATTGCGACAGTTTATTGAACAAGAAAAAATTGATAGAGAACCTACAGAATCGGGATTATATCATATAAAACTTGCTGAAGGAACCGGCGACAGTGTGAGGGTTGGCGACACGGTAACGGTTCATTACGAAGGGAAATTCTTAAATGGCAAATTTTTTGATTCTACCAAACGACGTAACTCCCCATTCCAGTTTGTTTATGGACGAAAATGGCAGGTTATTCCCGGAATGGAAGAAGCTATTGGCCGAATGATTGAAGGTGAAAAAGCCCTATTTATTATACCATCAAAAATTGGTTTTGGACAAACAGGCTCATCAACAGGAATTATTCCACCCTACACATCCACTATCTTCGAAGTGGAACTCATTGAAGTTTTACCTGGGAAAAGAGATAAAGAAGTTGATTTGAATAAATACGATGGATAAAAAATAAAAGCCGGAACTTTATAAAATGTTCCGGCTTCTTTTAATAGAACTTTTCAATATTTTAATAAAAAGTGTATTCATAGCGATACTGAATTTTATAACGATATAGCGCGTAATAAACTTCTACCTTTTCCAGAATTCCTTGTTCATTATAAAAATATGTTTTTCTAGAGTTTTCATTTTGATTATCATCATTCCATTCTTCCTCAATTAAGTTCCCCTCTTTATCGTATTTATAGATATTACTTACAAAAACATTTCCTTTTGGTTGCTCTTTCTTAATCTCTACTAAATTTCCTTTACTATCATAACTATAATATTCTTTATAAATAAAGTTTCCAAGTATATACTTCGTCTTACCAAGTAATAACTTCCCATTAAAAGTGTAATAGTATTTTTCTTTTACTTTGTCATCAATATCATACTCTGTACTCTCAATAATATTACCCTGATCATCGTATTTGTTAATTATTTTACCAATCTCATTTCCGTTATC
>JAYEKP010000199.1:0-35147 GCA_034661075.1 Bacteroidota bacterium
CCATGTATCATCTCCTGCATTAACCATGGTTGACATAGTACATCATCACAGAAAATTGGGGGGATTGAATAGAACCTTTACTGTGTTGGAAGAACTAATTGAAGAATTAACAGTGAGTGATATAAAAGAACTACTATCATGGTACCCTTTTAAAAGTACTATACAACGAACAGGATATTTATTAGAAGAATTATCAGCAGATCAATCTTTGATAAATATTTTCTATAAATTTTTAAAGAAAAGTAATTTTTATCAAATACCCTTGAGCCCACAAAAAGAATCATCTGGAATAATAAATAGTAAATGGAAAATTAATGTGAATGTTGAACTATCAAGTGATTTAACATGATACCAAAACCCTCACACCAGTGGACAATATTCATAGAGGTTGAACTATCAAGTGATTTAACATGATACCAAAACCTTATATTGCACAATGGAAGGAACATGCACCATGGAAGGAATTTGCTCAAATAGAACAAGATTTAATAATAAGTAGAGCATTAGTTTCATTGTTTAAGGATGAATTTTTAAGAGAAAAACTTGCATTTTGTGGTGGAACAGCATTACATAAGTTATACTTAAATCCTGCTTCAAGATACTCAGAAGATATTGATTTAGTTCAAATTAAGGAGGGTGCTATTGGTGATATAATAGATAAAATTGATGAAATCCTTGATTTTTTCGAAATAAAAAAGAAGGTCAAACAAACGGAAAGAAGTAATACTATTATTTATCGTTTTAATTCTGAATATGAAGAAAGGCCATTAAAATTAAAGATTGAGATAAATTGTAGAGAACATTTTAATATTTTAAAATTGAAAGAGGTTGATTATCAAGTTAATAATAAGTGGTTTTCTGGTAAGGCTAAAGTTGTTACATATGATATAAATGAACTTTTAGGATCAAAGCTAAGGGCTCTTTACCAGAGAAAAAAAGGGAGAGATTTATTTGATTTATTTTATGCAAGTCAAAATATAACACTTAATAATGATCAGTTAATTAAATGTTACAACGAGTATATTAAAGTGGTAGTTGACACTCCTCCAACAAAGAGATTATTTTTACAAAATATTGAAGAAAAGGAAACTGACACTTTGTTTTTAGGGGATATAGAAGGATTACTTAGGCCTCAAATTGAATATAATCCAAAAGACGCATTTAAATGGATTAAGGCAGAATTAATTGAGAAAATGAAAGAATAATTATGAAATTAAACCTTATTAAACCACGAAAAGCACTAAACAAAGCTTTTTTGAAAGTAAAACCCAACCGAAGCGAAATTGAGAACTTTAAAGCCAATTTAATTACGCTTTTGGATACCATTAATGAAAACGAATCGGAAGAGTTTCATAAAAATATAGTTTCTTTGTTTTTGAAAGATACCTATTATAAAGGCCATCATTTTATTAATACTAAGGAGCGTACCGACCTGGTGATACATAACGGCAGTAACGCAAAAAGTGCCGTGGGCGTTATCCTCGAAACGAAGAAACCTACCAACAAAACCGAAATGCTGCGGAAAGATAAAATCAATACCAAAGCATTGCACGAGTTAGTATTATACTATTTGCGCGAGCGCATTAACCAAAAAAATCTTGAACTAAAATATATTGTAGCGACCAATATTTATGAGTGGTTTATTTTCGATGCAGCAGTTTTTGAGAAGTTTTTTGCCGAAAATAAAACACTGGTAAAACAATTTAAAGATTTTGAAGAAGAGCGGCTTTCAAACACCAAAACCGATTTCTTTTACAAGGAGATTGCCGAACCGGCTATTGAAAAAATGAACGATGAAATTGAATGTACCTGGTTTGATATCCGAGATTATGAAAAACCTCTCCGAAACAATGATCCTAAAGACGATAACAAACTTATTGCCTTGTATAAATTGTTATCGCCCGAACATCTTTTAAAACTGCCTTTTGCCAATGACAGCAATAATTTAGATAAATCATTTTATACCGAATTACTCCATATTATCGGTTTAAAAGAAACGAAGGCAGGCAGCAAAAAACTCATTGGCCGCAAACCCGAGGGTGAGAGAGATTCCGGATCGTTGATCGAAAATACCATAACCATTTTAACCTACGAAGATCACCTGAGCCATATTAAAGCTTCTAATTATGGCGAAACCCAGGATGAACAGCTGTACAATGTAGCGTTAGAACTGGTGATTACCTGGATTAACCGCATTCTTTTCTTAAAACTGCTCGAAGGTCAACTAATAAAATATCACCTGGGCGATAATTCGTATAAATTTTTAAATTTTGAGCGTATACCCAATTACGACAAGTTAAACAAACTGTTTTTCCAGGTGTTGGCAATTAAAGAAAATGAAAGAAACGAGCTGGTAAAAAAAGAGTTTGAGAAAGTGCCCTATCTGAACAGCTCACTTTTCGAACCCAACGAGTTGGAAGGGAAAACCGTGCGTATCAGTAACCTGGAAGATGAATATACGCTTCCTGTCCACCACTCCACCGTGCTACGCGATAAAACCGGTAAACGCAGAAAAGGTGAGATGATAACCCTCGAATATTTTCTCCGTTTTCTGGATGCTTACGATTTTGCCGGCGAAGGAGCCGAAGATATTCAGGAAGATAATAAAACCCTGATTAATGCATCGGTATTAGGTTTGATTTTTGAAAAAATTAATGGATACAAAGACGGTTCATTCTTTACACCCGGTTTTATTACCATGTATATGGCCAGAGAAACCATTCGTAGAGCTGTAGTGCAAAAATTTAACGAAGAAAAAAACTGGAATTGCCAGAATTTTAACGAGTTGTACGATAAGATTGACGATAAAAAAGAAGCCAACCAAATGATCAACAGCCTGAAAATTTGCGACCCGGCGGTGGGTTCCGGGCACTTCCTGGTTTCGGCACTGAACGAAATTATTGCCCTGAAAAGCGAGCTCAAAGTGCTGCTCGATGCCGAAGGCAAAACCTTGCGCGATTATCATGTGGAAGTACAAAACGATGAGCTGATTATTACCGACGAAGACGGCCGTTTTTTCGAATACCATCCCAACAACCGTGAAAGCCAGCGGATACAGGAAACCCTTTTTCATGAAAAACAAACCATTATCGAAAATTGCCTGTTTGGTGTGGATATCAATCCCAACTCGGTAAAAATTTGCCGCCTGCGGTTATGGATTGAGCTGTTAAAAAATGCCTATTACAGGCATGGAACAGAAGAACTGGAAACCCTGCCCAATATTGACATTAACATTAAAGCGGGCAATTCGCTCATTAGCCGCTACCCGTTAGATGCCGATATTAAAAAAGCCCTGAAAAAGAGCAAATGGACCATTGACAGCTACCGGATTGCGGTGATGACCTACCGCAACGCCAAAAACAGGGACGAAAAACGGGCAATACAAAAACTCATTGGCCAGATTAAAAATGATTTTGAAAGCGAAATTGCAGCCAATGATAAACGGGTGATACGACTGAATAAACTAAAAGGGGAACTTTTTGCCTTAACCACCCAAACCCAGCTATTTGACCAAACCAAAAAGGAAAAAGCCGAATGGAATAAAAAAGTGAATAAGTTAACGGAAACAATTAATAAACTCGAAACCGAATTAGAAGAAATAAAAAACAATAAAATTTACGAAAATGCTTTTGAGTGGCGCTTTGAATTTCCGGAAGTGTTAAATGATAATGGCAATTTTGTTGGTTTTGATGTGGTGATTGGTAATCCGCCTTATTTTTCAATTAGTTCGGATTCAAATTTGAAATCCGTTGCTGATAATTATCTTTCCTATAATGCATCAGGTGATATATATGGATTATTTTATGAGAAGGCAATAAATATCTCAAAGAAATATGGATTTGTAACATATATAACTTCAAATAGATTTTGTCAAACAAATTATGGAGAAAAAACAAGAAGTTATTTGAGTAGTTTTAATCTTATTAAGCTGATTAATTTTAATGAAATAGAATTATTTGAAGATGCGAATGTTCATACCATAATTGTTGAACTTGGTAATGAAAAGCCTAAAAATAATTATGTTGAAATTGCATCGATTAAGGGTGGAGGAAAAAATAAGTTAAATGCAGATTCTTTGAATGATTATATTATAAATGTAGAAAAGAGATTTTTTAATAATAAACAATGGATTTTTTATCCAAATGAAATTTTAAAAATCAAAGATAAAATAGAAACAACAGGATCTCCTTTTATTTCTATAGAAGAAATATTTATTAATAGAGGAGTAACAACTGGAGCTAATTATGCTTTTATTATTAATAACGACATAAAGAATGAATTAATTGAACAAGACAAGAATTCTATTGATTTAATCAAGCCTATTCTAAAAGGAAGTGATATTAAAAGATATTCAATAAAAGATCCGTCAAACTGGATTGTATTTACAAGAAGGGGTACGGATATAGAAAAATACCCAGCTATAAAAGAATACTTATCAAAATTCAAAGAAAAATTGACACCTGGTGTTGGGAGAAAAGCTGGTAATTACAAGTGGTTTGAAATTCAAGATAATACAGCTTTTTATAAAGAGTTTGAGAAGACCAAAATAGTTTGGACAAGACTTTCCAATATAAATTCATTTGCTATGAGTTACAATAATGAATATACTCTAGATTCAACTTCTTTTGCAACATATAAATATCCAGAATACTTGTGTGGTATTTTGAATTCAAAAGTGATATTCTTTTACTTTAAATTAGCGGCAGTAATTTGGGGTAAAGATGGAATAAAGTGGTTTGGAGAGTACTTTGATACAATTCCAATTCCTAATGCTTCTGATAAACAGATAAGTGTTATTTCTGATTTAGTAAGACAAATAACGAATAAAAAGCAACATGATCCAGAATCTGATATTTCATGTATAGAAAATCAGATAGATCAATTAGTTTATCAGCTTTATGGTTTAACTGAAGAAGAGATTGAGATCGTTGAGAAAAGTTAAAATAATTTAATTCATGTTTGTTGGTTTTATAATGCCTGGGAAAAATAAAATGGAGGGTTTAACTGCCGTAGGCAGATTTCGTTTAAAGCAAAAGCGTCCACTAATAGCACCCAAAAGTAAGTAGTATATCCGCAAGTCTCGGTGTGAGTTGTTAATTTACAATATATTACAAAAATGATAGCATTTCATCCAATAAGTATTCACACCAAGGCTATCCGTTTATTAACAGAAAACAAGCGAATATTTAAAAATTATCGGAACCGGTGATCCAGCTTATTTGCCAGAGCGGAAGAAAAGGCTGGAAGGGGAACAATTAACAATCTTAATTTTTTACCGCCTGCTTTAGCTGGCGGTTTAAAAACCATAGAACCAGGGTTTTAGCCGGTTATTAACTTTTTGAAGATTTCCTTAAGCTTTTTTGTCGCCCGATAAGATTTTTATTATTTTTAACCTCACAAAAAATAAATTTTTCGATAAACCTTGAATAGTTATGGAGAACAAAAACTTTACCCTTACCCTTAAAACCGTTTGGTTTTTAGTAGCAAGTACTCTTTTGCTTTCGTTTATTGCCTTTTTTGCTGCAGTTTACCAATGGGAATATAAACATATTTTTACTACCCTGAGCCTGATGTTTTTCTTTGCCTCTTGGGTGATTATTTTTAATGATATGGTGCAACATAAAATCTACAATAAACTTTTTTGGATGCTAACCATGTTTACGTTACCGCACCTTTCTATTCTTTTTTATACGATTCAACGCAATAAATTACTCCGGCTTGGACAGAAACTGGCTTCGTAACTTATTGAGGAATTAATTGCAGGTTATAAAATGAAAAAAATGGATAAACATCGGAAAATATACTGGCTTGCCGCCGGATTTGTGCTAGTAGTTTTTATTTTGGGTTGTTCCTTTCTTAATGAAAAAGCACAAGAGAAGAATATTGCCGAAATAGAGGCAATTATGGAGCAGCAGGAGAGAGACTGGAGTGCCGGCGATATGGAAGGTTATATGCAGGGATACTGGCAGTCTGACAGCCTGCGTTTTATGGGAAAGCAGGGTATTACTTACGGATGGAAAAAACAACTGGATAAATACTTACAGGGTTACCCCGATAAAGAGGCCATGGGGAAGCTTACTTTTAAAAATATATCTTTTAACCCGATGGGAGATGAGCATATGCTGGTCGTTGGAAAATGGACACTGAAACGGACAAAAGACACGCTAAGCGGTTATTATTCGCTGATATGGAAAAAGATAGACGGGCAGTGGCAAATTATTTTTGACCATACACCCTGATAATGTACAATTAGAATTAATCTAGCTTTACTAATAAACGATTAAATCAAAAATAAATTTGTCCGGCCGGGGCAAGGCTTGTCTGCCTTAGGCATGGTTAATAAAATTATTCCTGTTCTTTATACTTGGCTAATTCCATTGGGATCCCTTTCTCAGCACAAAAAGAATGGACATTGTTTTTTATTTTTTTGAGTTTTTCGTAAGGTACCCAGCCAATTTTGAGTACTTTTTTGCGGCCCGATTTTTTGAAAAAGGTAATTGATGTAAACCCTAGTTTAACCTTATCGATGGTTTCCCAAATAATTTTTTCCGGAATTTTCTTAAAAAAACCAAACTGGTATTCCAGGGCAAAATCATCGCAACGGATAAACATTTTGGCATTATAACCTATGTAGCCAAAATACAGAAAGAACAGGAAATAAATGCCCAGGCTAATAAAAATCCATGTTTCCATATCGTGTTTTTGATAGAGCAACCAGGCTACGCCTGCTGCAGATGCTAAAAACACAAGGGTAAGAATAAGGATAAACCGCTTAAACCTCCGGCCTTTATCTGCCGTTTGATTTAAATTGATGGTACACGCTTCCATAATAATCCATTTGATGTTTATTCAAAGGTATTCATTTTCATGAATTTATTGAATATTGAACGTTGTTTTTTTATTTACTCGCATTTATTTGTCGGACAAATTAAGGATTGTATAATTTCAGCGCACAGGAATGAGCGTTATGCATTAAACCGGAACCGGCTATAAACGAATGATCCATACTCGTCTGGCTAAACGGCAGAAATAGCAAAGAGTATACAATTAACTACCGGCATTTTTTCTGCAGCATCCCTGACGTTTACCCAAAATTGCTTGTTTCGGTTTTATCGGTGCATTTTTTACCACGGGTTGAAACCCGTGGTAAATATTTTTTGAATCCACCGTCAATGAATTGTTTGGATTAGGAACCGGCAATCCACATCAATTTAATTTTAATACTAATATTTACTCACAATATTCATATTTTGATGATTGGTAATATCTTTGGCCTCGGGAGTAAATAAAAATTGGATACGTTCTTTATAATATTCCACAATTTTTCCGCGTACCATTTTTAGGGTACTGTTGATCAGTTTGTTTTCTTCCGAAAATGGTTCGCCTAAAACAGCAACAGCAGCAGGTAACCAACGTTCGGAAAACCATCCTTCATAGTTGCCGCCTTTTTTATACGCATCAATTTCTTCCTGAATTTTTTGCAATGCCAGCTTTTGTCCTTCTTTTTTGTCAAAAGACAGGTTGTGTTCTTTCAGGTATCTTCGAAGCGCTTCTTTATTAGGCATAATTAACCCTACCGTATAAGAACTCTGATCATTATACAACATACATTGATCAATGTATTTCGAATGCTGAATGATTGTTTCTTCAATTGATTCGGGACTGTATTTTTCGCCATCGTTCGCAATAAGCAGGCTTTTAAAACGTCCTAAAACATACAGGAATCCGTTTTTATCCATATAACCCATATCACCGGTGTAGAGCCAACCGTCTTTTAAGGTTTCGTTGGTTGCTTTTTCGTTTTTCCAGTAACCTATCATAATATTTTCGCCTCGCACCACGATTTCTCCTTTCTCACCTATAGGTAACTCATTTCCGTTATCGTCACAAATCTTAAGGTCGATATTTTTTACCAAAAAACCAGAGGAGCCCAATTTGTGATTTTGTGGGGCATTAGATGAAATAATCGGTGCCGATTCGGACAATCCATAACCTTGATACATTGGAATTCCAATGGCATAAAAAAATCGTTGCAATTCAATATCGAGCAGCGCACCGCCACCAATAAAGAAATCAAGCTCGCCACCAAAGTTTTCGCGTATTTTGCTAAATAAAATTTTATCGAAAAGATTTAATAAAGGTTTTTTCCAGGCATGTAAGATTCCACCTTTGTTATAACCTTCTTTATTATAACTATAAGCTAATTTTATGGCATAGTTAAAAAGTTTTTCGGCTTTGGGCCCTTTATCCTGTATTCCTTTTTCAATATTTTTCTTAAAATTTTTGGCTAGCGAAGGCACACTCAGAAGTAAATTGGGTTTTACCTCCTTAATATTGGTAGGTATATTTTTTAAGGTTTCCATTGTTGATCGGCCGGCTTGTACAAAAGCTATACTGGCTCCGTTGGCAATAAAACTATAAATGCCGGCAGTATGTGCAAAGGAGTGATCTAAAGGAAGAATAAGCAGCGTTTTATAGGTTTCTGGGATGTCCATTAAGCTGCATGCCTGTTCCACATTGGCTGTATAATTTCTGTGGGTAAGCATTATCCCTTTTGGATCGGCAGTAGTACCCGAAGTATAACTTATATTGGCCAAATCATTCGCCTGAACCGATTTTTTGGTTGCTATAAATTTATCTTTATTGGTTTTTAAGAAATTTTCGCCCAGTTCAAAAACATCATCGATAAAAATTTCATTGGCATCATATTTTTCCTGTGCATCGAGATAGATAATCTTTTCAAGATCGGGAAGATTATTTTTTATTTGTTTAATTTTTGATGCCTGATTTCCGGAAGCAATAATAATTCGGGTTTCCGAATGTTCCAGCCTGAATTTTAATTCATTGGTAGCATCTAACTTTACCGATAAAGGAACATTTACCGCACCGGTATATAAAATGGCCAGCTCACTAATTACCCAATCATTTCTACCTTCAGATAGCAAAGCAATTCTGTCGCCTTTGTTAACACGGAGGGCTAACAAACCCGAAGCCATGATTTCGACTTGTTTTAAGGTTTCCTGATAGGAGGTTGATTTATATTTTTCTGTTTCCTTTTCCCATAATAATGGGTTGTTTGCATACTTTTCTACATTCTGTTCAAAAAGATCAATAATTGTTTTCATGTGTTATGGTCTTTTGTTTAAGGAGGGCAATTTAAAAAAAATCTGTATATATCTTAGTAATTTTTCAGGGTTTATTTTTTCTTCACATGGCTCAAAATAAGGAGTTTATCTATTTAGATAAATATTTGTAGAATTATTAAAATGTTTACATACAGTTTTTTATAAAAATATTTTGATAATCTGAAGTAATTTTCCTTATCTTTGTTTTAAATATAAAAATTATGATTAATCCTAATTTGAGAAAATTAATTTTTACACTAGCAGCAATTGTATTATTAACTTCAGGATGCGAATTTTTCGAAAAGAAAAAGATGTTTTCCAAAGAAGATACATTAGTTGCTTATCAACGCAGAGTTGACAGCTTACGAAAAGTTGACTCGATTAAAAAGGCAAAAGCAATTGCCAGACAAAAAGCAGAACAGGCCAAAAAAGATTCTATTCGCAAAGCAGAACAGGCAAGAAAAAAATTATATAAATTTCATGTTATTGTAGGTAGTTTTAAAACACCAAAATATGCCGAAGCATATGATAATTTTATTATGCAGAAAGGATACAAGACAGAGGTGCTTCGCAATGAATATCAATTTCAGATGATTAGTATTGGTGCGTACAAATCGTGGCGTGAAGCCGTAAAAGATTTACAAAAAGCACGCGAAACGATTGAACCTACATCCTGGATTTATATTGATAACTAATGCTTTATACGTGATATGGAATAAAAACGGCTACTATTTGTAGTCGTTTTTTATTTTTAACAATTTATCAAATGTGAGAAAAAACATTTTTTTTTTGATAATTAAATAATAGATTTGGTGATTCTAAAAAAAAGAAAAAATAATGGGAAAAGGTAAAACAATCAAAGACTCTTTTATAGCACGATGGGCTGTTTTATTGTTAGCCAGTGCGGTAATGTTTTTTAATTATTATTTTTATGATGCATTGTCTCCGTTAAAAGACCTAATGCAAACCAACCTTGGATTTTCATCTACTGATTATGGCCTTTTTATTTCAGCATACTCTGTACCCAATGTATTTTTGTTGATGGCTGTTTTGGGAGGAATAATTTTAGATAAAATCGGTATTCGTATTACCGGTTTTTCTTTTGTTTTATTAATGGGTTTGGGTTCGTTGATTACTGCATACGGTGCATCAGAGATGTTCCTTTCCGGTGGTATAGGATATCATTTTATGGACTCTTTTCTTACTCAATATAATCCATCCTTAAAAATGATGTATCTCGGATTTTTTATTTTTGGATTAGGTGCAGAAACGAGTATCGTTGTATTGTCAAAAATTGTAGTTAAGTGGTTTAAGGGGAAAGAACTGGCATTGGCTTTAGGATTAAATGTTGCTATTGGTCGTTTAGGAACAGCACTTGCTCTTAATCTATCACCAAAACTGGCCGAAACTCAATGGACAAATGCTATTTGGGTGGGCGTAATGTTTTTATGGATTGGACTGTTAATTTATATTATTTATATGTTGATGGATATTAAATTCGATCGGGAAGTTAAAGAAGATATTTCTCTGAAAGATCCTGAAGATGAATTTAAATGGCGCGATTTACTTGATCTGATAACCAATCCAACATTTATATATATTACCTTATTGTGTGTTACCTTTTATTCTGCCGTATTCCCTTTTATTAAATATGCTCCGGATATGTTGATGAATAAATTTGGATTGGACCGGCAGGTGAGCGGAAACATTACCTCTTATCTGATGTATGGTACCATTTTTCTTACTCCATTATTTGGGTGGATCGCGGATAATAAGGGAAAAAGTGCAACCTTAATGTATTTGGGTTCAGCATTATTAATTATTGCTCATTTGCTTTTTGCCAAAACAATGATAACCCCTTATGTTCCTGTAATCTTATTAGGAATAGCTTTTTCATTAGTTCCGGCTGCTATGTGGCCAGCTGTTGCAAAAATTGTGGGCGAAAATAAAATCGGTACTGCTTATGGTGCGATGTTTTCAGTCCAAAATTTAGGTCTATGGGCTTTCCCTATTTTAATTGGAAGTGTATTGGAAAAATCCAATCCCGGAGTAGCTGAAGCTAAAGTTGCCGGAGAGCATGCCGTGTATAATTATACCAACCCTTTATTAATGCTTGCGGGGTTAGGAGTATTGGGTTTGTTTTTTGCTTTTATGCTTAAAAGGGCTGATAAAAAACAGGGCTATGGCCTTGAATTACCAAATATTGAAAAATAATAATCATTAATCATTAAATAGTTAACTTAGAATATTATGACTGAAACAATTAAGAAAACTTTGAAAGACTCTGCAGCCATGCGTTGGCTGGTTTTAATTTTGATTAGTGGGTTGACCTTTGGTACCTATTGGTTCCAGGATTTCTTTTCTGGTATTAAACCGTTAATGATCACCGAAATGGGGATTACCAGTAGTCAGTTTGGAACCCTTATACAATGGACAACCTGGGCTAATGTGTTTGGGATGATTATTGTCGGTGGTATTATCCTTGATAACTGGGGAATAAAACGTACTGGTGTTATATTTGGTTTGCTTGCTACTTTAGGTGCTGCACTTACAGCAGTTGGAGCATCCGGCGCTTTTACGGATACTACTGAAGGACAGATGTGGGTAATGATGATTGGTCGTTTACTATTCGGTTCAGGACTTGAAGTAGTTTGTGTTATTGCCATGCGTACCATTGTAAAATGGTTTAAAGGCTACGAACTGGCATTAGCCATGGCCATTAATATGGGTTTTGGTCGTTTGGGTTCTACCCTGGGACAAGCATTATCCATTGATATTGGACAAGGTGTAGTTTCGCCAGCAGTTAACTTTGCCGCTACCCTAATTGGTATTGGTTTGTTAATGTTTTTAATTTATATCATTTTTGATATTAAGCTTGATAAGCAGCTTAATGAAGATGTTGTTGAGGGTGAGGAAGATGAAAAATTTCGTTTTGCTGATCTTGTTAAACTAGTTACTAACCGTTCGTTTATTTTTATTGCATTACTGTGTGTTACTTTTTATTCAGCCGTATTCCCATTTATGCAATATGCTCCCGATTTGTTAATTAATAAGTTTAACTTCACCTATGATTTACCTGAGAGTGCAACAGTAGCTATTTTGGGAAGTAAAGCATTGGGTAACCTGGTTATTTATCTTGGACTTTTTATTTTTGCATTGGCCATTACCTTAGTTCCTTCAAATATTGAAAAGAGAAAAAATAAAATCTTTTCGATTGTTGCTATTTTAGGTGTTTTTGTATTATTTATTTATACATTCTCTGATACTTTTGGAATGTGGCTTAAAAACGGACCCAAAACAGCCAGTTTAATCCCGTTAGGTTCGATACTGTTTACTCCAATTTTCGGGAAAATAGTAGATAATAAGGGGAAAGCAGCCTCATTAATGATTCTTGGTTCGTTGTTACTTATTTTTGCTCATATTTCATTGTCAGTTTTAGATAGTACAGTACTGGGTTATTTCGGATTGTTGGCATTAGGAATTGCCTTTTCACTGGTTCCTGCAGCCATGTGGCCATCAGTTGCTAAAATTGTTGCAGAAAATCGATTAGGAACAGCTTATGCAGTAATGTTTACTGTTCAGAATTGGGGATTAAATGCCTTTTTCAAAGGCATCGGATGGGTACTTGACAAAGCAAACCCGGATGTTGTTGCACAAATTGAATCTGCAAGACAATCCCTCGAAGCGCAAGGATTGAGTAAGATTGAGATAAGTGAGGCTTTACAGGAAATGCAGATCGTTTCCGGTGAAATACCTCCTTTTAACTATACCACTCCTATTTTAATGTTGGTTGGATTAGGTGTTGTTGCATTATTCCTTGCCTTTATGCTTAAAAAAGCCGATGTAAAACAAGGTTATGGATTAGAATTACCTTCGGATGCCGAAGCGCCAAATAGTGAAAATAACTAGAAGGTACGTTTGTATTTTATATAACGAAAAGCTGTCTGTAAAGGCAGCTTTTTTATTTTTTCCTTTACTAAAACATATTATGGGCACCTATAAGCAATACATGAAAGTATTTCAGGAGAAAGGGATGCATTAAAAACATCCCTTTTATTTTTGTATCGTTTCATTTCGGTTAGGGCCTATTGAAATAATTTTTATGGGTACGTTTATTTCATCTTCGATAAATTGCAAGTAGGATTTAAAAGCCTCGGGTAAGTCAGGAAATGATTTTATCCTGGTAATGTCCTCTTTCCATCCTTTAAATTCTTTATAAACAGGTTGCAATGGTTCATTAACTTCGTAAGGTAAGAAATCAACTTTTTTATTATTTAATATATAATGAGTACAAACTTTAATGGTGTCAAATCCAGAGAGGACATCAGCTTTGGTAACTACCAGTTCGGTAACACCATTCAGCATAACGGCATATTTTAGTGCTGGAAGGTCGAGCCACCCGCATCTCCTGGGACGGCCTGTGGTTGCACCAAATTCATGGCCTTGTTTTCTGAGTCTTTCCCCTTCGCTATTTTCCAGTTTGGTAGGGAAAGGGCCACTGCCTACTCGTGTACAATAGGCTTTAAAAATACCAATCACATTACCGATTTTATTCGGAGCCACACCAAGTCCGGTACATGCGCCGGCACAAATCGTATTCGAGGAAGTAACAAAAGGATAGGATCCAAAATCAATATCCAATAAAGTGCCCTGGGCTCCTTCGGCTAACACCGATTGATCATCTTCTAAATATTGATTGATTAAATGTTCACTTTCAATCAGCTTAAATTGTTTTATTAATTCAATTCCCTGCAGCCATTTTTCTTCGTACGCTGTAAGGTTGTACTCAAAATCGTATTGTTTTAAAATTTCGCGATGTTTGTTTTTCAAAAACTCATATTTATCATTAAATCCGGGATTTATGATATCTCCAATACGTAATCCATTGCGCCCGGTTTTATCCATATAAGTAGGGCCAATACCTTTAAGGGTTGATCCGATTTTTGTTTTTCCTTTGGAAGCTTCCGATGCTGCATCTAAAATTCTGTGTGAGGGTAAAATAAGATGAGCTCTTTTGGAAATAAAAAGATTTTTTTGAATATCTACGTTAAGCTTTTTTAACTCATGAATCTCTTCCATAAAAATGACAGGGTCGATAACCACTCCGTTACCAATAATATTTATGGTATTGGGGTTAAATACCCCTGAAGGGATGGTGTGTAAAACATGCTTAATTTGATTAAATTCTAACGAATGGCCGGCATTAGGCCCACCCTGAAAACGTGCTATTACATTATACTTTGGTGCTAATACATCAACAATTTTCCCTTTTCCTTCGTCGCCCCATTGAAGGCCTAATAAAACATCTAACTTCATTCGGTAAATATTAAATTTTGCAAATCATTTTATCCATACAAATGTAGGTATTAAAAATAATAAAATCTCCAACGAAAACATGGAGATTTGAACAAGTTTTATTTTTTTATGAATAAAGTTTATTCCTTATCTTTTTCTCTACAATCTTTGCAAATGCCATAGAAATATAAGGAATGATAAATAACTTTAAAATCAGCTACTCTTTCCGCAGTATCTTGAATATCCTGAATTCTGGGATCACAAAACTCAAAGACTCTACCACATTTTTGGCAAATTAAATGATCATGTTGTTTACAATTATGAGCTTTTTCAAATTGAGACATATTTCGACCAAATTGATGTTTAATGACCAAATTGCTCTCTAAAAGCAGTTCAATTGTATTATACAATGTGGCACGACTCACTCTGTAATTCTTATTTTTCATCGATATATATAGCGATTCAATATCGAAATGATTATCACGCGAATATATTTCATCCAGAATGGCAAATCGCTCGGGGGTTTTTCTATGTCCTTTCTTTTCTAAAAATTCCGTAAAAATTTTTTTAACGGTTTCTTTAGTATCTGTACAAATCATAAACAATCATTTAAATAATGAATGTTAAAAGTATAATTTTTTTTTGTTATTTAGAATTAATTTAAAGAAAAATTAGTTTTGAATCTCTTCTTTTCGTTTAACCGATTCAACCCCCTTAATTTTGCTGATATTCATAATTAAGTTATTCAAATCTTTAACACTATGAACATACAGCTCAATATCACCTTCGAAAATCCCGTCGTGAGTTTCAATAAAAAATTTGCGAATATTTACATCTAATTCTTCTGAAATGACGGTTGTAATATCTGAAGCAATCCCTATACGGTCAATCCCATTAACGGTTAGTTTAGCGAGTGATGATAAGAATTTTTGTGAGGTCCATTTTACTTTTACAATATAATTTCCCTGGCTTGACATTAACTTTATTGCATTGGGACATTTTGCTTTGTGAATAATTATATAATCTTCTTTAGGGCTTTTGTAGCCAATCACATCATCGCCAGGTATGGGATTACAACATTTTGCTATTTTATATTTATTTTCTTCTAAATCGGTATCGTCGCGGATAACAACAGGATCTTTATAGTTGAATTTTTTATTTTGTTTCGGAGCTTTCGCTGCTGTGGTAGATTTTTTTGATGATGAAGTAGTTTTTGCAATCTGGAGGCCCCAATAACGAACAAATTTACTTTTGGTATTTTTTTTCAGAATTTTTTTCAAATCATCCAATGTCAGGATGCCACTTCCAATTTTACTGTAAAGCTCATCTTTATTTTTTACTTTATATTCCGGTAAGATTTTTCTAAAAACTCTTGAACTAGGGTGGATATTAAGTTCTTTTAATTTTGTTTCAAGGATTTTTTTGCCAATATCAATTCGGTTTTTTGTTTCAGCTTTAAGGCTATTGGTAATACTCGATTTAGCTTTGGCTGTTTTTACATGTGACAGCCATTCTTTTTGTATCCGTTGTTTGTTTGATGTGATTATTTCTACCTGATCTCCGCTAGATAAGATATAATTTAGCGGTACCAGTTTGTGATTAATTTTTGCTCCAATGGCTTTATTGCCTATTTCGGTGTGAATTTCATAGGCAAAATCGAGCGCTGTTGAATATTTTGGTAAGGTCACTAGGTCGCCTTTAGGTGTAAAAACCATAATTTCCGAAGCAAACAGGTTCATTTTAAATTCATCAATAAATTCAAGAGCATCGGATTTGGGGTTCTCAAGCATTACTCGTATGCGCTTAATCCATTTATCTAACTCACTTTCGCCAGCATTTTTCCCTTTGTATTTCCAGTGGGCAGCAAATCCACGCTCTGCAATTTCGTCCATTCTTTCTGAACGTATCTGTACTTCAATCCATTTCCCTCCGGGCCCCATTACCGTAATATGTAATGCTTCGTACCCATTGGCTTTGGGTGAACTTATCCAATCACGTATTCGATCGGGTTTGGGAGTGTAAATGTCGGTTATTATTGAATAGATTTGCCAGCATTGTGCTTTTTCTGTTTCCCGATTTAAGGACTTAAAAACAATTCGTATAGCCATTAAATCATACACTTCTTCAAAGGGAATGTTTTTTGATTGCATCTTATTCCAGATAGAAAAAACAGATTTTGGCCTTCCGCTGATATCAAACTCGATATTATGTTTTTCAAGTTTTTCTATAATAGGTAATGCAAACCGGTTAATTTCCTGCTGCCGTTTCTTTTCATTATCTTTTAATTTAGAAACAATTTCGGAGAAAACTTTTGGGTGTCTGTATTTTAAACTTAAATCTTCGAGTTCGGTTTTTATGGTATAAAGTCCAAGCCTGTGAGCAAGTGGAGCATAAAGGTAAACGGTTTCGCCGGCAATTTTAAGTTGTTTGTTGGGTGGCATCGAATCAAGCGTTCGCATATTGTGTAACCTGTCGGCTAGTTTAATAAGAATTACTCTCACATCATCCGACATGGTTAATAGCATTTTTCTGAAATTTTCGGCTTGTAATGATGAGCGATTATCGAAAACCCCGGCAATTTTTGTTAACCCGTCAATGATCGAAGCAATTTTATCGCCAAATAAATGCTGGATATCCTCGATCGTATAATCGGTATCTTCTACAACATCGTGAAGCAAAGCACAAGCAATAGAAATGGCTCCCAACCCAATTTCAGAAGTAACTATTTTGGCCACAGCCAATGGATGTACAATATAAGGTTCTCCCGATTTGCGTTTAACTCCTTTGTGTGATTCTTTGGCTAAATCAAAAGCTTTCCGTATCAACTCTATATCGTTGACCTTTACATGCTTCGAACAACTTGCAATAAGGTCGTTGTAGAGCGATTCGGCATAAGCATTTTCATCAATCATTTCTATATTTTCAGGAGCATCTTTTTTAGCCATATAATACTTATCCTCAATTTTAAACTACAAATTTAAAGAAAAAATCGTGGAAATAAATTGCTTGTATGTTAATTATTACGGATAGAAAACGGTTATGTTCCCTCTTTTTTCAATAATTTGACCATCGGGCAATTTAATTTTTAAATAGTAAATATATGCTCCGGTTGGTACTGCTTTTCCATTTGTGTCTGTTCCATTCCAGGCTTCTCCTGGATTTTTGGTTTGGAAAATTACATTTGACCAACGATTATAAATGGTTAATTGATACTCGCCCGGGAATAAAGATAAATCGGGTTGAATTTTAAATTCGTCGTTTCTGCCATCTCCATTTGGGGTTATGGCTTCAGGAATAAAGATATTAGGCTCAAGATAAGTACAAACTCTATTTGATTGGCTATAAACTGATGATCCTGCTTCTGTTGCCCGGATAAAATAACAATATAACCCGTAATTCAGTTCGTCTCCATCTGTGTCTATTTGATCAGTATAAGAATTATGATTTAAGAGATTATTTATGATTTGTGGTTCTGAATTGTTTTTTGTTCTTAGTAGTTCATAGTGAGCATCCGGCAAATCGTATTCTTTAAAATAATTCCAGCTTAACGAATTGGAATTTTCTTCATTTTCTAAAGTAAGTAGGATATTGTTTATAATATCTGATTGGGTGGTGATGTTGCCACAATTATTAATGGCTGCCAGTTTATAATAGGTTCTTTCAGCCTTGGGATTTGAATTTTCGTGGGTAGTTATAACCTCAAAATTGGTTGTATTTATAGTTTCTAATGTATCGTAACTACCTGTGGGGGATGATGAATACAGTAGTTTATAGGTAGATAATTCGGAGTTGGGTGCTATTTCGAATTTTAAATGGGTATTATTCCCTTCTGTTCTTACATAAATAGCATCTATATAATCAGGGCTTTGCGGCATTTCGGTAAATTTACTCACCGGGTTTGAAAACCCGATGGAGTCAGAGCTTTCATCCCACTCTACACCTATTTTAAAAGTATAATTTGTGTTTTCCTGGATATTGTTAATTGAATATGAAAAATTTGAATTGTTAAGTGTTGTTTGATTTAAGATACCTTCTTCGTATTGATTAATTATAAATTTTGAAGGAGTCCATTGGTTTTCGGGTAAATCATTTTGTTTTAAATCTGTCCAAAAAAGATTAATTGACCTTGCACATGAATCGTACTCAAAGGTTAATTTATAAGTAGATATGATATGGGTGTATACTTCGTTTGGAGTAGTAGCGCTCTGTATTTTATATAGCCTGGGGTTAATACTTGCAAGAGCTGATTTATCAATATAGCTTGTAATAGAATGATCATAAATAGTATCGATTGGTGATAAGGATGAAATGGCAACACTATCCCTAAATATCACAAGATCCTCTGTTCCGTTATATTCCCAGCTTAACCTTACATGTCCCTGTTCATTTATCACCGAAACGTTTTGCATCGTTAAATTGCCCTGGGAAAAACCAGGCATTCCCGTTATTGCAGAAATGAGGAAGAGAGCTAATATGTATTTTAGGGTTTTCACTATTTTTAATAACACGAAATTTAAACATATTTATTCATAATTCCCGGCAATGGTTGTTACAAAATTTTCTTCCACTAAGTATTGGTTCGCCAGCTGCAGAATTTCTTCCGGGGTAATTGTTTTAATTGTTTCTATTCCCTGGTTAAAGTAATCGGGTGTGAGATCGAAATCTATAATCGATCGGTAGCTTTCTGAAAGTGCAAAGGGGCCGTCGAACGAACGTAAAAAATCTCCCATCATATAATTTTTTACCAACGAAAGTTCTTCGTCATTTATTATTTCATTTTTTAAACGGTTTATTTCTTTAAATATTTCATTTACTGTTTCTTTCGCATAAGCTGCTCCTACTTCAGATACAATAATTAGTAATCCTGCATTTTTTAAAGAAATTAATGCCGAGCCAATCCCATAGGTATAACCTTTTTCTTCCCGGATGTTTTTCATTAACCGCGAACCAAAATAACCACCAAGGATGGTATTCAGGATATTTAGTTTTAAAAAGTCAGGATGCGTTTGAACAGGCATTTCAAGTCCAATTCGTACGGCTGATTGTTTGGCATTTTTTTTTCGAATGATTTTTTTTCTGATCAAAGAATCTCGTGTAACGTTTTGTGCATTTTTTATTTTCTGAGTTGTTTCCCAATTTGTATTCCCAAAATGTTGATGAATCATTTGAACAACAGAATCATCAATTTTCCCAGTAACAATAATTTTAACATTTTGAGGGGTGTAATATTTTTTGTGAAAATCAAACAATGCTTCCCGGGTTAATGAATCGTAATCTTCCAGTTGTACATTTTTGCCATAGGGATGATTTGTTCCAAAAAGTTGTTCATTAAAAGCCCGTCGGGCTATAGTGGAAACTTTTTCCATTTCGATGGTAAACTGTTGTTTCTTTTTATTTACATAATTAGTTAGCTCGTGTTGCGGAAATGATGGGTTTTTAATAATATCCTCGAGTATCTTAACCGTTTCGGGTAAATATTTTTTCAGGGTAAAAAGCGAGAGGCTTGCAAAATCTTTGGTAGGCTGTGGCTGAATAAAAGCACCATAGTAATCTAATTTTTCGGCAATTTGTTGCGAAGAAAGATTTTTAGAACCTTCCATCAGCATCTCGTTAGTGGCACTGGCAGTGAATGGTTTGGATTGATGCCAACTTCCAGCTTCGAATATAATATCGATTTTTACTATTTCCTGTGTCCCGGCATCCATAAAATGTGCAAAAATGTTGTTTTCCAACTTCATTTTAGTTGGATTAATAATATTTATTTTTTTAATATCTTGATAGGAAGGCTGAATTTTTCGGTTTAATATCATGGCTTTAAAAATTTCTTTTGGATACGTAATGTAATGTAGATGAATTGTTTGGATGAAAAAGGTTTGCTGCTACCCTTTGCACATCTTGTTTGCTAACAGCTCTGAAATTATTAACATCCTGATTTATCCTTTCAGCATCGCCTAAAAGCTCCTGGTAGGCTAAGTCCATGGCTTTATTCAGTGCGCTGATGTGGGCAAACTGAAAAACGGATTCATACTTATTTTTTACTTTCTCAATTTCTGATTCATCAACAATACTATTTATTAACTCGTTTAATTCATGCTTAATGGCTTGTTCGCCTTCATCTATGCTAACTCCTTTCATTAATTTCCCGGTAACCATAAATAGCCCTTCGTCGATATCGCCTGTAATATAAGCATTAATATCGCTAAAAAGCTGTTTTTCTTTTACCAGTTTTTGATAGAGCCTTGCTGATTTTCCATTGGAAAGAATATCTGAAATTAAATCAGCAACATAATAATCCGGATGATTTTTTGCGCTCATATGATAGGCCTTATAAAAAGCATCGAAAGGAACATCGCGCTCAACTTGCAGAAAACGTGGTTCCTTTTGTTGAGGTTCTTTTTGTATTTTAGGTTTAAAAATTTTACGCTTTTCAATAGGGGCAAACCACTTTTTAGCCAGCGATTTTATTTCATCGGTGGTTACATTTCCGGCAACAGAGAGGATAGCATTATTAGGGGCGTAGTGATGTATAAAAAAATCTTTCACATCTTGTAACGTAGCGTTTTTAATATGCGAAATATCTTTGCCAATAGTAGGCCATTGGTAAGGATGAACCTTATAAGCCAAAGGCTTTAACAATAAAGAAGCATCCCCGTAAGGTTGGTTTAAATAACGCTGGTTATACTCTTCAATCACTACTTTTTTTTGTATACTTAATTTTTCCTCCGAAAAGTCAAGGCTAAACATGCGGTCTGATTCCAACCAGAATGCAGTTTCGATATTTTCTTTTGGGAGGGTTATATAATAATTGGTGATATCATTATTGGTAAATGCGTTATTTTCACCACCGGCCATTTGCAATGCAGTATCAAAAGAGGATATATTTTTACTTCCTTCAAACATTAAATGCTCAAACAAATGGGCAAAACCGGTTTTGTTAGGGGCTTCATCCCGCGAACCTACATTATACAATAGATTGAAAGCTACAATAGGAGTAGATTTATCTTGATGTACAATTACTTTTAAACCGTTATCGAGGGTAAATTTTTCAAATGTTATCATAACGATATCCTTTTAGGAATTGCAAACTTAGGAAATTAACACGTATTTATTCAGATGCTTTAAAGAAAGTTCGTTTTTTTAAAGGGATATTGGAAAAAAATCGTTTTTTTTACACCTTTATCTTTGTGGGAAAGAATAAAAATTAATGGACTAAAATACTGAAATACAGAATGGCCTTACAATCATCTTTTATAAGACGGTTTTTAATTTGGAGAGCGAAAAGGGTTAACGATAGGAAATTTATGATTTTCCTAAGTATTTTAGTTGGTGTTGTGGCTGGTTTTGCTGCTGTTATCATAAAAAATTCGGTACATTTTATTCAGGAGCTATTAACCAAAAGTTTTGTTACTCAATACCAGAACTACATGTATTTTATTTATCCCGCTATTGGTATTTTGTTGGTACTTATTTTTACGCGTTATATTTTAAAGCGCAAGGTTGGGCATGGTATCTCAACAACGTTATACGCCATATCGAAAGATAATGGAAAAATAAAGCCGCACAATATGTTTTCATCCATAATAACAAGTGCAATTACTGTAGGATTTGGAGGTTCTGTGGGGTTAGAGGGGCCAACGGTAGCAACCGGGGCAGCTTGGGGATCTAATATTGGCAGGTTTTTTAGGCTAAATTACCGACAAATACTTTTATTACTGGCAGCTGCTTCAGCCGCTTCCATGTCGGCTATTTTTAAAGCACCTATTACGGCCATTGTTTTTGTACTCGAAGTAATCATGCTCGATTTAACTTTATCATCATTATTGCCATTATTGTTTGCTTCGGTGTCAGCGGCCATTACTTCGTACTTATTCCTGGGAATGGATGTTCTGTATCCCATAATCGTAGTACATAAATTTACTATCGATAACTTATTATATTATATTTTATTAGGCATTTTAACCGGAATGGTTTCAGTATATTTTACCCGTGTTTACAAGTTTATTCAAAGCCGTTTTGATGCCATAAATAAAAGCTTTACCAAATGGATTGTTGGAGCTGTTGCTTTAGGAGTTATTATTTTCTTTTTCCCTTCGCTTTACGGCGAAGGTTACGATGCTATTAATGCTTGTTTGCATGGAGATAACAGCCATTTATTCAACAACAGTATTTTTTATGGGCTAAAAGATAATATGCTTTTTGTATTTATCTTTTTTTTAATGGTTATCTTTTTTAAAGTTATTGCTACTTCTATAACTTTTGGAGCAGGTGGAGTGGGAGGTATTTTTGCACCTACTCTTTTTATAGGAGCCAATACCGGCCTTCTGTTTGCAAAATTTTTAAGCTATTTTGAAATCAGAGAGTTGCCTCCGAGTAATTTTGCCCTAATAGGGATGGGAGGGCTCATTGCTGGTGTATTACATGCTCCGCTTACAGGCATATTTCTTATAGCTGAAATTACCGGAGGATACGCGCTTTTTTTACCTTTAATGATAGCTGCCAGCACTTCTTTTGCAACCACTCGTATTTTTGAAAAGTATTCGGTATATACTTATCAGTTAGCCCGAAGAGGCGAATTATTTACGCATGATAAAGATAAGGTTGTCCTTTCAATGCTTAAGGTGACTCAACTAATTGAAAAAGATTTTTTGACCATTAACGAAGAAGCAACACTCGGAGATTTGGTTAAAGTGATTGCTAAATCGAAACGTAATATTGTTCCGGTAATTGATGAGGAAAATAAATTACATGGAATTGTTTTTATCAATGATATCAGAGAAATCATGTTTCAACGAGAATTATACGATAAGGTTTTTGTAAAAGAGTTGATGTTTATGCCTACGCCAACTGTATCGCCTGATGAATCAATGGAAGATGTTGCCCGTAAATTCCAGACCACCAATCATTATAATTTACCTGTTATTAAAGATGGCAAATATGTGGGTTTTGTAAGCCGCGCAAATGTCTTTTCTGCCTATCGTGATTTGTTAAGTAAGTTTTCTGAGGATTAAAATTTTCTAATTTTCCCCAGTCAGGCCATGACACTTTCGGGCACGCCATGACAATAATCGTCATGGGTTAATCTGTACTATTCATAAATATTAGAAAATATAATATTTATGAATACATCAGGTTAGATCGGAACAATTGATTAATTTTGCAACAATTTTAAAAAATCCATTTAACGGTGTTATTCAGATTTAATAGAGGACAACGGTTTTCAAGACGAATATTTATCTGGCGGAATAAACATATTAGTGAACGTAAACTAGTATTAATTCTGAGCTTTGTTATTGGTATTTTAAGTGGGCTGGCAGCAGTATTGTTAAAGTCTACCGTTCATTATACCCATCAATTTTTATCTACACGGTTTTTTCATAGTGGGTTTAATTTTTTATATCTTTTTTTGCCGCTGGTAGGGATTACCTTAACGGTGTTGTATATTAAATATTTTGTTAAAGATGATATCAGCCATGGTGTTTCAAAAATATTATATGCAATTTCAAAAAATAACGGACGCTTAAAATCTCATAATAACTATTCTTCTATCATTGCAAGTACAATGACTATTGGATTTGGTGGTTCCGTAGGAGCTGAGGCTCCTGTAGTTTTAACCGGGGCATCCATTGGGTCCAATCTTGGCCATTATTTCCGGTTAAATTTTAAATCGGTTGCTTTACTCCTTGCTTGCGGAACGGCTGGTGCAATTGGAGGAATTTTTAAGGCACCCATTGCGGGTTTGGTTTTTGCCATTGAGGTATTGATGCTCGACTTAACATTAAGTTCTATTGTTCCTTTATTAATCTCTTCGGTTACCGGAGCAACAGTAGCTTATTTGTTAATGGGAAAAGGAGTAGTTTTAACCGTAATTAATACACAGCCATTTGTGTTAAATAATATCCCATTTTATATCCTGTTAGGATTATTATGCGGATTAGTATCATTCTACTTTACAAAATCAGCAATGCGTGTCGAATCGTATTGGCATAAATTTAAATCAAATACCTATAGGATTTTAACCGGAGGAATAGCCCTTGCTGTGTTGGTTTTTTTATTTCCTTCATTATATGGTGAAGGTACATCAACTTTGCAAACATTACTAAATGGCACTATGGATGGAATGCCCAAAGATCGTATTTTTTCTTTTTTTTCAAGTAATGAATGGCTTTTGTTAATTTATTTTGGCTTGCTTTTATTGTTAAAAGTTATTGCTATGGCGATAACGAATGGAAGTGGCGGAATAGGAGGTATTTTTGGGCCAACCCTTTTTGTGGGTGGAGTAACCGGTTATTGGCTATCGAGATTAATCAATTCATTTAATTTTATTGAGTTGCCTTTGGGAAACTTCGCTCTGGTTGGTATGGCCGGTCTTATGGCTGGTGTGATGCATGCGCCCCTAACAGCTATTTTTCTTATTGCCGAAATTACTGGTGGATATAGTTTGTTTATTCCGCTGATGATTACCGCTACTATTGCTTATATTACTATTTTATCATTTACAAAACATTCGATGTACACCCAACGGCTTGCCGAACGTGGCGAATTATTAACTCATCATAAAGATGAGGTGGTTTTAACTTTAATGAAACTGGATAGTGTTATCGAGAAAGATTTTGTTACGGTAAATGTTGATCAGTCGTTAGGGGAGTTGGTAAATGCGGTTTCGCAATCCAAACGAAATATTTTCCCTGTATTAAATGAGAAACAAGAGTTGGTGGGAATTGTTTTACTCGATAATATTCGCCAAATTATGTTCCAAAGAGAATGCTATGATGATACTTTTGTTTCGGATGTAATGATTTCACCACCCGAAATTGTAGATGTAACTGATAATATGGAAGTAGTAATGAAGAAATTTAACACCAGTGGTGCCTGGAACTTGCCTGTTATGAAAGACGGGAAGTATGTTGGATTTGTATCCAAATCCAAAATTTTTAATACCTATCGTGATTTACTCGTTCAGGTTTCTGAATACTAAGCTAACAATTACTGTTTCTTTCCTGAAAAAAATTACGTATTTTTAATGATGGGTAATTTTTAAACTTTTTTATGGAGAAAAAGCGGTCGCTATTGCTTAGGTTTCTTCTTTGGCGTGAGCAACATATCAGTCAGCGGACTTATTTTTTAATTCTTAGTGCGTTGGTAGGGTTGGGAGGAGGCATGGCTGCACTTTCGCTAAAAACAGCCGTGTTTTATTTGCACGATAAACTGCTCGCAAATAAAAGCTTTGATGAATATAACTTGTTAGTTTTTATTTATCCTGTAATTGGAATTGCATGAACCTTTATTTTTACTCGATATATTTTACGCGATAAGATTAAACATAATATTGCTTCTATTTTGCATGCAATATCTAAAAGAAACAGTCTTGTTAAAGCGCATAAGATATTTTCATCCATTATAGGAGGAATATTAACCGCAGGTTTTGGAGGATCTATAGGCCTTGAGTCTCCTATTATCTCTTCGGGCTCAGCCATTGGTTCAAATACCGGAAGATGGTTAAAGTTAAGTTATAAAGAGGTTACATTGCTTTTGGCTTGTGGGGCTTCAGGTGCTATTTCTGCTATTTTTCATACTCCTATTGCCGCTGTTGTTTTTGCCATCGAAGTGCTTTTAATCGATTTAACCCGATTTTCGTTAATACCATTATTAATTTCATCGGTTAGCGGAGCTATTGTTACCAATGTATTTTTTAAAGATGAGATTTTATTTGCGTTTGTTTTAAGAGATCATTATCATGTTCATCATACAGGGTTTTATATTCTCCTGGGTATTATTTGCGGATTGATTTCGGTTTATTTTACCAAGGTGTTTTTTAAGATGGATAAATTGGTAGCAAACATTCCTGATTTGCGTAAATTGTTTGTCGGTGGTTTAATCCTGGGCGTTTTACTATACTTGTTCCCCCCCCCCCCCCCGCTTTATGGCGAAGGGTATCAGATTATTAAAGCAATTTTTGCTCAAAATTATGAATCTATAATGGAAACAAACTTACACCTGCAGTTGGGTAATTCGTTGTGGTTCTTTTCTCTTTTTTTTCTTTTGCTTTTATTGTTAAAAGTTTTTGCCACATCCATTACCATCAATAGTGGCGGAATAGGAGGTATTATTGCTCCATCCTTATTTACAGGTGCGATCACAGGAATGTTATTTTCGCATACTTTAAATGGATTTGGACTCCATATTTCCGAAAGTAATTTTGCGCTGGTAGGAATGTCGGGGGTTTTAAGTGGTGTTTTGCATGCGCCGCTTACAGCTATTTTTTTGATTGCTGAAACCACTAAAGGTTATGAGTTGATTGTACCATTGATGCTTACATCTACGATATCATTTGTTACTGTAAAAATTTTCGAGCCGAATTCCATTTTTACCATTCAGCTTGCTAAATCGGGCGATTTAATCACGCATCATAAAGATAAAGCGGTGCTCACCTTTATGAAATTAAAATCAGTCATTGAGAATGATTTCAAAACCATTAATGTGGACGACACATTGGGCGATTTAGTGAAAGTTGTTTCGCAATCGAACCGAAATATTTTCCCAGTAGTGGATGAAGAAGGAATTTTAAATGGCATAATTTTAATGGATAATATTCGCGAGATAATGTTCGAACGTGAAATGTATGATACTCCGGTTAGTAACTTAATGATTTTACCCCCGGCTTATATTTCAACTAAAGATTCAATGAAAGAAGTGATAGAAAAGTTTGAAAATACGGATGCATGGAACCTGCCGGTTATTGATCATGCTAAATACGTGGGGATGGTATCCAAATCAAAACTATTTTCGGTATATCGCAATTTATTGTTAGAAATATCAGAGGAATAGATTTTTCTTCTTTATGCTTATTAAATTAAAGGAGTTTATCAACAATTTTTTGCTGTTTGTTGATACTTTTAGGGTTTTTATCAAAAAAAGTTTTCTAATTTGTTGGATGTTAAGGATTAATTAATTAAAATTGGCACCGCTTTAAAATATAGTTTAGAATGGAAGTTGGTAAATCCGTTAAAAAAATAGAACAATTTGAAGACATCTTTGAAGGTAAAAAAATACTTATTGTAGAAGATGATGATATTGGGTATTCTTTGTTGAAGGAAATATTTACTGATTATGAAATTTCTATCGAACGAGCTAGAGATGGGTTAGAGGCAATTGAATATTTTAAACATTCTAAATATGCTTTTGATTTAGTATTAATGGATCTTCGTTTACCCAATATGAATGGTTTTGAAGCAACTTCTAGAATAAAAGATATTAATCCTTCGATTCCTGTTATTGCTGTTACTGCTTACGTTCACTCACAAAGTATATTCGATAGTCAAAATAGTGGTTGTGATGCATTTATAGCTAAACCTTTTGAAATAGAGCACCTTATATCTATTGTCCAAAAATATCTTACCGTTAATAATTAGTTTTACCCGACCCCCTTTTACATTTAACTATTTCCTTGTATTTCTATTGATTCCTATAAATTAATTTTTTATTCATTTTTTAATTCTATAATTTTGGGCAGGTAATTATTGAAATTATAAATTAACACATTATGAATAGAGATACTAAAATATTTGACCTGATAAATCAGGAAAAGGAAAGACAAATTAATGGAATTGAACTTATTGCTTCGGAAAATTTTGTAAGCGACCAGGTATTGGAAGCGATGGGTTCTGTAATGACCAATAAATATGCTGAAGGATATCCGGGGAAACGATATTACGGAGGGTGTGAAGTGGTAGACCAATCGGAAGACCTGGCCCGCGAGCGATTAAAAGAATTGTATAATGCAGAGTGGGTTAATGTGCAACCGCACTCGGGAGCACAGGCAAATGCTGCTGTATTTATGACCGTTCTTGAGGCGGGTGATACTTTTATGGGATTAGACCTGGCTCATGGAGGACACTTGTCGCATGGATCTCCTGTGAATTTATCCGGAATATTATATCGGCCAGTATCATATGGTGTAAAAGAAGATACCGGATTAGTGGATTACGATATGATGGAGGAAGTTGCGCTGAAAGAAAAACCTAAAATGATTGTTGGGGGCGCTTCGGCTTATTCTCGCGAGTGGGATTATAAAAGAATGCGCGAAATTGCCGATAAAATTGGTGCCATTTTAATGATTGATATGGCACACCCTGCCGGTTTAATAGCTGCTGGATTATTGAATAATCCTTTGGAGTATGCGCACATTGTAACTTCTACTACGCACAAAACTTTACGTGGCCCAAGAGGTGGTATTATCTTAATGGGTAAAGATTTTGAAAATCCCTGGGGAAAAACAACCAAAAAAGGGGTGGTACGAAAAATGTCTTCTTTATTAGATTCCGGCGTATTTCCCGGAACACAGGGAGGGCCGCTGGAACATGTTATTGCTTCTAAAGCAGTTGCTTTTGGAGAAGCATTAACATCTGAATTTAAAGAATATCAAAAACAGGTAAAAAAGAATGCTGCGGTTATGGCCGATGAATTTATAAAGAACGGTTACAAAGTAATTTCCGGTGGTACCGATAACCACTCGATGTTGATTGACTTAAGAACCAAGTTCCCTGAAATTACGGGTAAGCAGGTTGAAAATACATTGGTAAAAGCACACATTACCATTAATAAAAATATGGTGCCATTTGATTCTCGTTCACCTTTCCAAACTTCAGGAATTAGGGTTGGAACCGCTGCAATTACAACACGCGGCATTAAAGAAGATAAGATTCCTGCTATTGTTGATTATATTGACCAGGTAATATCTAATATCGAAGATGAAAATAAAATCAATGAGGTTGGAGCTCAGGTAAAAGAGATGATGAGCAAATACCCGTTGTTTGCATATTAAAAAAAGTTAATGAATATAAATTAAGCTGCCACTTGGCAGCTTTTTTTATTTGGTTATTTGCTTATATTTATAATTTCTAAAACAGAAAAAATGGAATGGTATATTATTTTAGCGGTTGTAGGTGTTGGGTTTGTAGCGGGATTCATTAATACACTGGCCGGAAGTGGCTCATTGCTTACCTTGCCCATGTTAATGTTTTTGGGCTTGCCTGCCAATGTTGCCAATGGAACCAACCGGATTGGTATTTTATTTCAAAGTATTGTAGCATCCGGAAGTTTTAAAAAACAAAAAGTATTGGATGTTAAAACCGGTTTGTGGCTTGCCATTCCGAGTATTGTTGGAGCCATTGCCGGTTCAATATGGGCAGTAAACCTTACCGATGAAATCATGCGGATTTTTATCGGGATTTTATTAGTGGTCATGTTTTTTGTCATTTTGTATAAACCCGATGTGTGGATTAAAGAACAGGCAGGGAATATTGAAGGAAAACCTTCGCTGTTGCAAATGATTATCTTTTTTGTTATTGGCCTTTACGGAGGTTTTATCCAGGCAGGAGTTGGTTTCTTTTTGTTGGGAGGACTGGTTTTAGGTGCGGGTTATGATTTGGTTAAAGCAAATGCCATAAAAGTATTTTTAACCCTTTTGTTTACCATTCCGGCATTAACCGTTTTTATTATCAATAATCAGGTAAATTTTTTATTGGGAGTATATTAGCCGCAGGAAGTATGATGGGTGCTTTCGTGGCTGCTAAAGTTGCCGTGGGGGTTAAATTTGTACGATATGTGTTGTTGATTGCGATTATGGGCTCGGCATTAAAATTATTTGGTGTTTTTGATTTGATTTTTTAGCGATGATTGAAGAATTATTACCATACATTTCCATTCTGGTTGGTTTTCTGGCAGGTTTCATTAATGTATTTGCCGGGGGAGGCTCTCTGTTAACCTTACCATTATTGATTTTTATGGGATTGCCGGCCAATGTAGCCAACGGAACGAACCGGATTGCTCTGTTGATGCAGAATGTTGTTGCTACCGGTAGTTTTAAACAGCAAAAAGTTTTACGTTTTAAGCAGGCTATATTCCTTGTTATCCCGGCAAGTATTGGCTCCATTATAGGGGCTGTTATCGCGGTTAATGTGGCCAGTGATGTTCTAGAGAAAATTATTGGCATCATGCTGATCCTTATGTTTTTCTTCATCCTTTTTAAACCGGAAAAATGGCTGAAAACACCCGAAGAGCAAATGATGGTAAAACCAACCTTTATGCAATTTGCAATATTTTTTGCCATAGGATTGTATGGTGGTTTTATACAAGCCGGTATTGGGTTTTTCTTAATTGCTGCGTTGGTGTTAACGGTAGGTGTTGATTTGGTAAGAGCGAATGCTTTGAAATTGTTTATTGTGTTGATTTATAACGCCCTTGCTTTTGTTGTTTTTGTTTTAAATCATCAGGTAGATTATAAAATTGGGCTCATATTGGGAATTGGCAATATGTTAGGAGCTTTTGTAGCTACGCGTGTTGCGGTAAAAAGGGGGCCACAATTTGCCCGCTACGTTTTGTTGATAGCATTGGTTATCTCTTCTTTAAAATTATTGGGAGCTTTCTAATATTATTGAAGCCTGAAATAATAAGTAATTGTCCCTTTTTGGTATGCCGGGGCATCGGGTTTACGGTCAAATTTAGCTTTAAGCGCTGCTTTTTTAGCGGCAGCAAGTAATGTTGCTTCTAAGGTAGTACTTCCTTTAACTCCAGGATTCGCATCGGTAACATTTCCATACTTATCAACGGTAATTTCTACTACGACTTTCCCTTCAATCTGATAGTTGTATTCCGGCTTAGGTAACGATTCCGGATTTCGGCCTTCGAGACTGTAGTTTATGCCATTGTTCCCTGAACTGTTTAGGTCTGAATAATTGTCTGATTCGGTAGAGCCGGTTTTAGATCCCTGGTTACCTTCTCCTTCGGTTATTCCTTCGCTGGTATTTTCATCATTATCTTTATTTCGTCCAGGGAATAATGCTTGTTGATTAACTTCTCGTTCTTCTTCTTTTTTCTCTTCTGTTTTTTCTTCTTGCGTATTTTGTTCTGTTTCTTTTTTAGTTTCTTCAGTTTCTTCTTTTTCGCCTTGCTCTTTTACAGCAGGAGCCTCTTCAAAATCCTGGGTTATTGAACCATCTTCAGTAGGAGTGGGGGATGTTTCCCGGCTGGTTTCTTCGGTTTGTTCGGCTGTTTGTTGTTTTTCGGGTTCTGCTATTTGAGGCTCCATTGCTCCAGCTGCAAATTCATCCTCGCCAAAATTTATTAAGATTCCCTCTTCTCCTGGTAAAGGTAAAGGAGTAGAATAACCAAAAAGCATAAAAAGCACAACAACCATAGCATGGAAAATAATGGTTCCAATAATTCCTGTTTTATGCTTTTTAATAAATTCTGACATACTTTTTATAAAATTATTTTGCTGTTGTTGCAAGGATTAACTTCCATCTATTGTCTTTAGCAATATTCATTATTTTAACTACCTCCTGCATAGGTACGGATCGATGTACATGCAGAGAAATGGTTGGTTCGTCGATATTTTCTTCATTAAATCTATATTGTAAAACGCCTTCAATATCTTCAAAAGGGATCTGAGTTGTCCCTACATAAAAATTTAAATCCTGCGATATCGAAACGGTAGCAATGGGTGATGCTGATGTTTGATGCGAACTTTGTGGTAATAATAACTTTAATGCATTAGGTGCAATCAAAGTAGAGGTTACCATAAAGAATATCAACAACAGAAATACAATGTCTGTCATAGATGACATACTGAAACTGGAATCTACTTTACTTCTTCTTTTTAAGGCCATAATTGGGTTGTTTTAATTATTCAACCGGTTCGTATAATAAATCCATGAATTCAGAAGTATTTGCTTCTAATTGAAAAATTACTTTTTCAATTTTAGCTACTAAAATATTATAAGCCAGATAAGCTACAATTCCCACCATAAGGCCGGCTACTGTAGTAACCATTGCTGTATATATTCCATTGGACAATAAAGCAACATCGATGTTGTTTCCAGCGTTAGCCATATCATAAAAAGCTCTAATCATTCCCATAACTGTTCCTAAAAAACCTATCATAGGGGCTGCTCCGGCAGCAGTAGCCAGTGTTGGTAAACTTTTTTCTAATTTAGAAATTTCCAGGTTTCCAACATTTTCTATGGCTGCATTAATATCATTCAGCGGACGCCCTATACGCTGCAATCCCTTTTCAATCATCCGTGCAACAGGGCTGTCGGTTGATTGACAAAGAGCCATTGCCGAATCCAATTTATCATCATGGATATAATCTTTTATTTTATTCATAAAATTAACATCGGTTTGGGATGCTTTTTTTATGGCAAAGTAACGTTCTATAAAAATATAAACAGCCAAAATGGAAAGAATAACGATAGGGATCATTATCCATCCGCCTTTAAGTGAAAGTTCCCAGTATGATAAGGTTAACTCTTCTGCTTCTTCGTTGGCCGTAGCAATGCTGTCGGTAACATTTATTTGCAGTAATAATAATAGCTTTTCCATACAATATCTTAATTAATTCAGTTTATAAACGTTAAAATTTTATTAAAAATATTTTCAAAGGTAAAAATACTTTAAATTTTTTATTTAAGGTTTAATTTTCTTTATCCTTTTTCTTGCTGCTAAAATTGTTCCAAAACTGGTCCAGTAACTCTGAAAAAGAGTTAAATTCCTCTCTGTAAAATATACCTACACCTTGTGTATAAGGGGCATTTTCATATAAAATACGATCGTTGGACTCGTTAAATGCTTTTAATCGTAGTTTTCCGTTTTTGGTTAATTTGACATCTACCCTGAAATCACCAACCAGATTGGTTGTTTGTTCCGTTGTTTGTCCTCCGTAACCCACATTCCCGTTGATGCTAACCCGATCGTTTAAAAGTTGGGTAGAAAGAGCAACCTCTACCTGGTCACGGCTGATTTCGTCTCCTGGCCTATAGTTTACACCAATATCCCATTCTTCGCTAATTTGTGAAAGCCAATGACTAAGTTGGTTGGATAAAAGCTCGCTTGTGGTAACAGAACCTAGCCCGGAGGTTCCGCTTTCGGCCAGATAGTTTTTTGTACCTTGCTGTTGCTCAGGCATAAATGAATTAAGAACCAATAAAGATAAAAATTGCTTGTTTAGTTTTTCCTGCGTATTAATGGTTGATTTAACCCGAGTGTTAATTTCGTCATCTGCAGTTGGTAAATTGATATCGAAACGGATATTGGGGTTCATTAAATTGTCGGTTAAATAAATTTGGCATTCCACAGGTATTCTTCTACGATAAAAATCTGTTGAGTCTTCGGGGAATAAATTGGTTAATTGGGTCTGTAAATTATATATTGCTTCAATATCAATATTTGCATTATATGGAGCACCACTCCATAAGATGGTCCCTCCACGTTCAATTTCAAATTTTTTATTAATTACATTTTGTAAAGTAAACAGATAATCCCCTTCTTCAATGGAGTAATCACCAAACATATTAAAGTTATTGTTAGCATCAATTTCCATTTTTAAATTTCCTTCGCCCCGTGCTTGGATGATATCCCCAATTTTAGAATCGAAAATTAAGAGGGCTTCTGCCTCTGGAGTGACTTCAAGGTCAAAATTTAAACGAAATCCTGAAAGGTCAATATTATAATCATCGATTAATTCTTCTGAAGTTTTTTGAGTGTTAATAAATCTAACAAAACCTGATTCTTCGGCTAATCCTGATTTTGATAATGGAATATTTATTTTTGTATTACGTTCTGTTCTGCCAGAGATATCCACTAAAACATTGCCCAAATTACTCCCGGAAACATTAATTACTCCCGACATAAATGCTGTTCCATAAAAATTTTCGTTATCAATACCCGTAGTGTTTAAGGCCAAAATGTTATCTGTATTGATATCAAAATTAAAAAGGATGTTTTTTTGTGGTTGGAATTTAACATATCCGCTTGTAAATGCTTGATTGTCTTGGTAGTCTAAGATTTTAAAACGATTAAAAAGTAAGGTATTATTTTCAATTTTTGTTTCGGTTGTAAAATAATATTTTGTTTTTATATAATCGATGCCTATGGTAGCATTATTCAGCTCCAAATTACCATTAAATAAGGGCTTTCTTAATGTCCCGTTTATTTTAACATTCCCTGATGAATTCCCTGATATATCGTAGGCAAAACTGCTGAGAAATGGATTGAGGATAGAAAGATTAAGTTGTTTTGAATGGATATAAAAATCGAGTATTTTGTCTACCGGAAAATAATTACCCGAGATTGTTAAATTTTTTACATCGTCCTGTTGTGTATATGCATCAAGCTTAATGGCTTTTTTGTTTTCTATCCAGGTTGTAAAAATTTGCGTATAGCCTAGTTTTTGCTTGTTGAGTTTTAATTGATTTACCGAAATTTTTGAATGAAATAACGGATTTTGGTAAAGGTTTGAAAAGCTTGCATTTCCGTTAATCCTCCCATCAAATTCAAGTTTTTTATTTTGTGTCAAAATATTTATATGTGAAAGATTGATATCGGAGAAACTTAAAAATAGAGAATCTTCTGTATTTTCAGATATTTTTCCATTTACCTTAAGAAATTGTTTTTTATGATTAATAGTAAAGTTATCAATGGCAAAAGCGGTGGAATCGATTTTTAAGGTTGATTTATTAATATTCCAAAGTGAATCTTGTACAACTATTTTTGAGGGTAATACGGTGATATTAAAGGTGGGGTCATCGTATGCTTCTTTTTGTTTTATAATTGTAGAAGCTAAAATCTTCCCATTGTATTGATCTTTTTCATCTTTATTATCCCAATCGATTTTTAGGTGAATATCGTTTTGATTTGTAAGCGAAGTAATTTTAAAATTTTCAAGATATA
>JAYEKP010000199.1:35157-39433 GCA_034661075.1 Bacteroidota bacterium
TACTATTTGATTTTGTTGATGTAGTAAAAATACTGTCGTTTGAAATAGCTTTTATGGTAAGTTGATCGAAAGTATGCTTATGAAAGGATGCTTTTTTAGCAAGCGCATTGAAAATAAGTTGTTTCTGAGGTTCCTGGTATTGTAGATTTACTTTTGCGCTATCGCTTATTTTAATCGATGGAAGAAAAAAATAGGTTAAAAGTTTTGTGTCTTTTAAATCTACATTAAGTTGGAAATTATTCGAAAACTTATTTGTTAATGTATCTGTTGGACTTTTTATTAAAGCAGGCATATAGGTAAAAAACAGATTTTTCATCGACTGCAAAATGGTGGATGGTTGGTAGCTCCCTACTAACATCGCATCAATGTAATCAGATTTTAAAGTAATTTTATGTGTGTCTGGAAATTGTTCTGCAATAATTTTTAAGGTATCGAAATGTATCGTTTCGTTGAGTTTTGTTAATTCTGTTTTTGAAAAATTAATTTCACCTACCGCATGGTCTAAGTTTATTCCTGTAAAATTAGCATCAACCTTAAAAGATAATAAAGCAGTAGTATCTTTTGGGTCAATATTTAGTCCGTATAATTTAGCTTTAGGGACATTGGCTGTAAAATTAAAAACAGGAACTTCATTAGAAAAATCAATATCACCAATAAAATCGAATGCTATATTGGGGTCGCTAATATTTAAAATACCGTCATACGTTTTTTCCGTTAAATATCCATCAAGAGTTATATTTTGATAATTATAGTTGTTGACTAAAATGTTATGAATAACACCTTTTGTGTTTGCTTTTATGGTTTTATCTCTGCCAATCACACCTTCTATTTGAGCATTCATCGTAATTTTCCCAACGGATTTATTATTATTTATTAATTCTCCAATACTAAAGTCCGTAGTTTCAAGTTTCCCATCAAAAGCGAGTGTCCTTGATGTATCAGGTTTTAAAGATAGGTCGGTAGATATATTGCCTAAATCAGTAATAAAGTTTCCATAGGTAACAAAATCATCTATAAATCCGGTAAAGATTCCTTCATAATTTATTATCCCCAGCTTATTTAAATTTTGAGGGATAGTAAAATTTTTATTTCCTTTTGTAAATTTATTGACAGTTTCAAAATCTTTAATAGCCGCTTTAAATTTTTTGAAGTTTGCATAAATAAATGTTTCATTAATGTTGGGCAATCCGTTAAAGTCAAAGTCTGTAATGAGTTCAGTTTGTTTTCCAACCTGAAATCTAACGTCTTTTCCTTTAAGTGAATTTATTTTTCCGTGAATTCGTCCAGAAACGACAAGATTTAAATCAATATTGCTCAATTTAGGCGAGAAGTATTGAATATCATTAAAACTAATATTGGATTCGCGGAATGCAAAATCAAGTTTAATCAATTCGGTAAATTTTTTGTAATCTTCAAAGTCATTATGGATAAACGATAAGGAGTCGGAGTAAATAAAAGAGTTGGGTGTTCTGATTTTTATATTTTTAAACAACATGTGTTGTTTCCCAATACTCATATTTGTTTTTAAGTTGTAAACTTTAAAACCTGATTGTTCCGTAAATTTTAAATTCTTAATATTGAAATCTACTACTTTATTTTTTACTGTCAGGTTTCGAATATCCAAATCATCAATATAACAAATCAATTCGCTGAAATCAATACTATTGCTTTTGTTAATATCTTTGTAATTTCTATAACGAAAAATCGTTTGGTGCATTTCGATATTGCGAATATTAATTGCCCAACGAGGTTTAGTATTTGTGCTGTCTCGTTTAATATGGTCAACAATGAATTTTAGATTTAATGGAGCAAGGGAGTCGGATTTGTGTAAATAAAACCGTGCATTTAAAAGGTTAATATTGTTAATATCTATTTTTCTTTTTTTGGAGTCTATTCTTCTTAAATTGGCAATTAGCTCCTTTGCAAATAATAACGAATCTTTTTGTTGATCTTCAATAAAAACATTTTTTAGAACTACTTTATTAAAAAACCGATAATTAACCGATTCGACCTGGAATTTGGCATTCAAATTTTCTGATACTGTTTTTGCGATTTTTTGGGTAATATAAGTTTGTACTTTGTTATTTTGTAAAACAAAGTAGGCCGTTGCTGGTATAACAATAAAAATAACCAGTAAAACAATGATTAATATTTTATAGAATTTTTTAATACTTTTGCCCTTTAATTACCTAACGCAAAAGAACTAAAAAAAATTATAAAAATCTTAAAATCCGTAGAATAAATGAGCATTACAATATTAGGAATTGAATCATCGTGTGATGATACATCTGCAGCTGTGATTAAAGACGGGTATATTTTATCGAACTATATTGCAAATCAGGATGTTCATAAGGCCTACGGAGGAGTGGTGCCCGAATTGGCTTCCAGAGCTCATCAACAAAATATCATCCCTGTAGTAGACCAGGCGTTAAAAACAGCTGGTGTTCGCAAAGATGAGGTTAGTGCTGTTGCTTTTACCCGTGGCCCTGGTTTGTTAGGTTCATTACTGGTAGGCACATCCTTTGCAAAATCTTTTGCTTTAGCGATGGATATTCCTTTGGTTGAAGTTAATCACTTGCAAGCGCATATATTAGTTCATTTTATTAAACAATTTGAAAAAGAGAATAACCAACCGAAATTCCCTTTTTTATGTTTATTGGTTTCGGGTGGGCATACGCAAATTGTCGTGGTTAAAGACTATTTAAATATGCAAATTATTGGGCAAACCATTGATGATGCTGCCGGTGAAGCCTTTGATAAATGTGCAAAAGTAATTGGTTTGCCTTATCCGGGAGGCCCTGTAATTGATAAAAATGCTAAACTGGGAAATAAAGAAGCTTTTATCTTTAACAAACCTAAAATTAAAGACCTAGATTATAGCTTTAGTGGTTTAAAAACTTCGTTTTTATATTTTATTAGAGATGAGATGAAAAAAAACGCTGACTTTGTAAAAAATAATATGAATGATCTTTGCGCCAGTATACAATATACTATTATCGATATCTTAATGGAAAAGTTAGTATTGGCATCGAAACAAACAGGAATTAAACATATTGCTGTAGCTGGAGGTGTTTCTGCTAATTCTGGGTTACGCAATACATTTATTCAAGAAGCTACAAAAAATGGTTGGGAAATTTTTATTCCTGAATTTAAGTTTACCACCGATAATGCTGCAATGATTGCTATAACAGGTTATTATAAGTATTTAAAGAAAGAATTTGCTGCCCAGGATATTGCTCCAGTTGCCCGGTTTGTATATTAATAAAATTATTTTTTGTTGCCTGATTTATATAATTTTACATTCACCGGATCAATTGTTACCATGCAGCCTTTAGACATTTCTTTGAGCATAGGTTCAATTTGATGATAAAATTTATCTATTTTCTTTTTTTCATCAACAATTTCAATAACCATTGGCAGTTTTTCGGTTAGTTCCCAAAATTTTGAGGAATGAATAACAGAGCTGGCGCCAAACCCTAAAACTCCACGAAGTACTGTAGCTCCGGCCAGTTTTTTTTCTTTTGCCATATATACAATTTTTTCGTATACTAATTGCCCGGAAATTTGATCGGTACTACTGATATATATTCTTAGTAGTTTATTATTTTTATTATTTTGCATTAGAGTATTTTTGATAGATTATAACCTAAATATACAAAAAGAAATGCTAAAAAAATACTTAAAGCAGTATATAAAAACATCCCCTGAAAGTTGGCATTGCGCATCATTAATAGATTTTCACCAGCAAATGTCGAAAAGGTGGTAAACCCTCCACAAAAACCAACCATTAAAAACATACGCCACTCTAAACTTAAAAGTAAAGATCGGTCGGCAATGCCAGTCAATAATCCCAACAAAAAACTACCTGTAATATTAACCAGTAATGTTCCTAATGGAATGGTTGATAATGCTGGTATTAAATTTATTTTCGACACATAATAGCGGGCAATACTACCTGCAAATCCTCCTAACCCAATAAAAAGTGCTGTTTTCATTTTTTACAAAATTTGCCAAATATAAAAAGTTTAATTTTAAAATAGTTGTTATCTTTTAATTGATTTGTTTTTGCTTGATACAAGATAGAATACTGCCGTGAGCAATAAAAGCAATGCCACGAAAGTAAGGGCTATACCTACATTAAATTTATCGGCAACAAAACCTAAGACAGGAGCTATAATGGCAGCAAATAAACTTTTTGCCTGTGAATTAGCTGAAAGTGCTGTAGCTAATATTTCTTTAGTATATAATTCGCTTACATAAGCTACGCCTATTGGAT
>JAYEKP010000200.1:0-8993 GCA_034661075.1 Bacteroidota bacterium
AACGCAGAGATATCCATTTTTGTAAGGATATTATTAAAGTCGTAGTTTACTAGTTCAGTTAAAATTTGTGTAAGATATTCAACTTCAAAATCAGAGACTTGCAGATATGTTTCAAGTAATTTTACAATATCATTGTAAGTATAATTATAATTTGCCGTTTGTTTTTTCAAATAGTTTACAACTTCTAAATTAGAGTTAAATGGTAAATTTTGTTGAATAGCGGAATCTAAAACAAACTTTAAATCTCCGGTTGCTATTTCTGCAAGATCTGAAATAAATTTATTCGTATTATTTGATGCATTTATAGCTAATGCAACAATGAATGCTTTTGCATCTTGCTCCGACAACCCAGCTTTGGCAGATCTTGTATAAAAATTATTGATTAATTCTTTTACAGTTTTAGCTTGGCGTATATCTTTTGATGTAATAATGTGTTTAAAACTTTTTGAGTCTAAAGAGATAATATTATTTAAAACATCTGCAAATTCTTTACTTACAGGTTTATGGGAAATAATAATTTCTTCGTTTTTAATATTTTGATGTTTATCAACCAGTTTAAATTTTAGCCGGCTATTATCAGCTTTTGGTTCAAATTCATAGCTAAACTCATCTTTTTTAACATCAAAACTTTCTTTATTGATGAGTTTATTTTCTACCCAGGTTTCAACATATAATTTGGAATTTTTCTCTACAGAAAGTTTTATTTTAACCTTTTTATCTCCATCGCTAAAATCAATAATTTGTTCTGTAATAGCAAGTTCAGCCTCAGTATCAGCAGGGGTATATGATACAGTTACTTCTTCTGTTTTAATATTGTTGTTTTTATCGATCAGGCTGAAACTTATTTTGGTTTGACCTTCAAGGGGTTTATATTCATAAATAAATTCTTCTTTTTGAATGTTAAACTCTTCGCTATTAATAAGTTTGTCTTTATAAAAAGTGTTTACAATAAGCTTATTTCCTTTTTGAAGTGAAAGTTTAATTTTTACGTTTTCCTGATCACTTATGACCTGAAAATTATTTTGCGCTAGTTTTATCTCAGGTACAAGAAATTTTTCTTTAATTTTATATTCTTTTGAGATAAAATAAAGATTTCCTTTATCTGATTCTCCTTCCCAAACCAGGTGATTTTTTCCGCGTGAAGTTCTGTATTGATATTTTTCTTTGTCTTTATCAGGATGGAGTATTGCAATGGTATCATTATTTACCGTATCGGTAATATGAATGATAAAATCTTTACGGTTACGGTTATCCGGATTATCCATGGTTATAATACCTTCTACCTTAATCCGATTGTTTTGGGGAATATGAAAAAGTTGATAAAGATAAATATCAGCTCCACCATGTCCTAAATATGAATATTCAGAGCTGTAGGCATATTGGCCATTCTCATAGGGTACAAAGAATAAATCATGATCGGTTGTATTAATCGGGTAGCCAATATTTACCGGTTTACTCCATTCTCCGTTTATATTTTTAGAATAGAAAATATCATATCCACCCATATTCTCGTGTCCTTCGGAGCTAAAAAAAAGTTTGCTGCCATCAGCAGATAAGAAGGGTGTATTTTCATTCCATTGGGTATTAATATTTTCCCCCAGATTTTTAGGAACACCCCAGGTTGTATCCGTTAAGCGTTCCGAAACGTAAATGTCCAGGTCCCCAATTCCTCCATCGCGGTTACTTGTAAAATATAATTTTTGTCCGTCAGGAGATAACGAAGCGTGTGATTCCCAATATTTAGTGTTTATATTTTCATTTAATTTTTTAACTTTTGTCCATGTTCCATTACGGAAAAAACTAACATAGATATTCCCGTCAAAATCATCATCACGATAGAGGTAAAGTTCTTTTCCATCCTGTGATAGTGATAAGGTGGATGTATTATCATCAACACCTAATTGAGCCATTAAATTGATAGGATAAGTCCATTTTCCATCTTCTTTTTTAGAATAAAAAATTGCATCATAAAATTTAAGGGATGTTGTAAAAACCAAGGTAGAACCATCGCCTGAAACAACGGGGCTAAATTCAGTAAATCTCGTGTTTATTGGACTTCCTAAGTTGTTGGCAATAAAATTGACTGGGTTTTCCTGAAATTTTAAAGCATTTCGGCAAGCATCAAATTGTTTTTCGATATACGCTTTGTCGTAAATATCTTTATTAAGCATTTTTTTATTTTCTGATATTTTATTCTGAAAAGCAGTATATGCATCAATAGCTTCGTCTATTTGGTTATTTATAAGGTATGCATTACCCAGATAAAATACGGCGTCTAAAGGGGCTTTCCTTTCTGCGTAGGTATTGTTTCGGTAATTAAGGGTATAATTCTCTGCTGCTTTTTCTAAATATGGAATGGATTTTATTTTTTGTCCCGGGATGTGAAGGTAACAAAATCCAATTTTATACATCACATTATAATTTGTTGAATCGGCATCTAGTACTCGCTGAAATAAAGGAAGTGCTTCTTTGTAATCTTCGTAAAAAAACCAGGAATCAGCATCAAGAAACATTTCTTCCAGTTGATAGTATTCTTGCGAAGAAACAGAGATATAACTAAGGGTTAATAAACAGGCTAGTATTATTTTTTTCATTTTTTTTATCCATTTTCAAAACATACGAAATTAATTAAAAATAATAATATTTTTCCTCTAATCAATAATTTTTTCCTATTATGATAAAATTGATTGTAATGATTTGATATTTATATTTTTTATGATTTTTTTATTCTTCTTCGGGAATGATTTCTTGATCAAAAATTTCAATTCGATATATATCGTTTTCTCCAAATCCTGTTTCTTTAAATTTTGAATAATAAGCAATTTTTCCATTGTTTATCGGGAAAAAGAAGATGTCATCATCGGTTGTGTTAAATGGATATCCCAGGTTTTGTGGTTTTGTCCATGAGTCACCACTTTTCGTTGCTTTAAAAATATCGAATCCTCCTATATTATAATGTCCCTGAGATGAGAAGTAAAGTGTTTTACCATCTTTGGAGATAAAGGGAGTAACTTCATCTAAATAACTATTTATTGTGGCTCCAAGATTAATGGGAGGCCCCCACTCATTATTGGCATCTAATTCCGATTTATAAATATCAAACCCTCCAAAACCTCCTTCTCTGTTACTTACAAAATACAAGGTTTTTCCATCGTCAGTAATACAAGCATGAGTTTCATTTGCTTTAGAGTTGATATTGTTATTTAATTTTTCCAACTGACTCCATACACCATTCGCATATTTACTTATATAAAGATTGTAAATATCCTGGTCGTTTCTTTGTAGATACAGCGTGTTTCCGTCTCTTGAAATAAAAACCGGAACAACAGGGAATTTTGAATTAAATTCCAACGAAATATTTCTTGCCGGAAGCCATCTGCCGTCTCTTTTTTTCGACATAAAAACACCACTGTAAAATCTTAATTCACTTGAATATACAATGGTTTCTTCATCGCCAGAAACAACAGGGTTTGTATTGGGATATTCATTATTAATGTTTTTGCCCAAATTGGTTTCCATAATATTGGTAGGCTTCCTGCTTAATTCAATGGCATTTTTACAGGCAGTTAATTGTGTTTCTACCAATTTATTTTTTTCTTGATCTGCAGGGTCGAGGAGTTTTTTATATTTATTAAAAACTTCCATCGCATCTTCAATCTGGTTGTTCACTCTGTAAGCAATGCCTAAATAATAATAGGCTTCAATAGGAGCTTGTTTTTCGTTATAATCTCCAACGTTATAATTTTCGGAAATATCCTGAATAGCTTCTTCTAAATATTGGATAGCCTTTTCTTTTTGGTTGGGAATGTTTAAATAACAATATCCAATACGATGTTTAACATTGGCATCCTCACGCCCTGAATGATAAAGCTCCATAAAAAGAGGTAATGCTTCTTTATATTCGTTATATAAAAGATAAAATTCAGCGTTTACAAAAGCTCTTTTTAACTCTTTTTTTGATTGTGAAATAGCAAGGCTACATGTGGTGAGAATAATTATTAAAGTTAGTAAATATTTCCTCATTTGTTCGTTATTATTAGTTTTTTTGAATAGGCTACAAATTAATATAGGGTTTTACTGGTTTAAGTAATTTATAGCCAAATATAAAACTCTTTGAACAAATGTAATAAAATTATATGAAGTTTTGTAAATGTTGATATTATAAAAACTCCGGCAAATGACCGGAGTTTATTGTTTCTTAGATATTTCTTTTTATATCGAAATTTTCCAGATAATCGGCAATTCGTTTTAAGAACATACCTCCTAATGCACCATCAATTACTCTATGATCGTAAGCTAATGATAGTATCATAATATGCCTAATGGCAATAGCATCTCCTTCAGCTGTTTCAATTACAGCTGGTTTTTTAGTGATACTTCCAATTCCTAATATTGCTGCTTGCGGCTGATTAATGATTGGGGTCCCCGATATATTTTGAAAAGTCCCAAAATTGGTAATCGTAAATGTTCCGCCCTGAATTTCTTCGGGTTTCAATTTATTTTCTCTGGCTCGGTTAGCTAAATCATTTACATTTGAAGCTAAACCGGCTAAGTTTAATTTATCGGCATTTTTTATAACCGACACAATCAGATTTCCTGATGGCAATGCGGTTGCCATTCCGATGTTAATATTCTTTTTTAGAATAATCTTATCATCATCAACAGAAACATTAATGTTTGGAAAATCTTTTATTGCTTTAACTGTAGCTTCCATAAAAAGCGGGGTGAATGTTAACTTGGTATTTTCACGCTCCTGAAATTTTGCTTTATTTTTTTCTCGCCATTTTACCATATTCGTTACATCTGCTTCGACAAATGAAGTAACATGCGGCGATATTTGTTTAGACTGAACCATATGGTCTGCAATGAGTTTACGCATTCGGTCCATTTGCGCAATTTCATAATCGCCACCACCATAAAGTTGATCTTTACTTACTTGTGGTTTGGCAGGTTCTGAAGTTTTTTGTTGTTTTGCATCGGAAACTTCTGGTATAGGTTGTACCCCACCCGACGATCTTGTATTTATATAGTTAATAATATCATCTTTGGTTATTCTTCCTGTATTTCCACTACCTCTTATTTGGTCGAGTTCATTGGCCGTAATATTTTCTTTTTCGGCAATGTTTCTAACCAATGGTGATAAAAATCTTCCTTTGGGTGTCCGGCTACTAAGAGGTTGCTCTGGTTGAGATGATGTGGATATCTCTTCTTTAGGTTCATTTTGTGGTATTGCTTTTTCCGGTTCTTGCTTTTTAGAGGTTTCTATTTCCGCATCGTTATCTCCTTTTACCTTTAATATTGCAATAGTATCACCCACTTTGGGAATATCTTCATTAAATAATAATTTTTCAATTACACCATCTTGAGGTGATGGTATTTCAGAATCAACCTTGTCGGTTGCTATTTCAGCAATTGATTGATCTTCTTCAATTTTATCCACTTCTTTTACAAGCCATTTCGTTAGGGTTGCTTCAATAATTCCTTCGCCCATTGCAGGCAGTAATATCTCTACTTTTGCCATAATTTTTAAACATTATACTTTGTTGTACATTTTGCTATTAAACAGTTCTTATTTTTCTGTCTAATTGATTTATTCCTTTAAGCAGGATTCTAAGATCATTCCAAACGATATAATTTTTTGCATATATCATATTTGCATTATTAAATACTGTTTGGTTAGGATCTGTTTTATTTACAAGTATTACAGGAGATAAAATACCATCTTTAATTTTAGGCAGATGATTTGTTTTAATTTTATCATCCTGGTAATATCCTACCCAGGTTATAAATCCTAACAAAACATTAAACGAATTGTTTATTAAGTTAAAGGAATTTTTTGATAATAGCAATAGTAACGGGCTTATTATTAATATTATAGTTGATGACATTATATCGAAAAATCTTTTATTGCGGATGTTGTTTTCTCTAGCAATGGAATTTATTTCAACGGAATAAAGATCTCCGGATGTATTTATTGAATTGCTTCCGATAATTGAGAGTGTTTCTGGTTGAGCTATTTTAAAATCAACATCATAACATGAAACTTTTAACATGGTATTCATGATTTTATGTGCGGGAATATTTTTAGCACAAAATACAATTTCGTCGATCTGGTGAATTTTTATGATTTCTTCTATTTGATCTAAACTACCCAAATAATACGATGTGCTTGAAGTTTGTTCAGGAGATACATATCCAGTAATTTCCGTTGAGATGTTGGTTTCAGAGATGATCTGTTTTACCCGTTTTATTTCATCTTCGAATCCGGCAATGATCATTCTTAATTTTTTTGTATTAAAAAATTTATGGTGTGTAAATGGGAGGTAATGCGAAATATATCGATTGATAATGGCTAAAATAAAACAATTAAATGTTCCAATAATTATTAATGCCCTGGAAAATCTTAATTCCATGGGTAAAAGGGCATAAAAAATAAGGATGATAACTGTGCCGGTTATTATTCCTGTAATGATGTTTTTAAATTTTATGTGCTTGGAGTAACTCCCATTGAACCATAGTGATAGAACCCAAATTAAGATATAGGACGGAACAATATAATGTAGAAATGTATCGGGATAGTTGCCCTGCCCCTGAAATTTAAATTGCTCCCAGACTGGTTCAATAAAATAGAAAGCCGCATAAAAAAAGACAATGTCCAGCGCGGGTAAAAATAATGTTTTTATAGTACGATTTACTATTGATAAAAAGGCTCTGAAATAGATAGCTGCATTAATAAGGAGCGAGAATATTTTTGCATTTTTTTTTGAAAAATGTTTGTTGGCAAAAATGATCATCGCCTGGTAAAATACAAACACATAATTTAGGCTGCCCTTTTTAGTACTTTCCCCCTTGTAATGAATAATGGTTGTTTCGGGATAATAATAATTTTTAAATCCTGATAAAATTATGCGATACGATAAATCAATATCCTCACCATACATAAAAAAAGTTTCATCGAGTAAGCCGGCTTTATCCAAGGCTTTTTTTCGTAAAAACATAAAAGCACCAGGAAGAATTTCTATTTCGTTTATCTCATCATTTTTTAAATGGCCTAAATGGTAGCGGGCAAAAATTTTTGATTTTGGAAATAATTTTGATAGGCCGAATATTTTATAAAAAGCTACTGTAGGTTTGGGTAATGCTCTTTTCGATTCGGGTAAAAACCGGCCTTTGCCATCAATCATTTTAACACTTAAACCTCCGGCATCAGGATGAGTATCCATAAAATGGATGCTCTTAGAAAAGGTGTCTTCTTCAACCACTGTATCAGGATTTAAAAGAAGAATATACTCTCCGTTAGCCTTTTTTATGGCTTGATTATTGGCATATGAAAAACCATGATTTTTTTTATTTTCTATCAGCGTTACATTTGGAAACCGTTCTTTAACTAGAGCACAAGAGCCATCAACAGAATTATTATCCACAACAAATACTTCGGAAGGAATATTTTCGAGTGCCTTAAAAACAGATATTAAACATTGCTCAAGGAAATGTTTAACATTATAATTAACGATAATGATGGACAGTTTTATCATTTACAATTTACTGTAGGTTAATGCAAATATAACGAAATGAAATGTTTTTTGGTTTTATAGTTTAAAAAGAAAAGAGGTACGTTTTTGTTTCGTACCTCTTTACATGATCAAAATTAAATTATTTTATGCCATATTCATCTCTTCTTTAATGGCTTTTGCCAGTCGTTTAACTCCTTCGGTAGTTTTTTCTTTCGACATGTACGAAAAGTTAATACGCATAGTATTTTTCCCGCTGCCATCGCAGTGGAATACGCTACCCAGCACAAAAGCCACATCATTTTCAATGGCTTTTTTAAACAATACTTCAGCATCCATATGTTCCGGTAAGGTTAAGAAAAGAAATAAACCACCTTCAGGTTCGGTCCATTTTACACCTTCGGGCATATATTCTTTAAATGCTTTGAGCATATTATCCCTTTTTTTGTGGTATTGCTTAATGATACCTTTCAGGTTTTCGTCAAAGTATCCTTTATCCATGTATTTAAATGCAATTTTTTGATTTAGGGTAGGTGTACATAAATCGGCTGATTGTTTGGCAATTACGATTTTGTCAATGATTTGTTCATTGGCCACAACCCAACCAATTCGGAATCCGGGAACAAAAATCTTTGAGAATGTTCCTAAAAGGATTACTTGTCCTGAATTGTCTAGTTCATAAATGGTTCGTTGTGGTTCACCTTCAAATCGAATTTCCCGGTATGGGCTGTCTTCAACAATTAATACATCATATTTTTTAGCCAGTGCAATAATCTCCAGTCTCCGTGATTCTGGCATGGTAATACCAGCCGGATTTTGGAAGTCAGGAATAATATAGATAAATTTTGGTTTTTGCCCCTTGGCTTTTAATTCTTCTAATTTCTCTTCGAGTTTATCGGCACGCATGCCATGATCGTCGAACTTAATACCTTCTAAATCGGCACCATAGGTGTTAAAAGCGCTTAAGCCTCCAAGATACGATGGTAATCCGCAAATTATTTTATCGCCCCGGTTAATAAAAATTTTACCTAGTAAATCAAGGGCTTGTTGCGATGATGTGGTAATGACCAAATTGTCAAGTTCCAGTTTTAATCCCTCTTTTTGGTAGCGGCCCACTAAAATATTACGTAATTCAGGAACTCCTTCGGTTGCACCGTATTGTAGTGACCCAGGTCCATCGGTATCTAAAATTTCGGTTGTAATTTCTTTCAACTGCTCAATAGGAAAAGATTCGGGTGATGGTAATCCACCTCCAAAAGAGATAACCTCGGGACGTTGCGTTAATTTTAGAATTTCACGAATAGCCGAACGCTTCATGTTTTTGGCGCTGGCGGAAAATATTTGTTCTAAATCGGTAATCATATTTTATCCTCCAATATTTTATTATTAAATTGATTAGTATATGTACGAAGTTGTTGCAAATTTGCAAAATAGTTGTGTGATAAACAAGAAAATAGAAGTGTTATAAAATATAAATGATTA
>JAYEKP010000201.1:0-8988 GCA_034661075.1 Bacteroidota bacterium
CCAAATATAAACAAGGGATTTTATTTAAATGGGGGGATTCGTTTTTAATAATAGTAAAAATCTGTCCAAAATACCTGTAATTACGTTTGTATTTTTTAATTTTAAAAATATTTAGGACAGCTATGAACCTGATTATAGTATTCGGCAAAAATTTTATATCGTGCACCATTATAAATATTTACTCCTGTATTTATGGTGTTATCAAAAATATAGTCGAATTTTAAGCCTCCCCATATTTTATGAATATCAGGAGTTTGTAATGTGTTGCGGTCGGTAGCCATATAAATTTGTTTATCGTGGCGAAAAGTTACCGTACCTTTTAATGCATTTATCTGGCTGAAAGGTATCGTTCGGATATACATCAGCTTATGTGTTTTTGTTTTGGAAACAAAATCCGGCGTAATATTTTCGAACGTTTGTCGATGAAAAACAAACTGTTCATCTATTTTTCGTTTAAAATTTTCGAGGCTTATCAAATACTCGTTACTATTAAAATCTGCCGAAAACCTCACGCCTGCAATTATTTTGTAATCTTCGAGCAAATCAAAAGCCCCAATTTTAAGTAACGCATTAAATCCGGGATTAAAATACACTGCACCACCGGTAAAGGCCTGGTAAGTATTGTTTAAAAAACCAAAATCAACCTGACTTACAATGTGATCGGTATAATATGTTCTTTCGTAAATCCGGATTTTAGGGAACTGGCGCTCTAATTTTGTGGTATCTATTTTTTCCTTATTGTATTTGTAAGTAAAATAGGGTTTTTCAATTTCAAAGGTATACTGATTAATATCTACATAATTATCTTCTGGCAATTGCATTTTTAATGTGTCGGTTACTATTCTTTTTTGTTGATTTATTGATTGCAGGCTATCAATATTGCTTTGTCTATGGGATGTTTGGTATAATTGTTTTTTTGGAGTAAACGTCGAATCTTGCAATGATGATTTATAAAGATGGTATTTCCCTTTCGTAAAATAAACAAATGAGTAGGCTGATTTATTATCACTTAAATCATGATTCAGTATGTTAAAATGGAAGTTGGTTAAAGGCTCCTGGTTCATATAATATCGGTAATGGATAGCTGTATCAATATAGCTTATGGTACTGTCAAATCTTCCCTGATATAGATTATAAATTCCATTTTGGTTGCTTAAATAAAGGTAGTTGTCGGGTTTTAAACCCTCGGGTATTTTCTCATTAGTATAACCCGTTTTGGTTAAATTTTGGGGTTTATTGTTTTTCTCTTTCAAATCATAAAGATAAATATCCCGGTTAGAATTAAAATTATTATTGGATAATGTATCGGATGGCTGATTTGAACTAAATACAATTTTTGTTGCGTTTTGAATAAATCGCGGATTAAAATTGTCAGCCGCATTAGAGGTTATTTGTGTGCTTGTTGAAGAAGCCAAATGGAAAATAAACAAATTGGTTTCACCTTCTTTAACTGCAGAAAATACTATTTTAGAACCATCGTCAGCATAATCAAAATTCAAAATTTTATCATAATGTAAAAGATTTCGTGAGGTAAGTTCATCTTCTTCCAGATTGTATTGAATAAGTTTAATGCCCCCTTTTTGCTCGGTGATAATGGTTAAAAAATTACCCGACGGATGCCAACCGATTATGGGATAGGTGTAATCGGTAATTTGTTTAATCTTATGCCCGTTTTTATAGATTCTATAATGTTCATCGAAATATTCATCATAAATAAAAATTTTATATTTCCCCAGTTCATTCGTAACATACGCCATTTTATTTCCATTAGGGCTTAGTTTTACTTGTGTTATTTTTTGTTGAGGTTTGCTGGTTAGAATAATTTTTTGCGGTTGGTTTAAAGTATCGTTTGCCAGGGACTGGTTTTCAAAATACGATTCGTAGTAATTGACCCATTGTTGAACGATTTCTTTAAAAGGTAACCCTAAAACATCAAGCATTGCACTGTTAACACCTTTATTTATCCGGGTAAGATAAATGATATCCGTAATAACCGTAGGACCGTAAAAATCATTAATGTATTTCCAAAATGAATGGCCGGCATAAGTAGCCTCTTCGCCAGTTAGCCGATTAAATTTTTGGTATCGGTTGTGCGTTAATCCATCTTTCACCCGGTTTTCTGTTTTTTCGTCCCATTCCTGAGATAAGTAGGAGGTTAATCCGTTTAAAAATCATTCGGGTAGTTCAAGCATGGTAGCATTGGCAAAATTATCGGATAATCGATCTCCGTAAAGCATCTCCATGATGATTACTTCGGCAATAGCTTTTTTCAATTGTATGTTATAAGCTATATGGTCGCCTTGAAAATATAAGTTGACTTTATTGTTCCGGATTTTTGTTATTCCACCGGTATTATATTCTTCTTTCCCTGTTGCCAGTCCAATATTACTCTGTCTGAAATCTGTATATCGATTATATACAATAAAATTTAACTTTTTTTTGAGGGTATGATTTAGTCGTTGCTGCATTTGTTCCATTTCGTTGCGGGCAATTTCGCCGGTATATCTGGCAATCGCTTCTCCCTCCTGGTTAAAATAAACATCGTAATTTTCAAATCTGAAATAAGACCAGTAAAAATCATTATATTGTATTCTGTTTTTGTCAAAATTCATTTGATGCCCGTTATAAAATTGGGCATATACAGGCTGAATGATGAAAATAAAAAATAAAAATAATATGACTCTCCGGCTATTTTTCACAACTAAATAGAAATGTTTTCGTTAAATAAAGGATAAATTTAATTTGGCATGAATTTAGCATTTTAATCTCAAAAGTTAAAGTTTGTTAACCTTAATGATAAAATATGAAATATTATTATTTTTGATATTTATACCATTCAAAGTTATTTATTTTTATAAAAATATTACCACACTATGAAAAAGAGAGGATTTTTTATTTTAATTTTTTTCCTGATTACTGTTTTTGCTTTTGCCCAACAACGTGGGTCTAAAATATCTTTTGAAAAAGATGTACATGATTTTGGCAAAATAAAAGAAGATGGAGGTATGGTTGCCTATGCATTTACTTTTACCAATACAGGAAATGAACCATTGGTAATTACAAATGTTAGAGCAACCTGTGGCTGTACCACACCTACCTGGACACAGAAACCCGTAATGCCCGGAGAGAAAGGTTTTGTTAAAGCTGCTTTTGATCCAAGAAACCGGCCCGGAAATTTTAATAAAAGTATAATTATCACTACGAATACAATTAATAAGACCCGGGTAATTTTAAGGATTATGGGTGAAGTGTTGCCCAGAGAAAAAACAATTGAAGATTATTACCCAAAAACCATTGGTGAGTTAAGGTTGCAATCGAATCATTTGCCTTTTACCAGGGTTTATCATAATCAGGTTAAGATCGATACATTAAAAATTTACAATGCATCTGACCAAATTTTAAAACTTAGTTTTCAGAATGTCCCGGAGTATTTAAAGCTCAAAGTTTCACCTGATGAGTTAAGGCCTAAAGAGAAAGGTTTTATTATTGGCGAATATGATGGACGGAAAGTTAACGATTGGGGATTTATTGTCAATAGAGTTTCTATGTTAATCAATGGTGAAAATATTAGAGGTAACTACATTACTATTAGTGCTAAAATTGAAGAGGATTTTTCGCAATTAACCGAATTGCAGCGTAAGAATGCTCCTAAAATTGAAATTGAAGAAACGAATTTCAATTTTGGAAAAGTTTCTTCCAGCCAAAAACAAGTTGAGAAAAAATTTGTTTTTAAGAATGTAGGAAAAAGTGATTTGGTTATTCGAAAAATAAGAACCACCTGCGGTTGTACTACTGCTAATTTAGAGAAGGAAGTAGTAAAACCCGGGGAATCAAGTTCGTTTAAAGCGGTATTCAAATTTGGATCAAGGAAGGGAATGCAACGTAAATCTATTTATGTAATTTCTAATGATCCTTCCAATCCCGAAGAACGATTAATGATCAGTGGAGAAATTGTTGATTAATTAATAATTGATTTTGATCCATACACCTAAAGAAATAGTATTGTGCTATTTCTTTTTTTTTAGTTATTATCTAAAAAGGGTGTTGTGAAAAATAGTATTAAACTTTCTTTCTATAGCAGGAAGTTTTAATTTCGTAGAAAATATTTTGGACATGTCGGATAAAAAAGAAAAAAATAAAGATAAATTTAAATCCGCTTTAAATGTACAGCGTGGGATTGAACAACCCGAATCCATAAATCCCGAGGTAATAAAAAAATTCAGAGAAAACAAAAAAATAAAACGATCGGTACAGGAATATGTAGATGGAATTATTAACGGGAATAGAACCATTTTGGGACAAGCCATAACATTAATTGAAAGTTCATTACCCGATCATAATCAAATAGCCCAGAAGATCATAGAAAAATGCCTTCCTTATGCAGGAAATTCCATTCGTATAGGGATAACAGGAGTTCCGGGAGTAGGGAAAAGTACGTTTATCGAATCGATGGGTAAATATATAACATCGAAAGGAAATAAACTTGCTGTATTGGCTGTTGATCCAAGTAGTGAGCGTTCTAAAGGAAGTATCCTTGGAGATAAAACAAGGATGGAAGAACTCGCTACGGATCCTGATGCATTTATCAGGCCTTCGCCTTCGGCTGGTTCGTTAGGTGGTGTTGCCCGAAAAACCAGAGAAACGATTGTTTTATGTGAAGCTGCCGGATTTAATACTATTTTTATTGAAACGGTGGGTGTGGGGCAATCTGAAACAGCTGTACATTCCATGGTTGATTTTTTCTTGTTGCTAATGCTTGCAGGGGCCGGAGATGAATTGCAGGGAATTAAACGAGGAATAATGGAAATGGCTGATGCGATTGTTATTAATAAAGCCGATGGAGAAAATATCCGAAAAGCTGAACAGGCAAAAAACGAATACCAAAATGCACTTCATCTGTTTCCGCCTACTCCTTCGGGATGGATCCCAAAAGTGTTAACTTGTTCGTCGCTTGTTAAAACAGGAATTGATGAGGTTTGGGAAGTGATTAATGAATTTATTGAAAAGCAAAAATCAAACAAATTTTTTGCTTTAAAAAGAAAAGAACAAGCAAAATATTGGATGTACGAATCAATAAATGAATCGTTAAAAAACAATTTTTATCAGCAAGAGATTATTAAAAATAAGCTAAAATTTTTCGAAGAGAATGTTTTACAAGGAAAAATGAATTCATTCCTTGCAGCCCGTATGCTTTTAAACGAATATTTCAACAAAAAATAAATCATATTAACATATATTAAATTCTTATTATGTAGAATTTTTTGTATGTTTATCGATTCAAAATTTTTATAAATCTAAAAAAAAAATCATAATGAGAAAATTATTTTACAGCCTGTTGGCTATTGCATTTTTGTTTTCATGTTCAACAGAGACAAAGTATAAAATTGAAGGACAAATTGAAGGTTTAAATACGGGTTCAGCTATTCTTCAAAAAGTGGAAGATGGTAAGCTGGTAACCGTTGACTCGGTTGCGTTAAAAGAGGGTATGTTTTCCTTTAAAGGAAAAGTAGAGATGCCAGAGTATCATATCATTAAATTTGCTGATACATTAGATGCAATTCCTTTGTTTTTAGAAAATACAAAAGTTAAGATTGTTGCTCATATCGACAGTATCCCCAATGCAGAAATTGAAGGTTCGGAAGTAACCACCTTATATCGAAGTTTTGAAGAACAACTGATGAATTACAATATGCAATTTAGAACGTTGTATAATGAATATATGCAAGCAAATATGGGTGGCGATATGGAGAAGGTAAAACAAATTGAAGCAGAATATACTAAAGTTGAAGAACAACAACAGCAATATATTAAAGATTTTATTGATGAAAATTCTTCAACCGTTCTGTCTCCCTTTATTACCTTAAATTATATGATGCCATATTTAACTCTGGATGAGCTAGAAGCTATAATTGCGAAATTTAGCCCAGAGGTTTCAGAATCTGAATATGCTAAAGATTTAAACGAAAGAGTTGATGTTTTAAAAAGTGTTGCCATTGGCCAACCATATATTGATTTTACCATGAATGACCCTGAGGGAAACCCTGTTTCTCTTTCATTCTATGTTGGAGATGGATATGTTCTCATCGATTTTTGGGCTGGATGGTGCAACCCTTGTCGACAGGAAAACCCAAATTTGGTGGCTGAATATGCTAAATATCATGATAAAGGATTCGAAATTTTTGGCGTTTCATTAGATAAAACCCGCGAATCTTGGGTAAAGGCTATTGAAGCCGATGGTATTAACTGGCCACAGGTTTCTGAATTGAACTATTGGGATTGTTCTGCAAGAGAACTTTATGGTTTTAATTCAATACCTCATAATGTGTTAATTGATCCGGATGGAATTATTATTGCCAAAGATTTACGAGGTGAAGCGTTAGGTAATAAATTAGCTGAATTGCTTGATTAAGGAATTTCCTAAATTTATAAATAAAAAGAGTGAGTGGTTGAAAAATTCAGCCACTTTTTTTGTAATTAATTTTTGGTCATGATTTAAATGAATTCTTTACCTAAAATTCTTTTTTTTCTATTATTTTTGTTATTTTAAATGATTCTAAATAATAAAACCATGAAAATCAGAATTGCATTCTTAGTTATGTTTGTGGGCTTACTTTGGGGTTGTACTCCGCAACCAAAAAATAGTAAAGTTATTATAACCGTTAGCATTTTGCCTCAAAAATATTTTGTAGAAAAAATAACAGGAAATCATTTTACTGTTAATGTGATGATTCCCCCCGGAGCTAGTCCGGTAACCTATGAGCCAACACCAAAACAAATGCAGGAACTAACAACTTCGGATGTTTATTTCCGTATTGGTCATATCGAATTTGAAAAATCCTGGATGGATAGATTTAAGAATATTCATCCTCAAATGAAAATTGTTGACCTATCAGAAAATGCTCATTTAATTAAACCACAGGACACAGATCACAAACATCATGCACACGATGGGCATCATCATGGAATAGACCCGCATATCTGGGTGTCGCCTAAAGAAGTTAAAAAACAAGCAGCATTAATTTATCAATATTTTCTAAAAAATTACCACAACCTGGATACCTTATTTACTCCCAATTATCACAAATTTCTTCAAGAGATTGATAAGTTAGATCAATACGCTACCTGTAAATTAGAACCTTTTAAAGGTGAAAAGTTTTTAATATTTCATCCGGCTTTAAGTTATTTGGCACGCGATTATGGATTAGAGCAGGTTTCTATTGAAATGGATGGTAAAGAACCAACTCCTGCTAATATGCAGGAGGTTATAAGAATTGCTCGTTCCGAAAATATTAATATAATTTTTGTACAAAAACAATTTAGTAAACATAATGCTGAGGTTATTGCAGACGAAATTAACGGAACCGTTGTACAAATAAATCCATTAGATTATCACTGGGGAAAAAGTATGCGGTTTATGATTGATAAGATGGTAGAATCTTATACAAATTAAAAATTATGGCAAAGTTAGTTGAGTTAAAATCGGTGTATGCCGGATACAATGATGAAGTTATTTTAAATAATGTTTCGTTGGATATTTATGATAACGATTTTATTGGTATAATTGGACCAAACGGAGGAGGAAAGACTACCTTGCTAAAGGTGATTCTTGGTTTAATTAAACTTTTTAAAGGAACGGTAAAAGTTTTCCATTCAGATAGCGACAAACGGAATCCTATTGGGTATTTACCTCAATTTAACAAAATTGATCATAAATTCCCGATAAAAGTAATTGATATTGTTTTGTCCGGATTAATGTTCGGAAATAAGTTATTTTTTAAATATTCAAAATCGGATTATACCAAAGCTTGTGATACCCTTAAACATATTGGAATTGGTGATTTGAAGAATTCCCCTGTTGGGGAACTTTCCGGTGGGCAATTGCAAAAAGTTTTGTTGGCCAGAGCAATTGTTTCATCTCCACGATTATTAATATTAGACGAACCAAATACTTATGTTGATAATCAATTTGAAGGGGAACTGTATGAAATTTTGAATGAGTTGAATAAAGAAATGGCAATTATTATTGTATCCCACGATTTAGGAACCATTGCTTTGTATATTAAAACCATTGCCTGTGTTAACCGGAGTTTACATTATCATAAATCAAATAAAATTACTGAAGCCCAGCTGGCTTCATATAATTGTCCGATTAAGTTAATTACCCATGGCGAAGTGCCTCATACCGTATTACGTAAACACAATCATTAATTATGTTAGCAGAATTATTTGAATATAAATTTATTGTAAATTCATTATTGGCAGGCATTTTTGCCAGTATAAGCTGTGGAATCATTGGAACCTATATCGTAACCCGGCGAATGGTGTTTCTAAGTGGAGGAATTACCCATGCATCTTTTGGAGGGATTGGTATAGGCTATTATTTTGGTTTTAACCCGGTTATTGCAGCTGCTGTATTTGCTGTTTTTTCCGCGTTAGGAATTGAGCTCTTATCTAAAAAATCTGATGTACGCCAAGATTCAGTAATTGGAATTCTCTGGTCGCTAGGCATGGCGATAGGTATTATCTTTATTTTCATAACACCAGGTTATGCCCCCAATTTAATGACGTATCTCTTTGGTAGTATCCTTACTGTTTCAACATTAGATATTATACTTATGGCCATTATTAGTGTTGTTATTATTTTAATTTTTATATTTTTTTACCATATCATTTTGTTTGTTGCTTATGATCAGGAATTTGCTCAAACGCATAAGTTACCGGTAAATTTTATAAATAATTTATTAATTTCATTAGTAGCTTTGACTATTGTGCTTAATATTAAGGTGGTTGGTATTATTTTGGTTATCTCATTATTAACCATTCCTCAATCCATTGCAAATTTATTTACCAACGAGTTTAAAAACATTATTATCCTTTCCATTGTTATTGGATTAGTTGGAGCACTCATGGGATTACTTATTTCCTATCAGGTTAATATCCCATCAGGGGCATCTATCATTTTTTCATTAGTAATGTTTTTTCTTTTAG
>JAYEKP010000202.1:0-8877 GCA_034661075.1 Bacteroidota bacterium
ACCAAATTCAGGAAATTATATCTTTTAATACGATGAAAATTTTTCCAAATGGTTTAAATATTATTACGAAAGAGGGTAAACAATTAAAATTTAAAATAGGAAAAAGAAATTCATGGAGTAAAGCACTTAATCAGATTTACTAATAATCAGTATTTCCACTTTTTACATATATCTCCGGTTAATAATTAAAGAGCATGATGCCATCTAATGCATTATGCTCTTGTTTTTTTATTTTATTATTGCATCATCAATAAAAATCATAAATAATCTAAACAAGATGCCCGTTTTATTGTTATTCATATATTATAAACTACTAATAATCATTTTTAAATTCATAAAATATTAATGGCACCCATAGGAATATTTTACGGTTCAACCACCGGAAATACGGAAAAAATTGCAAAAAAGATTAAAGAACACCTAAAGTCAGAAACCATAGATATTTATAATGTACGCGAAGCTACCCAGGCTGATTTAGAAAAATACACTAATATTATTTTCGGTTCATCCACCTGGGGACAGGGAGAGTTGCAAGAAGATTTCAAACAATTTCTGGAAGTAATAAAAAAAGCTAACCTTCAGGGAAAAAAAGTGGCTATTTTTGGGATTGGCGATTCATCCGTTTATCCCGACTCGTTTGCTGATGCATTGGGTGTGATTTTTGAAGCTCTGGAAGGCAAAGGAGTTACTTTTGTTGGCGAATTTTCTACACAGGGTTATAACTTTGAAAAATCATTAGCTCTTTTTGATGAAAAGTTTGTTGGTTTACCTCTTGACGATGATTCGGACGAAGCCCAAAACAAAGCAAGAATAGCCATTTGGTCCGAATTGTTAAACCAAAAAATGAACTAAATTAATTCCATTTCTTCTTTTTAAAATAAAATAGAGATTCTTATCCACGTTTATTTGTTATATTTTTATCCTGTAAAATAAAAAAGATAAAAAGATGGAAACAGCTATTATTTACGCCACAAAACATGGATGTACTGATAAATGTGCGCATACACTGGCAAACGAACTAAACAATAATGCACTACTAATCAATCTTGATGTGTCAACAAATGTAAATTTAAATGAATTTAACACGGTAATTATTGGTGGTTCAATACATGCCGGTTCAATGAACCGGAAAATAAAAAAATTTATTGATAAGAATATGGACATGCTTCAATCCAAAAAAACAGGCTTGTTTATTTGCTGTATGGAAGAAGGAGAAAAAGCGCAGGAGCAATTTAAAAATGCTTTTCCCGAAAGCCTTCGAAATAAGGCTATAGCTCATGGCTATTTTGGAGGTGAATTTAACTTTAACAAAATGAACTTTTTCGAGAAAGCTATTATAAAAAAAATTGCCAAAACAGACCAAAATGTTTCTAAAATAAATGAGAATAACATTAAAGATTTTGCTCTAAAAATAGTTGATTGATGATTCAATTTTCATCTTTACAGATTATGAAATCTGCGCGCATTATTATATCTTGCACATCTAAATTCTAATCATAAAAATTAAAATCTAAATAGTATGAAAAACAAAATTGTAAATTTATTTTCGGTGATGATTGCAGCAATAATTATTACAAGCTGTGGATCCCCGGAAAAAAAAGTAAAATCCGATATGCAAAAAAAATTAGACGAATATGCAGAGGTTGAGCTAACATCGGACATTAGCCACCTAAACGAAAACCAAAAGGAAATGCTCGGCTATTTATTTGAAGCAACGCAATTAATGAATGACATTTTCTGGCAGGAAGCTTATGGAGATAAAGAAGAATTACTTAACAATATTTCTGATCCTGCAGCTCAAAAATTTGCAAAAATTAATTACGGCCCATGGGAAAGATTAAATGATAATAAACCTTTTATTGAAGGTTTTGGAGAAAAACCTGCCGGCGCAAATTTCTATCCTACCGATATGACAAAAGAAGAGTTTGACGCGCTTGATGCAGAAGACAAAACAAGTCTTTATACTTTGATACGAAGAAATAATAATGGTGAACTGTATACTATTCCTTATCACGAAGCCTTTAAAAAAGAAACAACAAAAGCCGTTGAGTTGATAAGAAAAGCTGCAGAATTAGCCGAAGACGAAGGTTTTAAAAAATACCTTACCCTTAGAGCAGAAGCCCTAGAAACGGATGATTATTACAAAAGTGATGTAGCCTGGATGGAAATGAAAAATAATGATATTGACTTTATTGTAGGGCCCATTGAAAATTACGAAGATGCAATGTATGGCTACAAAGCAGCTCACGAATCATTTATCCTTATTAAAGACCAGGAATGGAGTAAAAAACTGGATAAATTTGCTGCATTCTTACCTCAGTTTCAAAAAGATTTACCTGTACCACAAGCATACAAAAACGAAACACCCGGGAGCGATTCCGACCTTGGCGCTTACGATGCGGTTTATTATGCAGGCGATTGTAATGCCGGTAGTAAAACCATTGCCATTAATTTACCTAACGATGAACAAGTACGACTAGACAAAGGAAGCAGAAAGTTGCAGCTTAAAAACTCGATGAAAGCTAAATTTGATCAAATCCTTGTACCTATAGCAAATATTGTTATCCATCCCGAACAAAGAAAACATGTGAAATTTGATGCTTTCTTCGAAAATACCATGTTTCACGAAGTAGGTCATGGCTTAGGGCTAGGAAATACCATTGACGGAGAACAAACTGTTCGTGAAGCTTTAAAGGAATATTACACTTCGATTGAAGAAGGAAAAGCTGATATTTTAGGCCTGTTTATTGTTGATAAGTTATACGAAATGGGCGAACTAAACAGCGGCGAAGTGATGGATAACTACGTTACCTTTATGGCCGGAATTTTTCGCTCGGCACGATTTGGTATCGCCAGCTCACATGGTAAAGCGAACATGATGCGTTTCTACTACTTCCAGGAAAATGGAGCATTTACTAAAGACCCTGAAACCGGAACTTACAAAGTAGATTTTGAAAAAATGAAAGCTGCCATGAACAAGCTTACTAAAAAAATTCTTATCATTCAGGGTGATGGCGACTTTGAACAGGCAAAAGCCTGGGTAGAAGCCGATGGTAAAATTAAAGAAGATTTACAAAAAGATTTAAACAAGATTAATGAAGCCGGCATACCCAGAGATATTGTTTTTAAGCAGGGTAAAAAAATGCTGGAATTATAAAAAAACGAATAAGGCTTTATCAAAAAGGTTCAATTTTATCGATTGAACCTTTTTTTATTTCATTGCAAATAATTACTATTGTATAAATACATACATCGCAGCCTTGAAAGTGTTCAGGACATATATTGTATTTTCCCTTATTTTTTATTTGCCTTTACATTCTTTTGGGCAAAGCAACCGCATTGTGGACGATTCAAAAGATTCTACGTCCAAAGGAATAATAAAAGATACTATTTTAACAAAACGCAAAATTCAATCCGATCAATTTTATGATACCCTAAAATTAAAAGCATCAAAAAATAGAATTACCAAAGCTGCATTAGATTTATTACTTGTTCAGGAACCAGATAAAGGGCTATATATTGGAGAAGAAAATATAAGAAAAGAACGTTATTTTAATTTATACAAGGGTAAAACAATCCGTAAAATTGAAATTATTAAACTCGATGCTTTTGGCCCTGAATTATACGACAGTAGTACCACTCTTATTTTAAACTGGATACAAAAAGCTGGAAATAAAACGCATGTAAAAACCCGGGATTTTATTATAAAAAATAACCTGTTATTTTCCGAAGGTGATTCTATTGATCCAACATTACTTATTGACAACGAAAGAATTTTTCGTGAGCTCGACTATATTAAAGATGCAACAATACAAATAGCTGAAGTCCCTAGTAATAAAAATTTAGTAGACATCCTCGTAATTACAAAAGATGTATATAGTGCCGGTTTCTATGCTAATTTATGGGATTATAGATCCGGGGCGCTTGAAATATACGAGAACAATCTTGTTGGAATAGGACACAAAATTCAGGGCCGTTGGCTTATAGATACCTACGAAGATCCACCAATGGGTTATGCTTTTAATTACAAAATAAATAACCTTGGAAATACTTTTATAAAATCAGAAATCCAATATTATAAAGCTTTTAATACAGAAAAAATTAAAATCAAAGCCAACAGGTCATTTTTCTCTTATAATACAAAATGGGCAGGACATATTAGCCTTTCACAAATATCTACCCTAAGAGATATTAAAAAATTTGATACTACATTAACCAATGTTCGTTTAAATTATGCAACTCAGGATATATGGCTTGCCAGATCGTTTTTAGTAAGAACTCAAAATATTAAATATGCCAACCGAACACGATTGGTTATTGGTGCAAGATATATCCATAATAAATTTTATAAAGGGCCGGAAGTAAGTGAGCGCTTCAATTTTGATTATCACGACAACCAAATATTTATAGGAAGTATCGCTTTTTCGAGACAAAAATTTTATACTTCAAATTTAATTTATGCTTTTGGTAAAACTGAAGATATTCCGGTTGGCTTATTAACGCAAATAGATATAGGATTTGAAAAAGATGAATTTTTTAATCGTCCCTATGCTGGATTTATTTTCGCTAATGGGCTTTACTATCCTAAAATTGGATATCTTAATTTTAAAACAGAGTTGGGTGGATTATACTATGATGATAAAATTGAACAGGGAGTCGTAAAATTTAATGCAAAAACCATTAGTAATATTCACTATTTGAAACATATAAAATGGAGAAGTTTTTTTAATATAAATTATACCCGTGGGATAAATCGTTTCCCCGACGAAAAAATATATTTTAATGCAAACAATGATATTTGGGGTTTTAAAACGGATGAATTGTATGGATTAAGAAGACTATCATTTAATTCAGAGCTAGTAGCATTTACCAATCTTTATCTGTACAATTTTAGATTTGTATTTTTTGGATTTGGGGATATTGGATTTATAGGCCCCGAAAACCAATCGGTATTTAGAAACAATTTATATTCAGGAGTTGGCTTAGGGGTAAGAGTTAGAAATGAAAACCTGGTATTCAAAACATTCCAGATAAAATTTGCCTTTTATCCCTCGGTACCTTCAGATATAGATCCTTTTTATCTTCTGATATCCGGAGAGTCTTATTTAAAACACAATTATTATACTCCACAAGCACCCACAACTATCGATTTTAAATAAATGCTGAAATTCTATCTAATTTTTTGAACAAACCATTTTTACGGTTGTTTTTTTGATTACAAATTCATTTAGATTGTCGAATACAAAAAAACAAATCACTATGTCAGTATTAGTAGGAAAAAAAGCACCATTATTTAAAACCGACGCTGTAATTAATGGCAGTGAAATTGTAGAAAATTTTTCATTAGAACAATATTTGGGTAAAAAGTATGTCGTATTTTTCTTTTACCCTGCAGATTTTACCTTTGTTTGCCCAACCGAAATTCTCGCTTTCCAGGAAAGAATTGAGGAATTCGAAGAACGAGATGTAGCTCTTGTAAGCTGCTCTGTCGATTCTGCTTTCTCGCACTGGAAATGGTTACAAACCCAGCAAAAAGAAGGAGGTATAAAAGGAGTGAAATACCCATTGGTAGCCGACCTATCAAAAACCATATCGGAAAATTATGATGTGCTTGCCGGCCATTACGATTTAAACGATGAGGGGGAAAGTTCATTTCATGGTATTCCACAATCGTACAGAGGCTTGTTTTTAATTGATAAAGAAGGAGTAGTACGACACCAACTGGTTAATGATATGCCTCTTGGCAGAAGTGTTGACGAAACATTACGAATGATTGATGCACTTCAGTATTTCGAAGAAAATGGTGAAGTATGCCCTGCCAACTGGAAAAAAGGCGATAAAGCATTAAAGCCAACACAAGAAGGTATTTCTGAATACCTGAGCCAATAATTATTTTCCATATATTTTTTATAAAAGCGTCTGTAGCAAGGACACTTTTTTTATTTTTGCTTTATGGATGCAAAATTTCATAAACATATTAAAAATATACAATCGTTTAAACAGAAACTTTTACATTGGGGAAACCACTTCGACCCTTTTGTACTTTTAGACAGTTGTGAATACAATCTAAATCAATCATCCGGAAAAACTCATTATGAATATGATTTTCTGGCTGCTGTAAAAGCTAAAAAATTTTACACCCCATCCAAAGGAGATAAATTTGAACAATTGAAGAACTTTGTTCAGAATAATAGAAAATGGATATTCGGATATTTCTCGTACGATTTAAAAAATGAAATTGAACAGCTGGACTCGAACCACCTAGACTACATTCAATTCCCTGATGTCCAGTTTTTTATACCCGAACTGGTGTTTACTTCAAAAAATAACGAGCTCTTTATATACGATAATAACCAACAATACACTACCGAAGCATTAAACCAGATTGTTCAGCAAATTAATGCTGTTGATTTACAATCGATGAACAAAATAAACCAACCTATTAAAATTTTATCCCGTTTTAATAAAGATGAATATCTTGAAACGGTCATTCAGCTTAAAAATCATATTCAACAAGGCGATATTTACGAGATCAATTTTTGTCAGGAATTTTACAGCAATTCATTCATTGATCCATTAAGCACCTGGTTGAAATTAAAAGAGGCCTCTCCCACTCCTTTTTCTTGTTTTTATAAAACCGGAAATCATTTTCTTCTTTCAGCCAGCCCGGAACGTTTTTTAAAAAAAACAGGAAATAAAATCATCTCGCAACCTATTAAAGGAACCATACGAAGAGGAAAATCCGAACAAGAAGATAACCTTTTGAAAGATAAACTTTTTAACGACCCCAAAGAACGAGCCGAAAATGTAATGATTGTTGATTTAGTGCGAAATGATTTATCGCGCACAGCGAAAAAGGGGACGGTTAAAGTAGAAGAATTATACGGAATTTACTCTTTTAAACAAGTACATCAAATGATATCAACCGTTGTTTCAGAAGTTGAGGCAAGTGTTTCTATTATGGATATCATTAAAAATGCATTCCCGATGGGTTCTATGACAGGTGCTCCTAAAGTTAGGGCCATGGAATTAATTGAACAATACGAAAAAACAAAACGCGGATTATATTCCGGCTCGGTAGGATATATTACTCCCGATAAAAACTTTGATTTTAATGTAGTTATTCGAAGTATTTTATACAATCCATTAAAAAATTATGTATCTTTTACCGTTGGAGGAGCCATAACCAGCTTATCGGTTCCTGAAAATGAGTACGAAGAGTGTATGGTAAAAGCACAAGCCATGTTTCATGTTTTAAATAATCAGCCATGATGATTGATAATTTTCAAAAGTATATTACAGTCCATAATTTATGCCTGAAAAATGACAAGTTATTACTTGGCATTAGCGGTGGTATTGATTCTATTGTGATGATGCACCTTTTCAGAATGTCGGGATATAAAATGGCGCTGGCACATTGCAATTTTCAGTTACGCGGTGAAGAGTCAGACAATGATGAGGCTTTTGTTCAAGCGCTAGCCGAAAATTATCAACTCCCCATCCATACAACACGTTTCAATACCCAAGAGATTGCCGAAAAAGAAGGCATTTCGATACAAATGGCTGCCCGCGATTTACGCTACGAATGGTTCGACGAATTGAGGCAAAAACACTCCTACAACTATATTGCTATTGCCCACAATAAAAATGATTTAATTGAAACTTTTCTAATAAACCTGGCTCGAGGAACAGGAATAAAAGGGCTTACAGGAATTAAAGAAAAATCAGGGACTATTATTCGCCCACTACTTTTTGCCTCGCGAAAAATGATTGATGGTTTTTGCCATGAAAACAATTTTGAGTATCGCGAAGATTCTTCCAATAAAACAACCAAATACAGCCGTAACCTTATCCGACACGAAATTATTCCTACCTTCGAAACGATCAATCCATCTTTTATTGATACTATGGCCGAAAATATCAACAAATTAAAAAATACGGAAAAAATCTATTTCCAAACCATACAAAAAACACAGGATGAAATTACGGATGAACAGGATAAAAAAATCTATTTTTCGATTGAAAAAATAAAAAAACTAGAACCTGTGGAAACTTTTCTATTCGAATTTCTTGCTCCTTATGGCTTTTCAAGTTCACAAATAATTGACATTATTGCTACGTTAGATGGAATTTCGGGCAAACAATTTTTTTCGGCAACTCATCGCTTAACCAAAGACAGGGCCCACTTAATTCTAGAAGAAATATCGTTAACACAACCCAAACCCTTTTTTATTGAAGACACCAATGGGCAAATAGAGTATCCAATACTTTTAAACCTTGCTAAATTGGACAAAATAACCAATTTTGAAATGAACAGGCAAAAAAATATTGCTCAGCTGGATTACCATAAACTCGAATTCCCGCTAACCATCCGCAAATGGGACAAAGGCGATTACTTTATGCCCTTAGGCATGAAAAATCTAAAAAAAGTAAGCGATTTTTTTATTGATCAAAAAATATCGATTCCGGATAAAGAGAAGATATGGATTATTGAAAGTGGAAACAAAATAGCATGGATTGTTGGTTTACGGATCGATGAACGATTTAAAATTACAGAAAATACAACACAAATTTTTCAGCTTAAAATACCGGAAGATTTTTAACCAAAAACCTGCCTGCTAAAAGAAGTTGCCGGTTCAGCAAACCGGTACGCTTTTAACAGGCAGGAAAAAAACAAAAATACTTTTTTTAATACTACTTTAAAAATTTAGTAGGTAAAAACACTTCGGCCCAATCATTCTGAGGTTGACGAAGAGTGACGAAGCATGTTTTTTAAAATCTTGAAATTACATCAAACCACAACATATATAGATGTCAAACTATACTGGAATATGTTTTTTAAAATCTTGAAATTACATCAAACCACAACTCTGTTTT
>JAYEKP010000203.1:0-8830 GCA_034661075.1 Bacteroidota bacterium
AATAAATGTATAAATTTTTATAAATTTATAAAATTAATATGTTCTAATATATTATTGTTTAATAAGTTATAAACCATAAAAAATATAAAATAATGAAATACGATTTAATAATTGTTGGAAGTGGCCCTGGAGGTTATGTTGCAGCAATCAGAGCATCGCAATTAGGAATGAAAGTTGGTGTTGTAGAAAAAGCTGAACTGGGTGGAATTTGTTTAAATTGGGGATGCATCCCCACAAAATCATTATTAAAGAGTGCCCAGGTATTTACCTACATGCAGCATGCTGAAGATTACGGAATTAAAATCGAAGGTGAAATAAAACTCGATTTTGAGGCCATTGTAAAAAGGAGCAGGGGTGTTGCAGATGGTATGAGCAAAGGAATTCAATTTCTGTTTAAAAAGAATAAAATTGAAACTATTACCGGTTTTGGTACACTGAAAGAAAATAAAAAAGTTGAAGTTAAAGATGCCGATGGAAATGTTAGCGAATATGAAGCCGAACATATTATTTTAGCAACTGGAGCCCGCTCAAAAGAATTACCCAATCTTAAACAAGATGGGAAAAAAATTATCGGGTACCGCGAAGCAATGACCCTGCCTAAACAGCCCGAATCGATGATTGTTGTTGGTTCAGGAGCTATAGGCAGTGAGTTTGCAAACTTTTATAATTCTATAGGAACGAAAGTTACCCTGGTAGAATTCTTACCAAATGTAGTGCCAAACGAAGACGAAGAAGTTTCCAAACAGCTGGCACGCTCGTTTAAAAAAGCCGGAATGAAAGTGATGGTTAATTCAAGCGTTGAATCAGTTGATACTTCAGGGAAGTTATGTAAGGCCGTGGTGAAATCTAAAAAAGGAGAAGAAACCATTGAGGCTGAGATTGTACTTTCGGCAGTAGGAGTAACTCCTAACCTTGAAAATATTGGACTGGAAGAGTTGGGAATAGAAATGGAAAAAGGAAAAATAAAAGTTAACGATTACTATCAAACAAATATCAAAGGCATCTATGCCATTGGTGATATTGTTCATGGGCCAGCACTTGCTCATGTAGCTTCTGCCGAAGGAATTGCTTGTGTAGAAAAAATAGCAGGTTTAAATCCTGAGCCTATTAATTATGGTAATATTCCGGCTTGTACGTATACTTCGCCAGAAGTTGCTTCAGTTGGTTTAACCGAAAAAGCCGCTAAAGATGCTGGCCATGAAATAAAAGTGGGAAAATTTCCATTTACGGCCTCGGGTAAAGCAAGTGCTGCAGGAGAAAAAGATGGTTTTGTAAAATTAATTTTTGATGAAAAATATGGCGAATTGTTAGGAGCCCATTTAATTGGTGCTAATGTTACCGAGATGATTGCCGAACTGGTTGTTGCCAAAAAATTAGAAACAACGGGCCATGAAATTATAAAATCAATACATCCGCACCCAACCATGTCAGAAGCTGTTATGGAAGCTGCAGCTGCTGCTTATGGTGAAGTAATTCATATGTAATTTAAAATAATCTTATAAAAGCAAGTGGATGAGTTTTTCTCATCCACTTTTTTGTTAAAATTAAACTTTTAAATCTTTCTCAATATTTTTAGAAAGAAATGCACGTGATATGTCAGAAGAATTGATGCTACTTAACTATCTTAACTATCTCAGTACGCTGGCTAAACAAATTTTTGCTATAATTACTTTTTGTTAACGATAACAGAAAAACCAGTGTTACGATGATAAAAATAATTATCACACCCATATTTAAATCGGTATGGTAAAATTTTTTTTCGATTTTTGTTTTGAACTGCATGGTATTTAGCGTTTCTAATTATTACTTTTTTATTACGTTTAAAAAATTGTAAACTAAGTAATCAAAAAAAAGATGTTAGAATATTCCAAAAGGTTGCGTACCTTTCAAAAAAATAAAATCTAAACGCAACCAAATTTTTGTTTTATCCATCTAAAATTAGAACAGAAAAAAGTAGGCAAGCTTTTTGTTCGATTAAATTATTCAATAAATTTGTATTAATACAAAACCTATAAACCTGTTGGATAATTATATCGAAATAATTAAAGCTTGCATAAAAGGCGAACGCAAAGCTCAAAAGCAATTATATCAATTGTTTGCTGATAAGATGTTTGGTGTTTGCTTGCGATATGCTGATAATGCTGATGAGGCTAAAGATATTTTACAGGATGGATTTATTAAGGTGTTTTTAAACCTTAAACAATTTAATCATAAAGGTTCTTTTGAAGGTTGGGTTAGAAGGATAATGGTAAATACCGCACTCGAGAAATTTAGAGATAAGAGTTATTTGTTTGCGGTAAATATGGAGCAGGGATATGAATCCAAAGATAGCGAATATGATCATATTCTTTCTGAATTAGCTGTACAGGATTTGCTAAAACTGATTCAGGAGTTATCTCCACAATATAGAATGGTATTTAACCTATATGCTATCGAAGGATACTCGCACAAAGAAATTTGTGAGATGCTAAATATTAAAGAAGGAACTTCTAAGTCAAACCTTTCACGAGCTCGTGAAATTTTGAAAGAAAAAGTAAAAAAACATTATGGTGTTAAAATAAAGTATATTTGATGAGGGTGAAAATGAGTAATATGGATCAGGATTTTAGGAATAAGTTGAAAAATTTTCAACAAACTCCTCCTGATGAAGTATGGGAAAATATTGAACAAAAATTAGATGCCCGGGAAAAATCAGGTTTTTTGTTTTATAAAATTGCTGCATCTATAGCACTTCTCTCTTTTATTGCTTCGTTATATTTCTATTTAAACAGAACCTCTTATCAGTATAAATCCGGAAATAATCAAATGTTTACGGAAATAATTAAAGAAAACAAACAACAAAATCCAAATAAACTAAACTATACAGACGTTTCTATTGCTGATCATCATCCCACGGAAGAGCAAGTGGATGGCAGCATTTTTCTCCATGATAATGAAATAAGTATAGAAAATGATCAACGTTATAATCTTGAGAAAATAGCTTCATTGATGCCTCTTTCTGTATCAATAGAAAATCAGAATAATAATTCAGCAATTGTTGTAAAAAAGAACCCTCAAAAGCAAAGTCTTTTTGCTGAAATTTTTCCCGAATTTTATAGTAAAAATTTCACCCAAAATAATTTCAATTATACTAAAGCAAACAAAAATTGGATGATTGGTGGTGCTTTTGCTCCTGCATATTCATATAGACATTTAACAGAAACCAATGCCATTGCAGGGGCTAATTATTATAATAATATAGAAAGCGCAGTATTTACTTACTCAGGAGGGATTAATGTACATTATAAACCTCAAAAAAGACTGTCCGTTCAAACAGGAATTTACTATTCATCCATGGGACAGGATATGGAACATATTTCTGTTTATGCTAATAATATCTACAATTTAATGGATGATAAATATCGAGACAGATACATTAGTACATATAATATTGTCAATTCTGCAGGGGAGATAAATTTCAATTCCTCGTTAGTTTATTTTGATGAAACAGCTACTGCCAGAGTTAAAAATTTGAGTGATACAAAAAATAAAAGTAGTTATGATTTATCAGATCCTGTTTTTAATAAATTAAACGCTAATATTCGTCAGAGTTTTGAATATATTGAAGTTCCTTTAATCATTAGATACAAAATAATTGATAAAATTATTGATATCAATCTAATAGGAGGTCTTGGTGCAAATTTCCTTGTTGGGAATAATGTGTATTTAATGTATGAAAACAGTAAAGATGTAATTGGAAAAACCAATGGAGTTAATGATATCAATTATAGTGGTTCATTAGGTTTTGGATTGGAATATCCAATTCTGAATTCTGTGAATATACTTATCGAGCCATCCATAAAATATTATTTAAACCCCATAAATGCGAATTCCGCAGTAGAATCTCATCCCTACTCAATAGGTATTTATACCGGGGTAAGTTATTCATTTTAATTCTTCTTTTCAGAATAAAAATTCTTTAATTTTGTAACCTTTATCCAAAGATTTTGTTAATAAATTTTGGATATCAATCTATTTAAAAAAGATCTTTATGAAATACCTATATACATTTGTTACTTTAATTTTTTTAGCCTTTCTTATTTTATTGTTTTCATTTTTCAGACAGGGAAGAGAATCTGTTGATAATGATTATCGGGAAGCTTTTGAAAATAAATATTCCATTTTTGCTTTACCTATTCCCGAAAATTTAACATTTGCCGGCGAAGAAGTCCCACTCAACTATTTTGATGTACGTGAAGCGTTGGATCAGGAACTACTTATAAATACCTATTGGCAATCGCAAACAGTATTGTTTATTAAACGAGCAAACCGATATTTTCCGCGTATTGAAAAAGTATTACAGGAAAAAAATGGTGTACCCGGAGATTTTAAATACCTGGTATTAGCCGAAAGTGATTTGAAAAACAGTGTATCCCCCGCTGGAGCTGTTGGCATTTGGCAACTATTAAAAGGTACAGCTGGAGATTACGGGCTGGAAGTAAATAACGAAGTGGATGAAAGATATCATCTTGAAAAATCTACCCAGGCAGCGGCTGAATTTTTAAAAGATGCTTATGATTTATTTGGTAGTTGGACCATGGCTGCTGCTGCTTATAATATGGGACGTACCGGATTATTACGCCAGGTTAACCGACAAAAGGAAAGAAATTATTATAACCTTTTATTAAATACGGAAACAGCACGTTATATATACCGTGTTTTGGCTATAAAATTAATTTTGGAGAACCCGGAAAAATATGGGTTTTATTTGCGCGAGAAAGATTATTATCATGAGATTCCTACTTATACAGTCAAGGTAGATTCCTCTGTTAGCGACTTTGCTGCTTTTGCAAATGAATTTCAGATTAATTATAAAATATTAAAATATTTTAATCCATGGCTCAGAGATTCGTTTCTTACCAATCCTAAAAGCAAAGAATATGCTATCGAAATTCCTGAACAAGGATACCGTAATTATTCATTAATTCATGATTATAACTTAGCAGACTCATCTCAAATTGCAGAATAATTTTAAATAATTGTACCCTTGGGAAAAGATAATTTAGACATTGTAGAAGAAAAAACGGTTAGAACTTCAGAAGTAAAAGTACTTGGTGCAAGAGTCCATAACCTTAAGAATATTGATGTTTCCATTCCTCGTAATAAATTAACGGTAATTACTGGTTTAAGTGGCAGCGGGAAATCGTCTCTTGCTTTTGATACCATTTATGCCGAGGGGCAGCGACGGTATATCGAAACTTTATCTGCTTATGCCAGACAGTTTTTGGGCAGTATGGAACGGCCCGATGTTGATCAAATTACAGGATTAAGCCCTGTTATTTCTATCGAACAAAAATCAACCAACAAAAATCCACGTTCTACGGTAGGTACTGTAACTGAAATTTATGATTTTTTACGATTACTATACGCCCGTGCTTCAGATGCATATTCCTATGTTACGGGAGAGAAAATGGTAAAATATACCGATGAGCAAATCTTGACTTTAATCTTACAAAAATTTGATGGTAAGAATGTTATGATCCTTGCACCTCAGGTGAAGGGTAGAAAAGGACATTATAAAGAACTGTTTGAACAAACCCGCAAAAAAGGATTCTTATATGCTCGTATCAATGGTGAAATAAAAGAATTAACGCATGGGTTAAAGCTTGACCGGTATAAAACTCATTTTATAGAAACGGTTATCGATAAATTAAAAATAACAGCAAACGATTCCAAACGAATAAAACGAACGGTTAAAACAGCTTTGCAGCATGGTAAAGGACTATTGATGGTTCTGGAAAAAGATACCAACGAAGTTCATTATTTTAGCCGTAAATTAATGTGTCCGGTTAGTGGTATTTCATATAACGAACCGGCACCCCATACTTTTTCATTTAACTCACCGCAAGGAGCATGTCCAAAATGTAATGGGTTAGGTGTGATTAATGAAATTGATGTAAAAAAGATTATTCCCGATCCTTCATTAAGTATTCGGAAAGGGGGAATTGCTCCTTTAGGGAAATATAAAAATATGCTGATATTTTGGCAGCTAGACGCTATTGCCACAAAATATAAATTTACCCTTGATACTCCCATAAACGATATTCCTAAAAATGCTTTAAATATTATCCTTTATGGATCGGATGAATTGTTTAAGTTGTTAAATACTCCTTTAGGACAATCTTCAAATTATTTCTTAAATTTTGAGGGGATTGTCAATTATATCCATAATTATCAACAAGAACAATTTTCAAGCAGTAATAAAAAGCGAACCGAGCAATATATAAAAAAAGTAGTTTGTCCCCAATGCAATGGGAATCGATTAAAAAAGGAATCGTTACATTTTAAGGTAGCCGAGAAGAATATTGCCGAATTATCAAATTTGGATATTGATGAGCTTTACCAATGGTTTCAAGAACTTCCTCAACATTTAACCGAAAAACAAAACCTAATTGCACGCGATATTATTAAAGAAATATCCGAACGTTTATCTTTTTTACTGGATGTTGGATTAAATTATTTATCTCTAAATCGGCCTGCCCGAAGTTTGTCTGGTGGAGAAAGCCAGCGTATTCGTTTAGCAACTCAAGTGGGATCTAAGCTGGTCAATGTATTATATATTTTGGATGAGCCAAGTATCGGGTTGCATCAACGCGATAACCAAAAATTAATTAACTTATTAAAACAATTACGCGACGCTGGTAATTCTATTATTGTGGTTGAACATGATAAAGAAATGATTTTATCCGCTGACCATATTGTGGATATGGGGCCAAAGGCAGGCCGGCATGGAGGCGATGTTGTTGCGGAAGGAACACCTGAAGAAATTATTCAATCAGATTCGTTAACCGCCGATTACCTTAACCATAGGAAAAAAATAGAAGTACCCGCAACACGACGCGAAGGAAATCATAAGGAAATTATATTAAAAGGAGCAAAGGGACACAATCTTAAAAATGTAACCCTTAAGGTTCCCTTGGGAAAATTTATATGCGTTACAGGCGTTTCAGGGAGTGGTAAATCATCGCTTATTAATGAAACATTGCATCCCATTTTAAGCCGACATTTTTACCGCGCAAATAAACAACCTTTGGATTATGATTCGATTGAAGGGATTAAAAACATGGATAAGGTAATAGAAGTCGATCAATCTCCTTTAGGACGAACACCCAGATCTAATCCGGTGACTTATACCGGAGTATTTTCTGATATTCGAAAGCTCTTTGAACAAACACCCGAAGCAAAACTTCGGGGATATAAAGCCGGCCGATTTTCGTTTAATGTTAAAGGAGGCCGTTGTGAAACTTGTCAGGGAGCAGGGATGCAAACCATAGAAATGAATTTTTTGCCCGATGTATATGTTCGTTGTAAAGACTGTAATGGAAAACGATACAATCGAGAAACCCTCGAAGTGAAATATAAAGGGAAATCAATAAGCGATATTCTGGATATGACCATAAACCAGGCAGTTGAATTTTTTGAGCCTGTACCTTCCATCAAACAAAAATTAAAAGCTTTACAACAGGTTGGATTGGGATATATTACCCTTGGGCAGCCTTCAACAACACTTTCTGGAGGAGAATCGCAGCGTGTGAAATTATCGGCAGAACTGGCCAAACGGAATACAGGAAATACATTGTATATTCTTGATGAACCAACAACAGGGTTGCATTTTGAAGATATTCGGGTTCTTTTACAAGTGCTTAATAATATTGTTGATAAAGGCAATACGGTAATTGTAATTGAACATAACATGGATGTGATAAAAATGGCCGATCATATTATTGATTTGGGCAAAGAGGGCGGAGCCAATGGAGGGTATATTATAGCCCAAGGTAAACCTGAAGATTTGATTCGTGATAAAGAAAGTTATACAGCAGAATACCTCAAACCGGAATTGAAGTTATAAAATTAAAATTTTGTAAAATTTTTTGTCGCCTAGAATTATTCAAAAAAAAGATTAATTTAGTGTAATCATATTTTAAAAATATCGGTTTATGAACAACGACGACATGATTAAAAATGCTTTTGATGATAGAGATTGGAATGAGATTCAGACTTATGATTCCTGGTCCATATTTAAAGTAATGGCTGAATTTGTTGAGGGCTATTCAAAATTATCTCGTATTGGTCCATGTGTTTCAATTTTTGGATCTGCCCGTACAAAGCCAGACAATAAGTATTTTAAAATTGCCGAAGATATTGCTTTTAAGCTAACAAAATGTGGATATGGTGTAATTACCGGAGGAGGTCCAGGTATTATGGAAGCCGGAAATATGGGCGCAAAAAAAGGGAATGGGAAATCCGTTGGATTAAATATTGATCTCCCGTTTGAACAGTCTGCAAATCTGTTTATCGATCCGGATAAGCTGATAAGCTTCGAACATTTTTTTGTCCGTAAAGTAATGTTTGTTAAATATGCCCAGGGATTTATTGTTTTACCCGGAGGGTTTGGCACTCTTGATGAGCTTTTTGAGGCAATAACGCTCATTCAGACCGAAAAAATTGGACGTTTCCCTATAATCCTTGTTGGCTCTGAGTATTGGAAAGGATTAATGGATTGGGTTAAAAATGTGATGCTTAAAGAAAAAAATATTAATGAAAAAGATTTGGATCTAATTCAGATTGTTGATACTCCCGACGAGGCTGTTGATAAAATTAATGAGTTTTATGCTCAATATCTATTGAGTCCTAACTTTTAAATTTATATCTTTAATGGACTAATTAATGGGTATCGACAATTTTTACCAGTTAGTTGTACGTTACATTATAGTTGTAAAATGCATTAAGAAAAAATAGGGATAATTTCAAACAAAAAATTATTGTATCTGAACAACGATATGGTTATAAA
>JAYEKP010000204.1:0-8804 GCA_034661075.1 Bacteroidota bacterium
TTCCTAAGTTGATAAATATTATTTCTCCATTATGATGCTCAAAAATCCTGCTTAATACTTTTGTGTAATCCATCCCTTTAGTATCTATATTATGTTTATTATTACTCCAACAGAAATTTTGAGCTGTTTCACAATCAATTATTTTTGATGCAGAATTTTTATTTGCACCTACTAAAATCCCTTCATGATGTGTTGCTTGTAAAAGATTCTTTACTTTATAATAACCGTCTGAACCCCATTCGAAGTTGTAATGGCTAAAATTTTAATGTTTGATGACTCTAGCATTAACCGGATTGCTCTGAAATCATCCAACCCACAATCGGTATCAATAACAATATAATGATCCGGTTTCCATGGATGAGCCTTTGTTTGGGAGAAAGTTATGAATAAGCATACAATAATTGTGAATATTTTTTTCATGATTAGGAGGATTTTTTCAATCTTAATAATTTAATAAAATTATTGATTTTTAGAGAAAAAACTTGTTAACTTCGTATAATTTTTTTATATAAATATAATGTATTGATCATGAAAAGGATAACATTACTTTTTGTTCTTTTTTATTTTTTTATAAGTTGTAATCGCCAATCCAAACCAATATATATTTCATTTGGAGGTTTTACGCAAGGCACAACCTATTCGATTACCTACGAAAGTCCGGATAGCACAGTTTATAAACAAGATATTGAAATATTATTTGCAAATTTTGATTCATCGTTATCCATTTATAATTCACAATCTGTGATAACAAAAATCAATAACAATCAATTGAATATTCCTGATTCATATCTACAAACTGTATTTGCAAAAGCGCACGAAGTTTACGAAAATACAGATGGAGCATTTGATATTACTGTTGCACCTTTAGTAAATGCCTGGGGCTTTGGATTTCATAACAGATCGGGAATTACTAATTCGCTCGTTGATAGTTTGCTGGAGTTTGTTGGGTTCAGTAAAATTTCCATAAAAGATTCATTAATCATAAAATCCGATCCAAGAATAATGATAGATATGAATGCTATAGCTCAAGGCTATTCTGTTGATATTGTTGCTGAGTTTTTAGAAAAAAAAGGAGTTGATAATTACCTGGTAGAAATTGGAGGAGAAGTAAAAACCAAAGGATTAAATCCTAAACAAAAACCCTGGCGAATAGGAATTGATAAACCCGAAGATAACAATATGATTCCTGGTAAAAACCTGCAGGCTATTATTACATTAACTAATAAATCTTTGGCAACATCGGGCAATTATCGTAAATTTTACGAATACAATGGAGTAAAATATTCACATACCATTAATCCAAAAACCGGTTATCCGGTAACTCATTCTTTATTAAGTGCTACAGTTACTGCCAACGATTGTATGACTGCCGATGCCTATGCTACCGCTTTTATGGTTATGGGTTTGGAGAAAGCTTATGAATTAGCCATAAACTTAGCCGATATTGAAGCTTATTTTGTTTACAGCGATGAAAATGGCCAATACCAGGTTAAATCAACTCCAGGAATCGATCAATGGATTGAAGAGGTTAAAAATTAAGTTATTTCGGGAAAAATTATTTTAATGAATCTTTATTCACTTCCTGTCTTACCAGTTTTCGCGCATGTTTATCCACCTCGCGATTATAGTTTACTGTATAGGTTGATTTTTGATGAGCTTTTACCTTAATAAATTCTATGTTTAGTTCCTGTCTAAGCCCTAGGAGGGTTTTTACCAGGCCCTTATTTTGAATATCCTTTCCTTTATTGGTTGTAAATTTTTTTGTTATCAATTTTTGTGTCCGGAGCGGTATTCTTTCAACATACTGACTATCAGTATAAATATGTATTGCTTGGTGCTGTGGGAAGTTTTTTACAACATAATGAATAGCTTCAATTACAGCCATTAGTTCCATCCTGTTGTGTGTGGTTTCCTTTTCAATACCATCTATAATCTTTTTTTTCCCTTTATACAAGATAATAGCAGCCCATGCTCCAATATTAAATTCCTTGTTGCAGCTTCCATCGGTATATATTTCAATTATTTCTTCCTGCACCATATAATTTATTAAACTTCTTGAATAAATCTTGAATAGGAAAAAATAGCCCTGAATAATATCAAGGCTATTTTTATAGAGAATAAAAATATTATTTACTCTTTATTGGCTTTCTTTACAATGATTTCATGATAGGTGTCATTTCTCCATATCTTTAGCAAATCACAAAAAGCACTATATTCTTCAGGATTTATCAAACATTTTTTGATTTTTAATGTCTGGCTAATATTCAACGTGTTGTTCTCCTCGGTTACAGTTATTGATACAGAACCTAAATTGTTGTTGAGCTCTTTTGTTATATCCGGAGCAACAAAAGCAAATCCTTCGGGTAATGTAACAGTATATTGATATGATTCATGAATGTTTTGCGAAAGCTTTAAAGGACTTTCACGTTTTTCAGTCAGAATACCTATATGCTCTCCTTTTATTCCATATTCAGATTTGGGCAGCGTTATAAAGTAATAATCCCCCTGGTTTTTCCATAGCTCTTTTTGCTCAATATCAGCACTTAGTTTACTACCAATGAAATCAAACTGTTTTACCTCGTAATCCTGAATCGTATTTCCAGTAAATATCGATTGAAGGACCTCCTTAGCATTTTCAACCTGATCCAAATAGTTTAAGTATGGATTATTTGCTCCATAAACACTGGCCTCAGTTCTTCCTGAAAGATCCCCTTTTGAATTCAACTGGAAATTACCTTTTACCGTAACTTTAGGTTCTGATTCTGTTGAGGAGACTGGTAGTTCTATTCTTTCAGCATTCATATCCAGCAATACATGGTCTTTTAAATAAAAGGACAGGTTGTTTTTTTGATTTGCATCAGTAGAAATAATAAACTCCTCATTATTAATTTGTACAAGATTATAAAATTCACCAGCTTCATTGAGAATTCCAACATTCTCGTCATACAATTTCGAAGGGATGGTATAAATTAATTTACCAGGGATACCCGAAAAGTTAAGCATCTTATTTAAAAGAATACTCTTCTCAAGTGGTGTTGCTCCATTCGATTGCCATACCTTCTCAATAGGCCTTGTGGTGAACCTTGCATACTCTATAGGTATATTAAAATCATTGATTTCATCGCCTACCAATTTCTGCAATTCTCTAATGATATGAATCTCCTTTTTCTTTCCGCTGATTCTTTGGGTAACCGTTTGTTTTATATCATCATTTAGAACCATGTCTTTATTGGAAATCTGTTGTAATGCCTCAGTCATGTTTGCATCAGTAAAAATTAATCTGGGCAGATGACTTTGGTCTTGTGGTTGATTGGATTCGTAAACGTTGTTCTTTAAATTTTTAAATTTCCAGGAATATTGAGTATATCCATCTTTTTGGGTTGTTTTTACCTGCCCGTCAATATTTACCAATTTATAATTCAATTCAGTTCCTTCGGGAACCTTAACAACTATCTCTAAGTTTTCTACCGGAACCAGTTCTTGTAAAACAATATTTTTATTTAAAAAGGGGAGGTATCCGGCTTTTGAATGTATTTCGTAGTCGAAATCAACAGTGCAGCCCAGTTCAAGGCCGGTGTGTGTAACCACCATTTCATGCAAATGATTAAAAGCAGGTGCTCCGGCGGCAAACCTTGGTAAAACTTTGTTGAATGCATTCTCCGGTGCTTCAACTACTTTCCCGTCTGCCATGGTAGTTTTTACCTTGTTGAATTTTAGTTCCTGGTAGTTGGGGTTATAAATTATAAAAGATTCTCCATACAATCGGTTAAACGAGAAATGCGTGATGTATTTTAACTCGTGTTGATAATGATAATTCATCGACCCGTCAGGATTTAATTCGTAAACCTTTTTTATGGATTTAAAGAGAGCGTCGTTTTGTTCTTCAGTTGTACTTTTTTGGCAAGAGCCTGCAAGGAAAACTATTGCTGTAAAATAGATAATATGTTTAATTTTCATGATGTTCATTTTTTATGATTTATCGGGATAAAATTATTTTCTCATCGGCAAATTTTTGTTGAGCTTCAACCACCGATTTATAATTGGGCCATTCATCAGCTTCAAATACACGTTTTTTAATGTTGATAGTTTCGGTTAAGTTTATTTTATTTTCTTCCACATCATATTTCCCGCTAAAAAAAGCAGCCGATCCATCAATATCTTCTTGATTGGTTAAATATACCGCATTATCAAAGGGCGGGAGGATTATTACTTCTGTTAATTCAACCAGTCGGCTGCATCTGTCTCTGAATGGATATTCCCTTTCCTCAAGTGAGGTGTTTGTATACAAATGTTGCTGAGTCCTTTTAAAGATGTTTGTAGCTACTATGGGGGTAAAAATAATTTCATTTTCTGTAATTATCGCATAGTCAGGGATACGAAACTTAAAGGATATATTGATTGCTCCTTCCATATGTCCGTAAGGATCGCTAAAACTCATTTCGATAATTTCCATGTTCTCGTCAATGTTTTTTAGCTCACGCTCTAGAGCTGTTTCCCAGTTTGATTTTAAGTTACGGGTAAATATTCCACGTATGGCAGCGTCAGATTGTCCGTCAGCAGTAACATGAATTGATCCTTCTAATGTACCGTCGGCTAAGATGCTGGTAATACCGTTAATTTTTAACGGATGATTTTCGGGTGGAGAGATATCTGTAATCATTAAGTCAGCCCCTTCGGGGAGGCCCATCAGGTAATTTTGTTGCTGCTCAGCACTCGACCATTCTTCACGTACAAAAGGAACCCAGGTTGGATCAAGCAGCATATATTCGCCATTTCTTCTTTTTACAACCGTTACACTGTGATTAAACTGATCAGCAGGAATATCTTCAATTCTGGAACCCGCCATGGTCATGGCAGCATAAGATTCAAATCCTGCAGCACGCAACATGGTGATTAACATGCCGGCTTTATCTTTACACACCCCACAGCGGTCGGTAAAGGTCATGTCGCCGGTATGTAGTGTGTATCCTTCACCTTCGCCCATAGAAATTCCTGAATATCGGATATTATCGGCAACCCAGTGGTTTAATAAGGAGATGCTATCCATTTCGTTTTTTGCATCTTCCAGTATTTCCGCTACTTTTTGATCGATCTCTGGGGTTGATTCGAAACTGCCAAAATCTTCATTCACATTGTAAAACCATATCGATTTTTCTTCCCATTCGGCAGTAGTTGTTAAAAGTAATTTGGGGGCTACATCAGAAAAGGCAACCATTCCCGGCTCTCTTTTTAAAGGCATCATATCTTCTTTGGTAAAACGGTACAATGTTTTTTCACCCTGGCCGTGGATAAATGTTTTTACCTCACCGTGAAAAAATTTATAATGTAACTCTTTCGTGTTTGGGATTTTAACTTCGTAAACTTTCTTTAAAACCGGCTGGTTGTTCCAAAATTCAATTATATCGTAGAACTCTCCCCGCATAGGTGGTATGTATTTTGAATCATCGGGTTGAGAATTGTCGTAAAGTAATGCATAGGTAAAGCCTTTTTTAAACAATGTTACTTCAATACCATCGCCGGGTTCTAGTCTTCCTATATCTACCATTTTTTGACGTGCACCCCAATAAATGGCACGTGCAGGAGCCGGGTAGTCGTATATCCGGTCTTTGTCTAAAATTTCTACTACTCCATTTTTACGGTATATCTTTACTTCCTTGATTTCAATAAACGCTGAAAGAGGGTCATAGTCAAAACTTAAATGATTTAAGTGCTTCGCTCCTTGTGGTGTAAGCACTTTAAATACTTTGTGAATATCGTTATAACTCAAGCCGGATTCTTGCATATCCACAATCGTCTCGTCCAACACAATCAAATAATCAGCATGAGGATAATCTTTTGATGTACCAGCCTTTTTTATTAAGTCCGAAGGGCCTGAAAAAGCGGTAAAATGTAGTAAAATAAATGTAATAAGTAAAAGGATTTGTTGTTTCATAATCGTATATTTTTTGATGTTAATATGTAGAATAGCTTTTTAAATGGTAATAAAGATAATATTTGTTCAGTTAAATGTTCTTATATTTGTTATAAATTATATTTTGTATGAAAAAGATTTTTTTACTACTTATTCTGATTTATAGTATTCAATCTACTGCACAGGATATTTTGGAAGATAAAATATACAAAGAAAATATAAAAACAGCATTGATATTTGTTGAAGGAAATGAACTTTCATTTCCTGTATTGGATTTAACCTCGGATAAGAAGATGATATTGTTATTTGACGATTTAGATGCCGATATTAAAGATTATTATTATACCATTATTCACTGCAATGCCGACTGGACACCTTCAGATTTACATCCTTCGGAGTATATTGATGGCTATTTAGAAAATCAGATTGACCAATATCAATCCTCATTTAATACTACGGTCGATTATACTCACTATTCGCTTACTATTCCTAATGAGTATATGAGCCCGGTGCTTTCGGGAAACTATATACTTCAGGTTTATGATAGAGCAAATCCGGAAGAGATTGTTTTTACCAAACGTTTTATGTTGGTTGAATCTCAAACACAAATCGAAACCCAGGTGAAAAATATGGGGCAATCCAGCTACTTTTATAACGATCAGCAGTTGGAAATTAAGGTAGAATATATTGGGTCTGAATTTTATGATATCGATCAGAATATAAAAGTTCATGTGTTAAAGAATTTCAACTGGAAACAATCGTTGGTTCTTAACAAACCGGATGTAATCTGCAATAATGAATTTATTTATCATGATTTTAGCCGATTAAAATTTAAAGGCGGAAATGAATTTCATCATTTTAACACCAAAAATATCCATTACACGGGAGAAAATATTCAAAATATAAGTTTTGCCAATCAAAGGTACCATTTTCAGCTAACGGAAGATGAGGATAAAACTTTTTCTGATTATGAATATAAGCAGGATATAAACGGACAATTTAAAGTGGATGTAACCCAGAGTAATTACCCACATACCGAAGCCGATTATGCGTATGTTTATTTTACTTTGAATATGGACGCTCCTGTTCAAAAGGGAGATATTTATGTTTGGGGTGCTTTATCCAATTACAATTTTACCCATGAAAATAAAATGCGATACAATTTTGAGCATAAAGCATACGAATGCCGTTTATTATTAAAACAGGGATATTATAATTACCGGTATGTTTTAGTTGAAGATAAACCGCCTGATTTTACTTTTATTGATGGTAATCATGTGCAAACGGAAAACAGATATACCGTACTGGCCTATTACCACGATTTTAGAGGTAATTATGATCGCTTAATCGGGGTAAATCATGTTCCATCGGTTCAATAAATTAACTAAAAACTAATTATTATGTTTCAGGAAATTTTTACCAAAGATTTATGGATGGGTATTTTTAATCAAATTCTTAACTGGATTATTAACGAAGGCCCTTCAATTGCAATATTACTCATTCTTTTATTTGTCACTTTAAAAGTATTAAATATTTCTATAGGGAAGTTAAATAAAATGTTAATCCACCGGGCAACAAAAAGCGAAAGTCTGGATACGCAAGAAGCATCGAAACGGATTAATACATTATTAAATATATTAAAAGGGATAGGTAAGATATTAATCTGGTCCATTTTTTTAATGATTCTACTTAAGAAATTTAATATTGATATTGGGCCTATACTCGCTGGTGCCGGTATTTTAGGATTGGCTGTAGGTTTTGGTGCCCAGGAGCTGGTCAGGGATTTTATTTCCGGATTTTTTATTCTGCTCGAAAACCGGGTGCGTGCCGGCGATGTGGCTATTATTAATGGAACAGGAGGCCTGGTAGAGAAAATCGAATTACGAACCATCACCTTGCGCGATTTCTCCGGGGTAGTGCATGTTATTCAAAATGGGAAAATTAATTCATTAGCCAATATGACCAAAGAATGGTCGGCTATTGTTTTTGATATTGGAGTAGCTTACAAAGAAGATGTGGATGAGGTTATTAAGGTCATGCAGGAAGTAGGGGAGAAAATGTTGAAGGATCCAGACTATACGGATAAAATAAAAGAACCTTTGGAAATATTCGGACTGGATAAGTTTGACGACAGTGCAATAGTTATTAAAGCGCGGTTAAAAACCAATCCCGGGGAACAGTGGTCTTTGGGACGGGAATATCGAAGAAGACTTAAAAAGGCATTCGACGAAAAAGGTATTGAAATCCCCTTTCCACATACTACCGTTTATTGGGGAGAGGAGATTAAACCTTTGGAATTGGACGTGAAGAAATAAAACAAATATATATAAATAATAAAACCTCAAGGTTTGCAAAATCTTGAGGTTTTTCATTTTCATTTATTGTATAAGAATGTTATAAATTCTTCTCCGGATACATTTCATTCCACTGTTGTGGCTGCCCTTTTAGTTTATTATCAAACCACGAGATGATGGTATAATGCCATTGAATTCTTTTATCATAGTCTACTATCCAGTGGTCCTGCCCGTCAACCAGTACCATTTCCACATCTTTTCCTAAAAGATTTAAGGCTGCATAATATTGCAGGCTTTCACCTACAGGTACATTAGTGTCATCGGTTCCGTGTAATAAAAGAATGGAGTTTTGGAATTTATCGGCATTGTAAACCGGACTGTTTTCTACATAAATATCTTTCCGGTTCCAGGGATAGCTATTTTTTGCAGCCCCTGCATTATAAGTGTATCCCCAGTATCCTTCGCCCCAATAGCTGGTAATGGAGCTTATACCAGCATGAGAAATCGCCGTTTTAAAAATATCGGTACGTGTTTGGATTAGCATGGTAGTGTATCCTCCGTAAGATGCTCCGATACAACCTACATTTTCGGCATCAGCC
>JAYEKP010000205.1:0-8743 GCA_034661075.1 Bacteroidota bacterium
GATATAGATTATTAAGAATTTCATGATTTTTAAATTCAACCATTTTACTTATACGCTCCGGTTTCATCTTTATCAAGGCAATATTTTCGATAAAAATATCGCTTAGATGATGAAAGAATTTTTTCCGGATGGATTTAATTTCCTGGTCTGATTTTTCCGGGAAAGAATTTTTTAGATTCTGATAAACTACTTTTTTTCGGTATCCAATAATATAAAAAAGGAAAACATAAATAATATCGGCAATCCCATATAAAATAAAATGAGGGGCCCTGCTTAACAACCAGCTTGTGCCCTGAAATAAATATCCTCCGATTCTTTTCACTGTTTATTTGTTCATATATTGTTTGACAATGGCTAAGAAATTATCGAAAACACTGTTGTTTGCCGCAACAATTTCTTTTCCAAAGATATAATTATTTTCTCCCTTAAAATCAGAAACTTTTCCTCCGGCTTGTTGAACGATAAATGTTCCCGCAGCAACATCCCAGGAACTTAAGCTATATTCATAAAAAGCTTCAAAACGTCCGCAGGCCACATAAACTAAGTCGGTTGCTGCAGAACCTAATCTACGAACACCATGGGTGTTTCTCATAAAATATTCTAACGATTCTAAAAATGGGTTAAGTCTGTCATAATCGTAGTATGGGAAACCTGTGGCAATTAAGCTGTCATTAATATGTTTTTTTTTCGATACATTTATTTCTTTCCCATTTAAATAAGCAGGGCTCCCTTTCCATGCATAAAAACATTCATCAAGCCCAAACTCATATACAACCCCCAGAATAATTTCATCTTTTTCTTTTAAAGCAATACTTATGGCAAAAGGTGTAATCCCATGAATGAAATTAGTCGTTCCGTCTAGCGGGTCAATAATCCAGTTGTAAGTTTCTCCCTGGGTTGTGGTTGTTTGTTCTTCTACAATATATCCGGCTTCCGGTAAGATCACATTTAATCCTTCTACCAGTTTTTGTTCCGATGTTTTGTCTACATAAGTTACAAAATCGTGTAATCCTTTTTCTTCAAAACGGATATTCGTATTGTTTTTCTTCTCATCAAGAATAAATTTTCCTGTATTTCGTGTTAGTTCAATTACTTGTTGACAAATTTTTTCAAGATTCATAACCTTTTTTATTTTCAAAGATAATAAACGATAAGCTGAACAGCTATTTTATTAACATTTTTTAACCCGCTGAATGTATAAATTATTCATAAGGTAATAATTAGGAAAGGTTAAAGTATTGCTGCTTTTATATTTCCAGTTTCGGAAAGCTCAAGGAGCTTAACCTGTCTAATAGCACCAACAAGTGAATGGCTATAAGGGATTTCTACTTTGATATAATTCTCGGTAAACCCAAACATTACTCCGTTTTTTTTATTCGACTCGAAAAGCACATTTGCTTTTTTTCCTATGTTTTTTTGATAAAATGCATTTTGTTTTTCTTCGGCCAGACTTTGCAATGTTTTGCTTCGCTCGTGAATAATTTTTTGAGGTACTTTATCGCTAAATGTTGCCGATTGGGTGTTTGGCCGCTCTGAATATGGAAAAACATGATAATATGATGCATCTATTTTTTTAAGGAATTGATAAGTATCCTCAAAAAATTCATCGGTTTCGCCCGGAAAGCCAACAATTACATCCACTCCAATAAATGCATCGGGCATTAATTGTTTTATTCTTTCGATACGCGATTGAAAAAGTTCCCGGTTATATCGCCGTTGCATTTTTGCCAATATTTTATTGCAACCCGATTGAAGCGGGATATGAAAATGGTTTAGAATCTTCTGGGATTGGGAAACCCATTCAATAATTTCATCTTTTAATAAGTTCGGTTCAACCGATGAAATACGGATTCGTTCAATGCCGTCCACTTTTTCAAGCGCTTTTAGCAGATCGTAAAAAGTTTCTCCGGTTGATTTTCCAAAATCACCAATATTTACACCGGTTAAAATAATCTCCTTAATCCCGGATTGGGCAATTTGTGATGCTTCGTAAACTAAATCAGAAATCTTTTTATTCCTGCTTTTTCCTCTGGCTAATGGAATTGTACAGTACGTACAGGAGTAATCGCATCCATCCTGAACTTTTAAGAACGACCTTGTACGGTCGGCTTCGGAATGTGATGAATCAAACCGGTTTACAGCTTCAATTTCACAAGAATAGACTTGTGGAGTTTCGTTTTTGCTTAAATCATCGATATAGTTTAAAATATTAAATTTCTCATTGGTTCCAAGCACTAAATCAACCCCTAAGGTTGAAGCAATTTCATTGGCTTTTAATTGTGCATAACAACCAACAACAGCAATATAAGCAGTGGGATTGTTATGTTGTATTTTTCTTATGGCTTGTTTACATTTTTTATCAGCATGGCTGGTAACCGAACAGGTGTTGATGACATAAATATCTGCATCGGAATTAAAATGAACCACTTTAAAACCGTTCTCTTTAAATAATCTGGAAATGGTAGATGTTTCCGAAAAATTTAATTTACAACCGAGAGTGTGAAATGCAACTTTTCTCCCTTTTCCCTCTTGTTTTTTCATTTTTATCATTCCTTTTTCGAGGAGGCAAAGTTAAGGCATTTAATTTAATTATTCTCGTTCAGATACTCGTCATATAGCTCACGGATAATTCCATCGGCAATACCAACTTTAGGAACAATAATTTCTTTAGCACCCGACCATTTTACAATTTTAAAAAGCAATTCGGAGGCTGGAATAATCACATCCGCACGGTCGGGATTTAACCCTAAAATTTTGATACGCTCTTCGTAAGTATAGTCTTTAATTTCGTTGTAAATTTTTTTAAGTGTTTCTGCAGGCAAAGGTTTGCATTCTTTTTTTCGAGAAAGCTTCAGTAGCTTATTTATATTTCCTCCCGAACCGATAATTTTAAGTCCCGGGTATAATTTTTTTATTTCTTTCAGTTTTATTTTTAATTCGTTAATTGTTTTATCATCAACCTGTTTATTAAGTAATCGGATCGTGCCAATATTAAATGAATGTGATATGAATGCCTGCTTATTATAGAATAAGGTAATTTCAGTACTACCGCCTCCAATATCAACATAAAGATAAGGATAATTGTTATCCAGCATATCTACAATACGGTTATGATAAATGATTTCGGCTTCGGTTTTTCCGTCAATAATTTCTATTTGGATATCTGCTTTGCCTTTGATTAATTCCACCAGTTGTTTGCCATTTTTAGCTTCTCGCATGGCTGATGTGGCACAGGCTCTGTATCGAATTACATCATGCACTTTCATCAGATGTTTAAAAGCAATCATGGCATCTATCAATTTTTGTTTTCGGGTATCTCCAATTTCTCCTGTTGTAAAAACATCAGCTCCCAGACGGATAGGAACACGAATGATAGATGATTTTTTAAAGGTTGGAGAATTTCCATTTTGGATGATATTAGTAAATAAAAGCCTTATGGCATTGGTCCCGATATCTATGGCTGCAAATTTTAAGATTTTCAAAACGATACTTTTTAGATTTGACTTTTTGGATAATCGAAAAAATTCTCAACAAGATTATTATTATCGATTTTTGTCCATTCTTTTGTTTCAAATTTTAACCAAACCAAGCCGGTTGTGGGAATATTCTCAATTTTTTTGTTAAGAAAATGATTGGACAGGTCGGTAAATGTAGGATTATGTCCGAATAGCATCAACGATTCGATATGGTTTGGCGTATGCTTTATAAGCGATAGCATCTTATTTTTATCTGCAAAATAAATCGCTTCATTAATTTCAATGTTTTGATAAGGATATTCAAACACCCGTGCAAAAATAGTTAAAGAATGTAAAGCCCGTATAGCCGGGCTTGACATAATTTTTTGAGGTATTAGCTGTTTGGATAAAAGCCTTTCAGCCATTACATAACCATCGGTAACTCCTCTTTCTTTCAGTGGGCGGTCGATATCCGATATGTTCCCATAATCTCTGGATGATTTCCCGTGACGAACGATGAAAAGTTGTTTGTGCATACTACCCATTTGTATTATAAAATATCACTTGCCAACTCGGCTAAATAACTACGTTCCCCTTTTACAAGGTTAACGTGCGCAAAAATATCCTGCCCTTTCATTCTATCGGCCAGGTAGCTTAATCCGTTCGATTTCATATCCAGATAGGGTGAATCGATTTGATGAATATCACCGGTAAATATCATTTTGGTCCCTTCGCCTGCACGGGTGATGATTGTTTTTACCTCGTGTGGAGTTAGGTTTTGTGCTTCGTCAACAATAAAAAATGAGTTGGACAAGCTTCTACCGCGAATATATGCTAAAGGGCTAATTATGAGTTTCTCTGTTTTTTGCATCTCTTCAATAGCTAGATATTCTTTACTTTGCGATTTAAACTGATTTTTTATCACAGAAAGGTTGTCGAATAGCGGTTGCATATAGGGAAAAATTTTTTCTTGTACATCACCCGGTAAAAATCCCAGGTCTCGGTTAGCCAATGGTACAATAGGCCTTGCTAAAAGGATTTGATTAAACTTCTTTTCCTGGTGTAAAGCAGCAGCCAGGGCAAGTAATGTTTTTCCGGTCCCGGCTTTACCGGTAAGAGCTACAAGCTGGATATCAGGACGTGTTAATGCATCTAACGAAAATGTTTGTTCGGCATTTCGTGGATCAATCCCATAAGTTCTTTGTTTTTCTATCCGCTGTAAAACCTTATTCGACGGGTCGTAATGTGCTAACGCCGACGATTTTTGGCCTTTTAAAATAAAATATTGGTGGGGGAGGGGATCGAGTTTAAATTCATCTACAGAAACGCCCTCATGCGATTCATAAAGTTTTGATATTAATTCATCGCTTACATTCTCAACTGTTTCTACATCTTTATGGATTCTCTCAATATCCCTAATCTGATCACTTTTGTAATCTTGAGCCAGAATTCCAAGGGATTTGGCTTTCATCCTCAGATTAATATCCTTACTTACCAATATTACTTCGGTTGTTTTATTTTTCTCTTTTACATATTCTGTAATGGCAAGTATACGATGATCAGGAGTTGGTTCCGGGAATGATGTTTCTAATTTTTCCGAAAAAGGCTTGCCGGTAACAATTGACAATTTTCCCAATTTTTTTCCTAAAGATATGCCACCATTAAAGAGCTTATCCCCTGAAATTTTATCTAATTCGCGCGTAAATTCACGGGCATTAAAATTAATTTGGTTTTTACCTTTTTTAAGATGATCTAGCTCTTCCAGAACAACAATAGGTAATACTATATTATTTTCCTGAAATTTATATAAACAATTAAAATCATGTAAGATAACATTAGTATCTATGACGAAAATTTTGTTCTTTTTTTTCATATTTGTTTTTCTTTAATGTTATAGCAATGTAATAAAAAATCTAATATTAATTTTCATTTTTGTTAAATTTATAAAGAAAAGGTAAGCTATGGAAATAATTCAAGGGATTTTAACCCGTAGAAGCATAAGACAATATACTTCTCAAGAGATAACAAAAGAACAAATTTATGAAGTGTTGAAAGCCGGGATGTATGCTCCTTCGGCCCGAAATCAGCAACCCTGGCATTTTATTATTATTAATAATCGGGAGTTATTAAATAAAATGAGTGAGATTCATCCTTATGCAGATATGCTACGTGAGGCTAAATGGGCTATTGTTGTGTGTGGTGATGAGCAGCTAGAGTTAAGCAAAGGATATTGGGTAGTTGATTGCTCTGCTGCTACACAGAATATTTTGCTTGCAGCACATGGTTTAGGATTCGGTGCGGTTTGGTTAGGTATACATCCACGGGAAGAACGAAAGAATGCGATAAAAGATTTGTTTCAATTACCGGATAATATTCCACCTTTATCCCTTATTTCTATTGGTTATCCCAATGAAGAAAAAGAACAACCCGAGCGATTTAAAAAGGAAAGAATCCATTATAATCAATGGTAAATTTGATTATTTTTGAGCCGAAAAATTGTTGGTATGACATATCATGAAACATTGGAGTGGCTTTTTAATCAATTGCCCATGTATCAGAGGGAAGGAAAAGCTGCATATAAGGATAACCTGGATAATACGTTGGCGTTGGATAACTATTTTCATCATCCGCATACAAAATTTAAATCAATACATGTAGCCGGAACTAATGGAAAAGGTTCGGTATCGCATATGCTGGCTTCGGTATTGCAGGAGGCTGGATATAAAGTTGGTTTATATACTTCGCCTCACTTAAAAGATTTTCGGGAACGTATAAAAATTAACGGTGAAGTGATTCCTAAAAATCATGTAGTTGAATTTTTTGATCAACATAGAGGAATTATTGAAAAAATACAGCCTTCTTTTTTTGAAATGACCGTTGCCTTAGCTTTTGATTATTTTGTACAAAATAATATTGATATTGCTGTTGTTGAAGTTGGTATGGGAGGGAGGTTAGACTCCACCAATATTATTCAGCCCGAATTGTCGGTAATTACGAACATCGGATTTGATCACACCCAATTTTTAGGCGATACGCTGGAAAAAATTGCCCAGGAAAAGGCAGGGATTATTAAAGAAAGAACGCCTGTTGTTGTTGGTGAAACCCATCCAAAAACGGAACCTGTTTTTTTAGCTTCTGCTAAACAAAAGAATGCTGAAATTTATTTTGCCGACCAAAATTATTTTATCGATTATGCCATGCAATCGGTTGATTTTATGCAGGTATATAATATAAAAGACAAACATGGTAAAATTGTTTTTCGTAATTTAACCCTAGATTTACTGGGTGCATATCAACAAAAAAATGTGTTAACTGCATTAACGGTTATTGAGCGGCTTCAAGAGGCAGTTATGAATATTCAGGAAAACCATGTGTATGAAGGGATGGCTAAGGTTGTGAAAAATACAGGATTGCTTGGACGATGGCAGGTTTTAAATCATAAGCCTTTAACCATTGCAGATACGGGGCATAATAGCGAAGGGTTAAGTTTTATTTTCGAACAGATAAAACAAACACCACATAAACATTTACATGTGGTTTTTGGTGTGGTGAATGACAAAAATATTGAAAAGGTATTGCGAATTTTACCACGCCAGGCTACTTTTTATTTTACCCGGGCTAATATTCCCAGGGCTTTGGATGAAAAAGTGCTGGCTGAAAAAGCAATGTTTGCCGGTTTAAAAGGAGAAACTTACCCGAATGTTCAAATTGCTTTGGCAAATGCAAAAAAAAATGCAGCGGATAATGATTTGATTTTCATAGGCGGGAGTACTTTTGTGGTGGCAGAAGTACTATGAAAATAATAAAAAAAGTTAAAAATATTTTTGTAGATAGAAAAAGAGATTTATATTTGCAATCGCTTTTGAAAACAAAGCGAGTTCTAAAGAAAGATGATAAAGGGAGATTAGCTCAGCTGGTTCAGAGCACCTGCCTTACAAGCAGGGGGTCACTGGTTCGAATCCAGTATCTCCCACTAAAATAAAAAAGGAGACTATTTCGGTCTCCTTTTTTATTTTAAAGGATTTCTTATGATGAGGACGATGTTCGAACTGAGCTCTCGCGATGTTAATCAAGAGAGCGATTTCACGAACGGAATGAAATGAAGTGAGTAATCCAGTATCTCCCACCACTTAAAATAAAAGGTTAGCAATATGCTAGCCTTTTTTTTATAAATACTTCTTATTGCATAAAAATGGATAATTATTATTTCTACATAATTTATTCACAGCAACTTGATAAATATTATATTGGCCATACCTCAAATTTAGGAGAACGTTTAAGAAAACATAATACGAACCATAAAGGATTTACCGGCAAAGCAAATGATTGGGCCGTTGTTTATACAGAAATTCACCATACAAAGGAATTAGCATATGCCAGGGAACGTGAAGTCAAGAAATGGAAGAGCAAAGTGAGGATAATAAAATTAATAATGAGAAACGGTTCAGCGCATGATTCGTCCCGACCTAAAATAAGTTGACTCCTTTTTATGCATGGTCACTGCTGCTTGCAAATAAAAATAAAAGACCTTATACCATCGCTAATCTACCTATTTCAATCCGTTCAGTAGATTTAAGCTCGGTTTAAGAACCCGGTAAAGTCAAGCAAGTGTGCGCAACACAGTACAGTCTTGACTGACCCTTAAATCGAGCTTTTTTGGTGGCTTAACGGATTGAATTAAGGATTACTTTATTGTTAATTAATGGCACTAATATATATATTTTGCTTTTAGTATTTTTTCGAGAATATTACCGGAAAACGGTAATGTTCTCGAAATTTTACTAATAACTTTGAAATGATGAAAGAATTTAGTATTTTTTCGAGATAATTACCGAAAAATGGTAATGTTCTCGAAATTTTACTAAGATGACTGTAGCCGAAATTATAGATGAATTATTGAGCCATGAAGAATATTCTTTTTCCTGGAATGAAATTATACAAAAGTCAACAAAACCAGAAATAGCATTAAAAAGAGAGCTTTCCAGGCTTGTTGAAAAGGGAATGGTGATAAATCTTAGAAAGGCATTTTATTTGATAATTCCACCAAGGTATAAGAATTTTGGCATACTACCGATTGAACTATATATAGATAAGTTGTTTAAATATCTTCAAAAGGATTATTATTTAGCACTTTATTCAGCTGCTAAGTTTCATGGTGCCGGACATCAGCAAATTCAGAAGAATTATGTTATAACGGAATTGCCCCCCATATTTAAAATAAAAAGAAAAGAGATTATAATCGATTTCTTTCATATTTCAAACTGGCCAAATAAGAATATTATCAAAAA
>JAYEKP010000206.1:0-1706 GCA_034661075.1 Bacteroidota bacterium
GCCATAGTGCTAAACACATCTTTTATACCTTCAATTTTTCGGTAAGAATATAATCGTTCATTTTTAATTAAATTAGGAAACATTTCTTGTACTTCAGATGGCATCATCTCTTGGTATTTGTACAATAGCTTGTGAAAATCTTCAATGAAATCAATTAAATGAGTAGAAGAAAACTGTTCCCAGTTTGAAGCCAGAAAATGATCATAAATAATATCAATTATTATTCCGGAATATTTTCTGTATTTAGGGGCAAATAGTTGTTTTGCTTCGCTAGTATTTTTGTTAACATCGGTAAAAGAGTCAATATATCGATGTAATAAAATCCCTTCTTTAATTTTATCAGGATAAATATGAAAAGCTTTTCCTTTAATATAATCACCCATAAAGTTGCCAATCTTTATTTGTTCATCTTTTCCTGAAAGATATATATGTGCTAAAAAATTCATTAGAAGTAATATTTAACGATGTATAATCTAATCTTTACTAAATTAAAGTTTGTTTTTAGCAAATTGTTCAAACCACCAATCTTTTTTTTGTTTTTGTATATGTTTCTTAACATATTTTTGTGATTTTATTTTGTAAACCCTAAAAAATCACGGGAAAATCCATTTGTTCAAGACTTGAGTATTAAGCGGGAAATAACTTTATCTGTTGAAAATTATGATTTTTCGGTTTAAGAATTAACTTTGTTAAGCAATTTTTTAAAAATATTAATTAAAATATAAAAAGGAGGATTTATGGCAAAGAAAAATGTATTAATAATCGGAGCCGCTGGAAGAGATTTCCATAACTTTAACACTTATTACAGAGATAATGATGATTATAATGTAGTTGCTTTTACCGCAGCTCAGATTCCGGATATCGATGGGAGAAAATACCCTGCCGAGTTAGCCGGAAGATTATATCCTGATGGAATTCCAATTTATGCACAGGATGATTTAGAAAAGCTTATCAAAGAGTTAGATGTTGAAGATTGTGTATTTTCATACAGCGATGTTCCTTATCAGGTGGTAATGAATATTGGAGCTTTGGTAAATGCTGCCGGAGCTAACTTTGTATTATTAGGACCTGGTAAAACAATGATAGAAAGTACAAAACCTTTAATTGCAGTAGGTGCTGTTCGAACAGGTTGTGGTAAATCGCAAACATCGCGTCGTATTATTGAACTACTAATGGAGCAGGGACTTAAAGTCGTTGCTATTCGTCACCCTATGCCCTATGGTGATTTAGTAGCACAAAAAGTTCAGCGTTTTGCAACCATTGAAGATTTAGCAAAACATAAATGTACTATCGAAGAAATGGAAGAGTATGAACCTCATGTACAACGCGGTAATGTGATTTATGCAGGGGTTGATTATGAAGCTATTTTAAGAGAGGCAGAAAATGATCCAGATGGTTGTGATGTAATCCTTTGGGATGGTGGAAATAATGATTTCCCATTCTATAAACCCGATTTAATGGTAACAGTTGTCGATCCTCATCGCCCTGGACACGAATTATCTTACTATCCCGGTGAAACCACTTTGCGTATAGCCGATTATGTGGTGATTAATAAAATGGATTCGGCTGATGCTCAGGCAATTCAAGTTGTTAGAGACAATATTGCAAAAGTTAATCCTAACGCTGTTGTTGTTGATGGAGCTTCACCACTTTCTATTGATAAACCCGAATTAATTAGAGGAAAAAAAGTATTAGTGGTAGAAGAT
>JAYEKP010000207.1:0-8633 GCA_034661075.1 Bacteroidota bacterium
AAAGGTGTTGCAAAAAACAGAAGAGATATTTAATCGTTTCCTTATGATCCTTTCTACTTCGATTATAGCTACTGCCTTATTATTAATAATTGTAAGTATATTGTATAAAGGGTTGCCTTCATTAAGTTGGGAAATGATCACTCAAATCCCAAAAGGGGGTTATTATTTTGGGAAAGAAGGAGGTATCTTAAATGCAATTGTTGGATCATTGTATCTTGCTACGGGATCAACCATTCTGGGGCTCATTATTAGCCTGCCTTTGGCTTTGTATATCAATATTCATATAGCAAAAAATAGTAAGCTGGTAAATTTAATTCGTTTTTTGCTTGATTTATTATGGGGTATCCCATCCATTGTTTATGGAGCGTTCGGATTTACTGTAATGATCTATTTTGGAATGCGTACTTCATTATTAGCCGGAATAATTACAGTAACCTTATTTATTATTCCTATTATGGTGAGGTCGATGGATGAAGTAATGAAAACAGTACCCAAAGGACTGCTTGAGTCTGCGTTATCCCTTGGCTCTACACGGTCCGAAACGGCTTATAAAGTAGTCTGTCGGCAAAGTATCCCGGGTATTATAACCGCAATTCTACTTGCTTTTGGACGAGCTATAGGAGATGCAGCCGCTGTTTTATTCACTGCCGGATATACCGATTATATTCCCAATGCCTTAAATCAGCCGGCGGCAACTTTACCCTTATCCATATTTTTTCAGCTAAGCTCTCCAATCCCTGAAGTTCAAAACAGGGCCTATGCAGCAGCTGTAGTCCTCACAATTATAATATTGATCATTAGCGTCTCTTCCAGAATTGTTTCGAGTAAGTTTAAACAGAAAAAAATGAAATAAAAATTTGATATCATGATAAACGGAGCAAAAATAAAAGTCGATCACTTAAATCTTCACATAGGGAAAGAGCATATCTTAAAAGATATTAATCTTATTATTCCGGAAAATCAATTAACGGTAATCCTGGGCCCTTCGGGATGCGGAAAGACTACTTTGTTAAAAAGCCTTAACAGGCTTACCGATTTAAACCCTGATGTGAAAATAGCAGGACATATCTTTAATGGAAATGAAGATATCTTACATCCTAAAACAGAGATTACTCAATTACGAAAAAAAATGGGCTTGCTGTCTCAAAGCCCATATCCTTTACCTATGAGTATTTTTGATAATATAACTTATGGATTGAAAATAAGCGGACGACGTAAAAAGAAATTTTTGATTAGACGGGTGGAAAATTACTTGCGACAGGTTAGCTTATGGGAAGAAGTTAAAGATCGGTTAAAAGACCCTGCCTCGGCATTATCTATTGGGCAACAACAGCGGTTGTGTTTAGCCAGGGGGTTAGCTGTTGACCCTGAAATTATTCTGGCAGACGAACCAACATCGGCTCTAGATCCTGTTTCAAGTAAAGATATTGAAGAGATGTTTTTAAAACTGAAACAACGATACACCATTGTTGTTGTCACCCATATTCTTCGGCAAGCCAGGCGAATAGCCGATTATGTTATTTTTATGTATTTGGGTGAAGTCATAGAACACGGGCCGGCAGAACAAATTTTTAATCACCCTCAACACGAGATGACCAAAGCATATCTTAAAGGAGCATATAATTAAAGCTGAGTATTTTTTAAAAAAAAGGCTGTCCAAATTTGGACAGCCCATAAATTTTAATAAACGAATATTAATTACTTCATCTCTTTCATTGCTTTATAGGCTTTGTCTCCATAAACAACGGAAGGGCCGCCACCCATAACTACAGCAACACCAATGGTTTCTACAATTTCTTCCTGTGTTGCTCCGGCTTTTAGAGCATCCTGCACGTGGCATGCAATACAACCTTCGCATCGGATAGAAATAGCAATTCCTAAAGCAATTAATTCTTTATGCTTTGCACTTAATGCTTTATCTTCGCCTGTAGCATGGTGCATTTTAGCAAAACCTTCCGCTATTCCCGGATTTTCTTTAGATAATGTTCCTATAAATTCAAAAACTGCTTTTGCTTGATCTGCATATTTACTCATAATTTTTCCTCCTGTTTATTTAAATTAATTTATATAAAAATACATGTTATGTTGTTTATATATAATGACATAAAACATGTATTTTGATGTTTTATAACAGTATAATTGAAGAAACAAAATGAAAAAATCGCGGTGAGTAAAAAAACGTTTATTATTTGCAAATTTATCTACAAATAATAAACGGTATATGTTGAAGGATTTAATTGTTGATTTTTTTAGAAAGATATTTAATCTTCATCATAACCCTCATCTTTAATATTTGCTGCTTCGTCGAAATTATCGTTTAAGTATTCTTCCGTGTCATCATCGTCATCTGTATCTTTTAAATCGTCAGAAAAGTCATCTCTTAGTTTTCCATCATCATTGTAATCATCATCTTCCTTAATGATCTGACGGGCTTCACGCTCAGTCATTCTTACCAAATAGTAAATTTCTTCTGTTTCAAAGGGTAATGCTGAAACATATTTTCCTTCCTTGTTGGTAAAGGTAATCAGGTTCTCTTCGTAACCATCAGGATATTCTACTTTAATGCTGTTGATAGTTTCTAAAGGAAGTTTTTCGTAATCTATTACTACTCTTTTTTTTGCCACTTTTATTAAAAATTTTTATTGTTTTTTTACCTCCGAAATATATTCAAAAAAAAATTTTCAAACCTAATCCTCGTTAGCTATTTTTTAATTTTTTTTGCATGCTAAATTTCTGGTTTTTAAATCATTTTAAAAACGGATGATTAATTTATATTCTTTTTATATTCTTTATACCGTATTTTTTACTTCGAGGTTAACTTTTTTTTATAAAAAAAGTTAAATAATTAAACAAAAATTTCACCTTTCATAAAAAGTTTGGCAGTTCCGGCAATTTTAACTCTTTCTCCCTGGTATTCGCAGATAAGTTTTCCTTTGCGTTCGGACAATTGAGTGGCTTCCAGCTTTTTTTTATTCAATTTTTTAGCCCAGTAAGGGATAAGTGTAGTATGGGCAGATCCGGTAACCGGATCTTCGTTAATTCCTGCACGTGGAGCAAAAAATCGCGATACAAAATCGCAATCATCACCTTGGGCAGAAATGATAATCCCAAATGTTTCAACTTTCTCTAATATTTTGAAATTGGGCCTAATGTTTTCTACTTCCTGCTGGTTCTTATATATAACTAAAAGGTCTCTTGATTGGATTACTTCAACAGGTTCTGCTCCTAAACCATCCATTAAATATTCTGGTACTGGAATAACCTTTCCTTCATTCGAAGGGAAATCCATAATCAGCAGGTCTTGATTTTTTTCAATAATCAGTTCGCCGCTAAGTGGAGACGTAAACCGGATAACCGGTTTTTTGTATTTCAACTCGTTAAAAATAACCCAGGCAGCAGCTAATGTGGGATGCCCGGCCAGGTTAATTTCTACTTTTGGCGTAAACCAGCGGATTTCAAAAGTTTCATCTTTTGGAACAAAAAAGGCCGTTTCGGAAAGATTATTTTCCATGGCAATTTTTTGCATGATATCCTTATCAATCCATTTGGTTAGGGGGCAAACAGCAGCCGGGTTTCCTCCAAAAACTTCGTGGGTAAATGCATCTACTTGGTAAATGGGAATTTTCATCGCGCTATTTATTTTTAGGATAAAGTTACGGATAAATATGAATCAGGCAGAATAAAAATGTAATTTTTATAAAACAGTTAAAACCAGCTGCTATACTCTTTAAAATCAATAAAAACTTCGCTGGTTTGATTTTCCTTGACAATGAATTTTCCGGTAATGGATTTTCCGGGCTCACCGTTAAATGAGTAAATCTTTACTTCATAATCATGCACTCCTACTTCCATTTTTTTTCGGTAGTTTTCCAGCGCGATGGCCTTTTGATGATTTTCAAAGGTATGTTTGGGCCGAGGGTCTATTTTAGTGCCATTAATATAAACATCAACGGCAAAAGTGCTGTTCAAAATATATTGATTGGAATCGAAGATAACTTCACCAATTTTTTGCTCGGTTTTTTGTTTTGTCCGGCAGCTTAATAATGTGGCTAAAAGAATGATTCCGATAAATTTTTCCGGTTTCATCATTTTTAATAATTGTTTTATATTTTAAAGATGTTTAAATTAGAGAAAAAGTTGCTTTAGGGGAATGCATTTTTAATGAACGATAAAAAGCGTAACATAAAATGACAAAATTTAAAGATAAAACGGTACTCATTACCGGAGGAGCTTCCGGCATTGGCAAACTAATGGCACAAAAAATTTTAAGTCTGGGTGCAGCAAAAATGATTATCTGGGATATTAACGGTGAAAATCTAGAGAATACAACACATGAACTCAAAGCACCAGGGTTTGAAATTTTTCCTTATCAGGTGGATGTAGCCGACCTGGAGCAGGTAAAACAAACCGCCCAAAAAGTTAAAGATGAAGTTGGCGTGGTAGATGTTTTAATTAATAATGCAGGAGTGGTTGTGGGTAAATTCTTCCACGAGCATTCACACCAGGATATTGATTTTACCATGAATATTAATATTTCGGCATTAATGCATATTACGCTTGAATTTATTCATGATATGATGGATAAAGAAGAGGGGCATATTGTTAATATTGCTTCGGCAGCCGGGATGGTTGCTAATCCAAAAATGTCGGTTTATTGTGCCAGTAAATGGTCTGTTATCGGATAGTCCGATTCGTTAAGACTTGAAATGGAACGTATCCATAAAAAAATAAAAGTAACTACCGTTACGCCTTATTACATTAGTACAGGAATGTTTGATGGCGTAAAATCTCAGTTAATACCTATTATAAAGCCGGAAACAGCAGTCCGAAAAATTATTCGCGGGGTTATTAAAAATAAAATTTTTGTCCGTATGCCGGGCATCATTTATTGGTTACCCTTAATTAAGGGTATTTTGCCTGCTCGTTGGTTCGATTTTATTGTAGGCAAAGGGTTTGGTGTTTATCAATCAATGGATGAATTTAAAGGACATAAAAAATAGTTAGTTATGAAGATACCAGAAATATTCAAATTACAGCAGGAATTTTTTCTTTCCCATCAAACAAAACCAATTTGTTTCAGGAAAGAACAATTAAAAAAGTTTAAAGCCATTTTAAAAAAGAACGAATCATTACTATTCGAAGCGATTGATAAAGATTTTGGAAAATCGGCTTTTGAGACTTACGAAACTGAGTTGTCCATTCTTTATCATGAAATAAATCTGGCGATTAAAAAGGTACGAACATGGAGTAAATCCAGGCGGGTTTCTACCAATCTTGCCAATCTGCCCGGAAAAAGCCGTATTATTCCCGAACCTTACGGGAATACGCTGGTTATCGGAGCCTGGAATTATCCCTATCAGCTGGCTTTACTTCCTGCAGTTTCGGCTATCGCTGCCGGGAATACGGTAATCATTAAACCCAGTGAACTGGCTCCCAATACTTCGGCTATAATGACAAAAATTATTAATGAAAATTTTAACGCTGCATTTTTGTATGTTAAAGAAGGAGGAGTGCCCGAAACAACCGAATTGCTTGAACAGAAGTTTGATAAAATATTTTTTACCGGCAGTACCCGGGTTGGAAAAATTGTTTATCAGGCTGCAGCTAAAAATCTAACACCTGTAACCCTCGAGTTAGGAGGAAAAAGCCCAACCTTTGTTTTCCCGGACACCAACTTGAAAATGGCTGCTAAGCGTATTGCTTGGGGTAAATTTCTAAATGCGGGACAAACCTGTGTAGCACCCGATTATTTGCTTGTTCACACAGATATTAAAAATGAATTTTTGAACGAACTTAAAAATCAAATCAATAAAATTCAGGGCGATAATCCTAAAGATAGCGAAGCTTATGTACGAATCATTAATAAAGCAAATTTTGAAAGATTATCCTGGTTAATCGATAAAGAAAAAATATATTTTGGTGGCGAGATAGATAAAGAAAAATTGTTTATCAGCCCTACGATTCTTCATAATGTTACCTTTGATGATAAAGTGATGGGAGATGAGATTTTTGGGCCCATTCTTCCGGTTATTGAATTTTATGATCTTGATGAGGCTATTGCCCGGGTGAGAAAACTCTCCAAACCATTGTCTCTTTATATTTTTACAAACAAAACAAAGATTAGAAAGAAAATAATTCATGAAATTTCGTTTGGAGGGGGTTGTGTAAACGATACGATTATGCACCTTTCTAATTCGAAGCTACCTTTTGGTGGTGTAGGATATAGCGGAATGGGGGATTATCATGGAAAGGCTGGATTTGATGCTTTTAGTCATCATAAAAGTGTTTTGTATAAGGGAATGTGGTTTGAGCCATTTATAAAATACAGGCCTTATTCTGAATTTAAGATGAAATTGTTGCGTTGGGTTGTTGAATAAAATTTTTGCAAAAAAACAGAACCCAGATTCAATCAGTTGAATACACAGACTTTTCCTGATTATCACAGAAACAAGATACAAGGCACGAGTGAAAGGGTGCTAGATTTATGAAATACAACTAAACTACCTTGCCAACCAAAGGATAAAAATCGTAGGTTTGAACGAATTTACAACTTTACCATTTTACGAATAAACCAGCTTATTTCCCTTTCCTCCTTATCAATACAATGCCATATTTATCTTCGATATATTGAAAATAATAATACAGTTTGTAATTCAAATCAATGCCATAATCAACAGATGGTTCATAATTGATTTGTGTTTCGTAGAAATTTCCGTATTTAAAGGGATTCTGATGTCTTCTGTTCCACTCACTACAATATTGGATATTCCAATTTTTATAATATTCGTTTGAATAAAAATTTTTAGGATGAGGAACTGTAGCCAGGTAATTTTCAAAGCCCGCATCGAATACCAATAATTCATACTCGGTGCTGTCTTCTGAACTTATCTCAACGCTTGTTGAATCTTTATTATTTTCCTGCGCAAGTATGGGGTTAATAAAAAAAACACCAGTTATAAAAACGATAAAAATAATTAGTGCTCTCATAACAACATTTTTGATCATTAAAATATACAAAATTGATTAATGAATGTCAAGTAAAGAGCCAATTGGCCAAAAAATAAAACTACCGAAGGCAGTTAAAATGGATCATAAACAAATTAGAAAAGAAATTGCTGAATGAAATGCATATAAAAACCCTGTCACAATTTTTATGACAGGGTTGGCTTTTTAGAAAAAACTTGTTTTTTATTTATTCAAATATATTTTTCATCTTTTCGAAAAATGTTTTGTCGTTGGCATTTGGATTTGGTTTGAAATTTTCTGAATTCCCCAATTGTTCGACAATTTTTTGCTCCTCTTTCGACAGGTCTTTGGGGACCCACACATTGATATTCACCAATAAATCGCCTTTTCCATAACCATTGATTTCAGGTAATCCTTTTCCTCTTAAACGTAAAATTTTTCCAGGCTGGGTTCCTGGTTCAATTTTTATTTTTACTTTACCGTCAACGGTTGGTACCTGAACTGTGTCGCCGAGCGAAGCCTGGGCAAAGTTTAAAAATAACCCGTAGATTAAATCATGTCCGTCGCGAACTAATTCGGGAAGTTTTTCTTCTTGAATGAGTACAATCAGGTCGCCATTAATCCCTCCACGTCGTGCAGCATTTCCTTTTCCGCTAACGTTAAGTTGCATTCCTTCACCAACCCCTGCAGGAATATCAATCGAAATGACTTCGGTTCCTTTAACAATTCCTTCGCCATGACATTTTGTACATTTGTTAGTGATTACTTTTCCTTCACCACCACAAACAGGGCAGGTTGATGTGGTTTGCATCTGGCCTAAAAAGGTGTTTGAAACTTTTGTTACCTGTCCGGTACCTCTACAAGTAGAACAGGTACTGTAGGATGATGCATCTTTTGCTCCTGTTCCGTTACAAGCATCACAAGCTACATATTTATTTACTTTTAATTTTTTAGTAACTCCGTGGGCGATATCTTTTAGAGAGAGGGTAACTTTTACTCTTAAATTCGATCCCTTATTTACTCTTCTGGAGCGTTGTCGGGATCCTCCAAAACCGCCAAAACCGCTAAAGCCACCAAATGAACCACCAAAAGCGCTACCAAAAATATCGCCAAAATTTTCGAAAATATCTTCCATGGTCATTCCACCGCCACTAAATCCGTTGTCAGCAGCTCCACCAACACCTGCATGTCCAAAACGATCATATCGGTTACGTTTATCAGGGTCTCTTAATACTTCGTAAGCTTCTGCCGCTTCCTTAAATTTGTTTTCTGCTTCTTTATCTCCAGGATTTTTATCGGGGTGATATTTTAACGCTTGTTTTCGGTATGCTTTTTTTATCTCATCCTGACTTGCACTCTTAGAAATTCCTAGAACCTCGTAATAATCTCGTTTTGTAGACATATCTTTTTATTTTCAAAAATTTTTATTCTCCTATTACTACTTTGGCGTACCGGATAACCTTATCATTTAACAGATACCCTTTTTCAATGACATCAACAACTTTCCCTTTAAGCTCTTCGCTTGGCGCCGGTATTTTGGTTACTGCTTCGTGCAGATCCGTATCAAATTCTTTTTCTTTGGCTTCTATTTCTTTTACCCCGCGTTGTTTTAAAAACTCTTTAAATTTGTTGTATATTAATAATACGCCCTCTTTAATAGCATCTAC
>JAYEKP010000208.1:0-8597 GCA_034661075.1 Bacteroidota bacterium
TATTGATCTAATTAAAAATGGTTCTTGTTTGTATATATATCATCCATCCATTATTCCTATATCTTCATCTGATCTGGAAAAATTTGATTAATTTCTTTTCGGTCCAAATCATAAATATCATTGAAAAATTCAAGATCAGATTGACTATCTGCAGAACAAGTGATATATTGAATGTGGATATCCATTTTTTGTGGTAAGTTAATAATATGATGTTGTTTTTCATTGATTAAAGTACTGAAATCAGTTTTATTTTGAGAAAAATTCTTGTCGATTAAATATTGTGCCAGTTTTTCCGGGTTTTGTAGCCGTATGCATCCATGCGAATAAGTTCTGTTTTGGTTTTTAAATAAACTTTTGGCAGGTGTGTCGTGCAAATATACGCTATACTTGTTAGGAAAAAGAAATTTAACCTGACCCAGAGCATTATACGAGCTGTTTAGTTGTCTTACCCAATACTGGTTTCCCAACGGATCAGGTTTTGACCAGTCGATAATCGAATCAGACACCCTTTCTTCATTATTATTAATGATAAAATATCCGTTGCGCGATAGATAACTTGAATCTTTTCTGATTTTATAAATCATTTCATTATTAACAATACTTTTGGGTACGGTCCAGTAAGGATTAGCAATAACTTTTTCCAGACTGCTCGAAAAACTTGGAGTGGGTGTATGTTTTTTTCCTACAATCACATTAAAAACTTGCTTAATCTGATTTGATTCAATAACCCGAAGTTTAAATTCGGGAATATTTACAAATAAATAACTGTCACCAGAATGATTTAATTTTCTTAGCCTGTGTAAATTTAAACAGGCCTGGAAATATTTCTGTTCCAGGAGCGATACCAGTTTTTCGTGTGTAGCATGATTCAAAATCGAATCGTGAGGCAAATGATATCGATCTTGTAATTTATAGAGAACATTCGATTTTTTGTTGGTGTTGTTAAATTCTGGTAATTCACTAATTCCAGCATAAAAGAGGCTTTTGGCAAGTACCTTGTCGTCAATAAATGATGGGGTAGTATATTTTATGGATAAATTCATATCAATAAAATAAGACATGGAGTACATAATATTTTTATATTGTACGATTTGAGGTTGAACAGACTTAATTTTTTGTTGAAGATTTTTATGCTCTATTGCTTCGTTTAAAAGATAAGGTAGGCCTTTAACAAATGATTGGTTAATGGCCGAGTCTGTTTTTATAATTCCTTGATGTAAGAAAATTAATATTTTCAGAGCAGAAAAAGTGGTGTTTATTTCAAATTGAGCCCAATCGGCCTGTGATATTTTAGTATTGAGCTGATTTATTTTTTGAGGGAATAATTTTATATCCTCTAAATAAAAATAATCGAATGGAAAACCATAATATTTTGCGCTATCTAACAGATTGTAAATGATGTTGAATTGGGCAGTTGGTTTAAAATTTTTTATCCATGCCGGTTCAAAATTCCTTATCTGATAAAATTCTATCAATAGGCTCTTTACCTGGCCATCGATATTTTTTATGGAAATACTGTCATTAGCTGTTAATTGAGCACTTGCTTGTGAAGAAATAAGTTCTGCCAACCGGTAATTATTTTGAACACGATAAGGATGATGGTAACTTACCATTAAAAGTAAAAACAGAAGCAGCAATAAATTTCGAATCCCTGTAAAAAAATACTTTTTAAATCTTTTTTCTTCAGGAAAATAAAAATTTAATAATTGATCTTCCGTTTTCATTTTTAAGAGCCTTTATTTAATTGTACGTTTATATTTTTAAAAAGAATTATTTTTTAGATGAACTACCCGAATATTTTGATAAACATTGTTGAAATGTAAGTAAGTGACTTTTTTGATGTTAAGTAGCTGACAAACAGCATCTTGTTTATTTTTTTGTGATGGATTGGGTGTTTTAAGCGTAACTTTAAGGTTGAATAAAAATGAAAAGGCCTCAACAGATAAAATAATTGTTATTTCTATATTAAAATATTTTTTTATAGAAAAAGTACTTTGTTCCATCCTTTATTTTATCATTAATTAATATATTTGATATTATTTGGTTTTATTTATTCATCAAAGGTTATAACCTATGACCCGAAACCCAACTTTCATCCTGTTTTTACTTCTATTATTACTCTTATATCAATGCACAATCTCTTATCGAGTAAAGAAGAATCCTGAAAAACTAATTCATGGTTATGTTAAATCGGGATTTGAAGAAGTTAAAGATGCGTTTATTAATAATTTTACGGAACGTGGAGAATATGGAGCTGCATGTGCTATCTATTATAAAGGCGAAAAAGTAGTTGATTTTTGGGGCGGATACAAAAATTCAATAACCAAAGAACCATGGGAAGAAGATACTAAAGTTATCGTTTTCTCCACAACCAAAGGGTTGGCTGCAATGTCGCTGGCCATAGCCCATTCAAAAGGGTGGCTCGATTACAATAAAAAGGTTTCAACCTATTGGCCCGAGTTTGCTCAAAACGGTAAAGAGGATATTACGGTAAAACAATTACTGGCTCACGAAGCTGGTTTGTGTCTTGTAGATGAAAAATTTGAAATTACCGATTTACAAAATTTTGATTATATCGCCGAAATAATGGCACGCCAAAAACCATTATGGGAGCCAGGAGAAAAGCATGGTTATCATTTGGCTACCATGGGTATGTATATGAACGAATTGATGAGACGGGTTGATCCCATGAATCGCTCTATCGGGCAGTTTTTTGCCGAAGAGATAGCCACCCCTCTGGATTTAAATTTTTATATCGGTTTACCTGATGCTGTTCCCGATGAAGAAATTGCTACGGTTATTATTCCTTCGGCCTGGCAGGTAATAACCAATTACGAAGAGATCCCCAAAAAAATGCGTAAGGATTTTAGAAAACCAAATTCTATTTTATATCAGTCATTCAGAATACCTGAAAAGTTTAATCCTAATAGCCGAACAACACTGAGTGTTGAAATGCCATCGGCTAATGGAGTGGGAGATGCACGTTCCATTGCTAAGGTTTATAGCGAATTTGCCCTGGGAGCAAAAGAATTGGGATTGAATCGTAATACATATGATTTATTAAAAAAAGATGCTGTAGTACCACCAGCAGGAGCTTTTGATATAGTGATGGGTTTGGATGCTTACTTTTCATTTGGATTCTTAAAGCCCGGGCCCGATTTAATGTTTGGGAGCAGCCGGAAAGCTTTCGGTACTCCGGGTGCAGGTGGTTCTTTCGGCTTTGCCGATCCGGATAAGGAGATTGGTTATGCGTATATTATGACCAAAATGGGAGCCTATTTGGTAAACGATCCGCGTGAGATGGCTCTTCGTAATGCTATGTATCGCTGTATAGAAAAATTAGAAAAATAGAATTTAAACAAACAATACGTTTGAAATATATGTTTTCATCCTCAAAATCAAAATATGTTTTCATTTTTTTATTATCGTTAATCCTTTATGGTAATTCGTTTTTTAATGATTATACGCTGGATGATGCACTTGTTATTACTGAAAATGAATATACATTAAGTGGGTTTAAAGGGATTGATGATTTATTTTCGGAAGAATTTTTTAATGGATTCTTCGATCAAAAGAATAAGAAGCTTGTTGCAGGAGGCAGATACCGTCCATTATCAATGGTTACCTTTGCTGTTGAGTGGCAATTGATTATGGGCACACCCTTTGATGGAATTAATCATTTACTGTTAGAACGTAAGATGAATAAACAAGCGAATCCCAATTTTATTTTACCTTCCCAAAAATTATTAAAGAATCTAACGGGAACAATACATATTGAAAACGACCAGTTAAGAAAGCAACAGCAAGAAGCAATGCTGGAAAATGCTGAAGCCTTAAATCTACAAGAAAAAAATAGAATCCTTCGTAATTTAGAAAGGATGCATAATCGGAGGCCGATTGTTTTATTTGTTAGTCATTTTATGAATGTACTGCTTTATGCGTTAACAGGCGTACTTTTGTTATATATACTTACATTAATCTTCTATCGATATAAATCCGAAAAATGGTTTTTATCCATGCCCTTAGTTGCAACATTGCTTTTTGTTTTACATCCAATTCATTCCGAAGTGGTTGCCAATATTAAGGGCCGCGATGAAATTTTGTCACTTTTGGGTGTACTTTTAGCCGTGTTATTTTCCTGGAAATATATCCAAAAGTATAAGGTACGCTATTTAATATTTAGTTTCATTGCATTTCTGGTAGGATTATTTTCAAAAGAAGTGGCTGTTACTTTTTTAGTAATTATTCCTTTGAGTATATATTTTTTTAAAATGATAAAAGTAAAACCTAAAACGTATTTTATAATTCTTGTTCCCCTGGTATTAGGAACCATAATTTATTTTTATGTTCGCCATACTGTTATTGGAGAGATGAAATTCGAACCGAGTAATGAATTGATGAACAATTCGTTTTTAGGCATGAGCTTTAACGAAAAATATGCTACCATTTTTTATACATTGCTGCTTTATATTAAATTATTATTTTTCCCTCATCCGCTTACGTATGATTATTATCCTTATCATATTCCTGTTATGAGCTGGTCAGATATTTGGCCGATCGTTTCACTTATGCTTCACCTTGCATTAGTAATTTATGCTCTCCTCGGAATAAAAAAGAAAAAACTCATTTCATTTGGTATTTTGTGTTATATCATTGTTTTATCCCCGATGTCTAATATTTTATTTCCGATAGGAGTGTTTATGAATGAGCGGTTTGTATATGCTGCCTCTATCGGATTTGTTTTAATTTTTGCCTATTTAATAACGCAAAAACTTCCCATTTGGATTAAAAAGAAATCGGTAATTGTAGGTTTGTTAGTAGTGATTTTTTCATTATATACGATTAAAACCATTAGCAGGAACAGGGCATGGAAAAATGATTTTATTTTATTTACTACAGATGTTAAAATATCAGTGAATAGTGCAAAAAGTAATACATCTGCCGGAGGAAAATTGATAGAAGAGGCCGTTAAGCCCGAAAATAAAACTATGCGGGAGGAATACCTAAATCAGGCCATTGGCTATCTGCACAAAGCCATTGAAATTCATCCGGAATATAATGATGCTCTTTTGTTAATGGGCAATGCTCAATGGGAATTGCATCAAAATATAGATAGGGTTTTTACATACTACCAGGAAATTTTAAAACGGAATCCTACTTATAAACGTGTTTATACCAATATTTTTGATACAAAAATTCATCAAGTTTTTGATGACCCTGAAAGGATAGATAAAAATTTAAAGCTGCTTCATCAATTGGAAAAGTATTATCCAGAACATGAAGATGTAAATTATTATCTTGGACATATCTACGGGCGTTATAAGAATGATCTCCAAAAATCATTACAATATCTTAAAAAAACGGCAAATATAAATCCCAACAAGATTGAAGTATATAAAGATTTGGGTGTTGCTTACGGAATATCCGGGAATTATACCGAATCGATTAAAGCATTAGCTAAAGCCGTTCAGTTGGATAAAAAAGACCCGATATTGAGAATTAATCTAGCCATGTCGTATTTAAAATTAGAAGAGTACAAAAAAGCAAAGCAAGTGATGGATGAAGCTTATAAACTGGATTTTAAGCCTAAAGATGCTTCTGCTTTGGTTAATCTTGGTTATCTTTATCAAAATTTTGGAGAACAAGAAAAAATGAAATCGTGTTTTGCAAAAGCCCGGAATTTAAATCCTGGTTTGTTTAATTAATATGGTTGCTAATCAGAAAATAGTAGTGGTATTACCAGCGTTTAATGCCGAAAAAACGTTAGAAAAAACGTATCGCGAAATTCCTCTCGATATTGTTGATGAGGTGCTTTTGGTCGATGATAGGAGTGAGGATCATACCGTACAGAAAGCAAAAGAACTGGGAATAAAACACATTGTTATACACGATAAAAATCAGGGGTATGGAGCTAACCAAAAGACCTGCTACCGCGAAGCCATTAAGTGTGATGCTGATATAATTGTTATGCTACATCCCGATTATCAATATACCCCAAAACTAATTCCTTCGATGGTACAAATAATTGCCCAAAATATTTATCCTGTAGTTCTTGGCTCTCGTATTTTAGGCCGTGGGGCATTAAAAGGAGGTATGCCTGTATATAAATACGTTTTTAATCGGATGCTTACCTTTATTCAGAATATTTTAATGGGTGCCAAACTTTCTGAATATCATACAGGATACAGAGCATTTAGCAGGAAAGTGTTGGAAACCATAAATTTCGAAGCCAATTCCAATAACTTTGTTTTTGATAATCAGATGTTGGCTCAGATTCATTATAGCGGCTTCGAAATAGCAGAAATAACCTGCCCCACTAAATACGATAAAGAATCATCATCCATTAATTTTACCCAAAGTATAAAATATGGTTTGGGTGTATTAAGAACCTCTTTTCAATATTTTATAGAGAAATTAGGAATTTATCATTTTAAAATTTTTCATTAAATCTAGCAGATCCCAGTTTTTTGTCTGATTTTTGTACCGATATTTTTGAATAATTTAAAAAAAGAGGATGAATAAGTTTGTTTATTTTTTGGGGTTGTGTTTTGTTTTTTTAAGCATAAACAGTTATGCTCAACATTTGAATAAAATTGGGAAAATTGAAGTTGAGGTTATTTCATCCTTAAAGCCTTATCGTATTGATTATGAGGAACAGAAAATTTATACGGACTCTTTAACCTTCGAAGGGAATACCTGGTATGCCATTGAAACTGGTTTTTTAACCTCACTGGAGTTGGCAAATAATGAAAAAGATAAGATTTTTTGTTATGATCAACAGGGCCAATGGAAAGCTACTATTTTATCTAACAGAGTTATTAACCTGAAAGTTTCTAAAAAAGGGAATTCCATCGCCTGGTACGATAGTGAGCATATAATAAAGTTAAACCTTAACACTTTTGTGGTAGATACCCTACAAGGATCTTTTGTCTATACCTTTGTGAAACAAGATAAATTTATCTATTATGATCCTGGGCAAAAGGAAATTTATTTTGATAAGCAAAAAATCTCTTTAGCGGATTCCCCTTTGCAATTCGTAGAATTTGATTCTAAAATTATCGTTTGTACAAAAAAATTTCTTTATGAACTGAACCATCAGGAATTGAATGCTTTCTATTCGTTTGAAGGTGTTTTTTTCGATTTACGAATTATTGATGATCAGCTTTTTTTCGTAGAAAAAATTGAAAAACGAAGAAAAACGATATTCAGGCTTTTTAGAACCAGTGATCTAAAGCAATTTTATTTGGCAGATAAAATGGAAATGGAATAATACAGGTTAAAAACGCAAGGATAAACAACTTAACCCACCATCCATTTTTTGAAATTCCGATAGTTCAAGTTCAATGGTTTTATATCCCAAGTTTTCGATGGCTGCTTTGGTTTTAGGAAATCCGGAAGGAACCAAAACAAAATTATTAACTCGTAATGCATTGGCTGCATATTCCTCATCTGGTTCTACAATGATCTGATGGTAACTGCTTAAATCGTTTACTGAGCGAAATGACTCGTGTAGAATAATATTTTTGTCCCCTAAATAATTGACCCCTGTTTTAAAATGCAGCATATTACATACCGGAATGGTATAAACATCATAATGATAATCTTCTAAAATTTTGCTTAACTGTTTTGCTCCTTCTAAATTTGTTCTATCCGACAGCCCGATATAAAATTTATGATCAGCCTGCATAATATCACCCCCGTCAAGCGTACCCGGTTTTTCTATGTAGTGTAATTTAAGTAGGGGGTTTAAAATTTCTTCTATGGCTTCTGTTTCGCCCAATCTTGATTTATCTCCCGGCCGGGTAATGACACCAAATTTTTTGGTAACCACAGCTGTATCTTCCACAAAACAAGAATCAGGAAAATTAGGATATGCTTCTAAGATAGTTAATTCTAATCCACACCTTATCAGTGCATCGCAATACGCATCGTGTTGTTTTAAAGCCAGTGTATAATCTGGTTTTCCGAGATTCGAGGTGGTTATTCCGTTGGCAAAAGTTTTGGCGGGCCTTTTTACAATAGCTTTTGTAAACATATTTTTCATTTTCGTTACGGGCAAATATAATTTATATTTCCCATATCGTTTAGCATATTTTTAAATTACTTTTATTGATATTCGATAATAAACCTTTGAAGTAATAAGTAGTCATATCTATACTTTATTTAAAAAGAATAATAATTAAGAAAGAATGTAAAAATTGTATTCAATAGCAATATTAAACACTTAGGTTTAATTATTAATTTGGGATTCACGAGAGGCTGCTTAAAAGCGGCCTCTTTTATATCAATGAGTATAATTTAACGTCAATAGTATTTTAATTTTATTTTTTTTACAGAACACCAATAATACAAACTCCTTCTATATTTTGTTCATTATAGATTACACATAACTTTTGCGGGTTTAGTCTTTTTTTAAGGCTGATAATCTGTGGTTTATATGTAAATATTGAAAAATGATTGAGCGATAAATTTGTATTAGCCCCCTTAAATCATCGGACAGAAATATAGATTAAAATCTGTACTTTTATAACGATGAAAAAAAGAACATTTACAAAAGAAGAGAAGCTCAAAATTATAAAAGAAGCTTCAGAAAACGG
>JAYEKP010000209.1:0-8534 GCA_034661075.1 Bacteroidota bacterium
AAAGAGTGTTAAATTTGTTTTCATAGCCAATTTATATTTTAGTTGGTTAGTACTACAAAAATAAGGGCTCTTTAAACAAGAGCTCTAAATTGGCTATCTTTTTTTATTATTTAGGACAGATGTGACTTCGATTATATAAAATTTTTAAACATATTCTGGGTGAAGACCTCTCATCAGATAAAGAAATATACCATGAAGAAGATGAAACATTTAGTATCGGCATTTATAAATCTAAGTCTCAAAAGTATTTGATTATTTCATCAGGTAGTACATTATCCGATGAATACCGGATTTTGGATGCCGATAATCCTGAGGATGATTTTAAAGTATTGCAACCGCGTGAGCGTGGTTTGGAGTATAGTATCGCCCATTCTGGTGATTATTTTTATATCAGAACCAACTTAAACGCTAAAAACTTTCGTTTAATGCGTACTCCAGTTCATCAAACCAATAAAAAGTTCTGGAAGGAAGTAATACCTCACCGTACTGATGTTTTTCTGGAAGGAATAGAGGTATTTAAGAATTATCTCGTGGTCGAAGAGCGTAAAGATGGTTTAAACAATATAAGAATAATTAACCAGGTAACAGACGATGAGCATTATATTAACTTTGACGAAGAGGTATATATGACGTATGTCTCACATAATCCGGAAATAGATACCGATATCTTGCGTTTTAGTTATACATCTATGACTACTCCGGTTTCTACCTACGATTACAACATGAAAACAAAGGAGCGCGAATTGAAGAAACAACAGGAAGTACTGGGCGATTTTGACCCTTCAAACTATGAAACCAAAAGATTGTGGGCGACTGCTGATGATGGAACTAAAATCCCAATGTCTATTGTATATCGAAAAGGGATAAAGTTAGATGGTAGTAATCCTGCATTACTTTATGGTTATGGCTCGTATGGAGCTACCATGGATCCTTATTTTAGTTCTATCCGTTTAAGCCTTCTTGATCGCGGTTTTGTATACGCTATTGCCCATATTCGCGGAAGCCAGTATCTTGGCCGACAATGGTACGAAGAAGGAAAGTTATTGAAAAAGATGAATACATTTACTGATTTTAACGATTGTGCCGGGTATTTAATTGAACAAAACTATACTAATCCGGACAAATTGTTTGCTATGGGTGGTAGTGCCGGTGGATTATTAATGGGTGCCATAGTGAATTTACAACCTGAGCTTTATAAAGGGGTGGTTGCTGCAGTTCCTTTTGTTGATGTGGTTACTACGATGTTGGATGAAAGCATTCCTTTAACCACCAGTGAATTTGATGAATGGGGAAATCCGAAAGTTAAAGAATATTACGAGTATATGCTTTCCTACTCTCCGTACGACCAGGTGAAAGCACAGGATTACCCGGTAATGCTTGTAACAACAGGCTTGCACGACTCGCAGGTGCAATACTGGGAGCCCGCCAAATGGGTGGCTAAACTGCGTGATGTAAAAATCGACGATAATGTATTGTTGTTACATACTAATATGAAAGCCGGTCATGGAGGTGCTTCAGGTCGATTCGAAGCATTGAGGGAAACTGCAATGGAGTATGCTTTTATTTTCCAACAATTGGATATTAAAGAATAATACTGTTTTTTTTATCTTGAAAGCCTGTTAAAAGTTTAACAGGCTTTCTTTTTTGATGATTTTTTTGTAATTTGTATGAAATAATAAATTAAATTAGAACAAGATGAAACAAGCAGGATTAGAATAATTATTAAACACACACACGATAATGATTATTTTAATTATGCGGTTCCCTGTCTGCCGATAGGCAGGCATATGACCTTAAAAAAACAAAAAATAAACATATGAAACATCGATTTTTAACAGGATTTACCGTAGGGTTTATCATCGCTTTTTTAGGAGATATCATTATTGTATCTTCTGATGTTAGGAGTTTTTGGGCTAGAATAATTTTATTTTTAATTGGAGTAGCAATTTTTGCTATTCTTTGGTTTGTAAGAAAACGACCCGAAAAATAAAATCAAATGGTTTTTATGTGCTTTTGATTCCTTTGGTAATAAGTCCAAAATGTAAACATGAGGGCCAACACTCCGGTTATGAAAATCAACCACGGAAACTTGTAAGGAATATACTGTACCGATAAATCAAATAGTTTATCGCTGAATGATTTATGTTGAATTTCCTGAACAGAAATATTTTGGATTAAGAAACGGCAATAGTCCCAAATAAACGATAAAAAAACAATAGAGGCTCCTGCAATCAGTAAAAGCCACTCTTTTTTTATGATTTTGGATTGGTATTCTGTTTTTAAATTAAAATGATAGATTATCATCGAAAAAATAATCATTAAAACAGAGATAACAACAGGAGTAATTACAGGCCCTGTCCAGGTTACAGGTATTAAAAATAAAATATCCCAGGTCATTATACTGTCCGGCCATCCTAAAAATAGCCATAAGTGGATATAATATACAATATCCCATACAGCAAACATGAATAAAAACCATGCAAATCGCTGCGAAAAGTTTTTTCCGGCTATTATAGCAACACTTAAAAGCATACAAAGTGATGCCAGTTCTCTTACCAACTCTATAATCGCAATATAATTTTCCATTGGCTGTAAAGGAAAAGAAATCCCTCCGGGATAATAAAGTGCTCTTAAATAAACGACCACTGAGCCTTCGAATATTCCCATGGCTACAGCAAAAAGGGTAATCCACAGGATTGTTTTGTGCTTTTTGAAATTCATGGTATTGACTTTTTGAATATTTTAAAAGTAATGCAGATATTGGAAAATATCAAATATTAATTTCAGGTTTTTAGTATTAATTCGCTTAACAGGTTAGTAGCATTTTTTGCCGTCTGCTTTAGCTGACAGCTCTAAGCTAAAAAACAAAGGCTTTAGCCGGTTTCAATCCCTGCCAGGGAATAAACCGCTGACAGGAATGTTTATTTTGTAATGTTTAATAGTTTTCTGAGCGAAACCATAATTTGACTCGTTTGCTAAACGGGCTAAAGTCCTGGTTCGTGAGTTAGCCCTAAAACCCGTTGACTGAAGTCAACGGTAATCGGTTTATCTTCACCCGTCTAGCCGCTTTGAGCGGCTTGACGGGTAGAACAAAGTCTTTGTAATTTTATTTTTACTGTATTTATGAATACGTCAGGTTAAATGTTAATTTTGCAGACGGCTACATGATAAATTGTAAGATAGTGTTATATCCTGAGAATTTTGAAAATAAAATAGGGTTTGATAAAATCCGTGAGATGCTTAAAGGAGGTTGCCTGAGTAACCTTGGGCGAAACCGTGTGGATAAAATTCGTTTCTCGAAAAATTATACGTTTATTCAAACCCTGGTAAGCCAGGTAGATGAGTTTAAACAGATAATGGCTATGGAAGATGATTTCCCGTTAAATCATTTTTTCGATGTTACCGATGCCATAAAAAAAATAAGGGTCGAAGGTACGTATCTGTTATCCGAAGAATTATTTGACCTTAAACGTTCGGTCGAAACCATCAGAGCAATTCTGAAGTTTTTTAAATCCCGCCGGGAAGAAGAAAAATATCCCTACTTACAGCGATTAACTGAGAATGTTAAGTTGTATCCCTTTATTTTTGAACGTATTGACGGAATTATCACCAAAGATGGTAAAATAAAAGATAATGCATCGCCTGAACTGGGTACTATCCGTAAAGAAATTAACCATAAAGAGAGTACGGTATCCAAACGATTACATGCTATCCTTAAAGAAGCTCAAAAATCGGGGATTGTAGAACAGGATATTAGCTTATCCATTCGCGACGGAAGAGCCACTATTCCGGTAGATGCCTCCAATAAACGCAAAATTAAAGGGTTAATACTCGACGAATCAGCAACAGGCAAAACTGCATATATTGAGCCGACAGAGATTGTTGAGCTGAATAATGATATTCGTGAACTTTATTACGCTGAAAAGCGTGAAATTATTAAAATTCTTACTTCGTTTGCCAATGATTTAAGGCCTTATAGCAATGATTTATTATTGGCTTATGAATTTATGGGTACCATCGATTTTATCCGTTCAAAAGCCCTTCTGGCAAATAAATTAAACGGGATAAAACCGGTTTTTGTCAATCGTCCTTATCTGCAATGGAAACAAGCAATCCATCCTTTGTTGTTTTTATCTTTTAAAGACGAAAACCGGAAAGTAGTTCCTTTAGATATTGAATTGAAAAATGATAATCAAAGGATATTGTTGATTTCCGGGCCTAATGCCGGAGGTAAATCAGTTTGCTTACAAACGGTTGGTTTATTGCAATATATGTTTCAGTGTGGATTATTGGTTCCTATGCATGAAAACTCTGAAATAGGAATTTTCCAGCATCTTTTTATTAATATTGGCGATGATCAATCTATAGAAAATGATTTAAGTACCTACAGCTCGCATTTGATGAATATGAAATATTTTATCAAATCATCCAATCAAAAAACATTACTGCTGATTGATGAATTTGGTTCGGGTACTGAACCTATGTTGGGTGGGGCCATTGCTGAATCTATACTGGATGCTTTAAATCAGAAAAAAACATTTGGTGTAATAACAACCCATTATACCAACCTTAAACATTTTGCATCTTCTGCACAAGGCATTGAAAACGGAGCGATGCTTTTTGATACCGATAAGATACAACCATTGTTTAAACTTTCTATAGGAGAGCCCGGGAGCTCTTTTGCTTTTGAAATTGCCCGTAAAATTGGCTTGCCCGAGGATATTTTGCAATCGGCAACAGCCAAAATTGGTAAGGACCACATTAATTTTGATAAAAACCTGAAAGATATTATTCGGGATAAGCGTTATTGGGAATCGAAACGGGAAAGTGTCCGTAAATCGGAAAAAAAACTGGACCAACTGATTGCTAATTATTCATCGGAGTTAGAAGATGCCGAGAAATCCCGAAAGCAAATTTTGATAAAAGCGAAAGAAGAAGCGCAACAAATGCTTGACGGGGTAAATAAGCGAATTGAAAATACTATTCGTGAAATCCGCGAAAGCCAGGCTGAAAAAGAAAAAACAAAAAATGTCCGAAAACAGTTGGCTGACTTTAAAGAGCAGGTAGAAAATATTGATAGCAGAGAAGAGGGAAAAATACAGCGAAAAATTGAAAAGCTGAAAAATCGGGAAAAGAAGAAGAAAGAGCCAAAACAACCGATTAAGGAAAATCAAAAAGCAGAATCAAAACCTGATGTTTTTGAAAAAGGAGATAAAGTAAGGCTACATGGCCAGGAAACAGTTGGAGAGGTGTTAGATGTGAACGGACAAAGTATTATGGTAGCTTTTGGAAACATGATTACTACTTTGGATAAAAAGAGGCTGGATAAAATTTCAGAGAAACAGTATCAACAAATTGCAGGTACTGATGGACAGACCTCTTCGACAAAATGGGATTTTGGCGAAAAAAGATTAAATTTTAAACCGGAAATTGATGTCCGTGGCAAACGAGCCGATGAAGCCTTGCAGGCGGTTCGCGACTTTATTGATGAGGCTATGGTAATTAATATCAGAACCGTAAAAATTTTACATGGCAAAGGGGATGGAATTCTACGCCAGCTTATCCGCCAATACCTCGAAACAGTTGATTTGGTTAAAAACTACCACGATGAAAGCGTTCAGTTTGGCGGCTCGGGAATTACCATTGTAGAATTTGAATGATGAATAAATTTTGTAAATTTGAATAAACCAAAACCTCAAAAAAATTGATACTGATTTATTCACCACAAACAACACCAAGGCTCGAGTATATACTAAAATTCATTTTTAACAATATATATGATGTTCCATTTAATATTGTAAATGATAAAGATGAATTTATAAGCTCTAATTTGCCTAAAATTAATTATTCAACCCGGCACTTTGAAAATTGTATTCATATTGAACCGGCTGAATTGCTTTTCGAATCGGATATTCTGCAGAAAAAAGTGGAGGTTTCGGAGTGGAATGGAGGGAAAATATTTTTCGAAACCCATAGCGAGGCAGATATCCCATTTGACCTGTTTGCAGCAAGTTTTTATCTAATCAGCCGCTACGAAGAGTATCTGCCATTCAGCGCCGATCAGCACGGACGGTTCGAAGCCAGCCAGAGTTTGGCAGGGCAAAATGGTTTTTTATACGACCCGGTGGTTGACCAATGGGCTTGTATGCTGGCTGAAATGCTTAAACAAAAATTCCCGGGATTTAAAACCTGTGAGCGGGAATTTAATTATATATCGACCATTGATGTGGATAATGCTTATGCCTATTTGTACAAAGGTACTGTACGCACATTGGGAGCTGCAATGCGCGACTTGTTTAAATTTGATTTCGATGAAAATATCAAACGTTTTCAAACACTCCATGGAGAAAAAGACCCATTCGATACGTATGGTTACCTCGATGCTTTGCATCACAAATATAAAATAGACCCGATTTGGTTTTTTTTGGTTGGGAATTACAATACCTATGATAAAAATTTACCATTGGATAATGAAGCATTCCAGCAACTGATAAAAGAAATTGCACAACGGGCAGAGATTGGCATTCATCCATCGTATGAATCGAATAAACGATATAGTCAGCTGAAAAAAGAGTATGATTATTTGTCAGGTATTATAAAAAGACCTGTTACCAAAAGCAGGCAACATTATTTAAAATTAATGTTTACCGAGACCTATCAAAACCTGATAAGATTGGGAATAAAGCAGGATTATACCCTGGGTTATGCTACCGATGTTGGTTTTAGAGCCGGAACCTGCACGCCTTTTAATTTCTACGATTTGTACAACGAAAAAGAAACTGAACTGAAAATTTTTCCTTTTCATGTAATGGATACCACCCTGAATCAATATTTAAAATTAGATGTTGAGACAGCGGTACAAAGAATCGAAGAAATTATCCGCAAAGTAAAAGAGGTAAACGGAACTTTTATCAGTCTGTGGCATAACGAGTCGGTAAGCGACCACGGACACTGGAAAGGGTGGGACCCGGTGTATAAAAAAATGCTGGAAATAATTTTTGAAAAGTAATTAAATCATTTAATGATGACTCCTTTTATGAAATTTAGGGTACTCCTGGGGATTATTCTATTGATTTTCGTCGTAATCACTTTTTTTTTATGTTGATTATGCTGACATGTCTATTCAGAACAACCGGACAGAGTATCTATCGATTACCACCGGATTATTAATGGCAGGAATAATGTTGTGGAATAATAAAATAGAGGCTAAGCGCAATAATAGGGATAAGAAATAATTCGAGCATTTTAAAAAATGAGTTATGGTAACGTAAGAAATTTTATTTATTATAATAATAGATAAGAATATTTTATCGTTATATCGATATATTTAATAATAAATGATATGAGAAAACAACTTTTTTATTTTGGATTACTTTGTACTTTTTTTATTCTTCTTGCAGGATTTAAACCCGGAGATGATAAACGTTTTGTAAAGTTTGATGATGGTTTATATGTTGCAAAATTTGAAGTTACAAATGGTGAATATAGACAATTTATCGATCACCTAAAGAATGAATATGCTATGGAAGAATTGAAAGATTTGCTGCCGGATTCGGCTTTATGGACTGAAAGATTTGATTATTCTTTTAATGAACCTTTTAAAAATATGTATCACTGGCATCCGGCGTATGATAATTATCCTTTAGTAAATATCAGCAAGAAAGCGATGGAAAAATATTGTGACTGGTTAACAGAGCAATATCAAACCAATCCCAAAAGAACCTTTAAAAAAGTGATTTTTAGGCTTCCCACTGAAAAAGAGTGGATGCTTTTTGCATCACCCTTGCCGGACCATTGGCTTCCATGGTATGGAAATTTCTCTTACCGGCTAAATAAGAAAGATGAAATTATTTACCTGGCAAATTTGAAGTATAAAAATTATGTTTCAGATAGTTATGATTATGTTCAGGACAAGGCTTTAGTTTGTGCTTCTGTAGGAAAATACCCCGAAAACAGAATGGGTATTTATGATATTATAGGTAATGTGGCTGAATTAACCAGCGATAATACCATAAAAGGAGGTAGTTGGGATAATACCCTTACAGATAGTTATATTGATCAAAGTCAGTATTATGACCTCCCGGATCCACGAGTTGGTTTTCGTTTGGTTATGGAGGTGGTGGAGAAATAAGCAATCCTTAAATTTTTATAATTTTTTTATGTGTTAGCAATAAATCACCTACAAAACGCACAAATCGACAAACAAAAGTGGGATTTAACAATAGAAAATTCCCATAATGGTTTGGTATATGCCCTTTCGTGGTATCTCGATGTGGTATCACCAGGGTGGAATGCGCTGGTATTGGGAGATTATGAGGCGGTAATGCCATTACCTGTTAAACAAAAGTTTGGACTGGAATATCTGGTACAGCCTCCTTTTTGTCAACAATTAGGCGTTTTTTGCTCCCCTGATAATGAAAATAACGACCAATATCTTTTAGACCAGCTCCAAATACTGTTTCGATATATCCATATTCAACTTAATGCAGAAAATAAACTTACTGAAGCTTGTCCATTAAGGAAAAATTATGTAT
>JAYEKP010000210.1:0-8529 GCA_034661075.1 Bacteroidota bacterium
TGATAGCTCAAAGATATAATTATTTCATATTACCAACAAATAAAAAAATTGAGATTAACACCCTTTTTGATTAATTTAAAAATTTTATAAATATGTAGGTTAAAAATATTTCATTATATTTAAGGTGTATAAAAAACAAATGATGATGAAATTTTTTAAATATCTGATTAGAGCATTCTTAATTCTGATTGCACTTTTTATTTTATTTCTTTTATACGCTTCGATAGCTGATTTTAAACCTGATATTAAAGAAAAAATATTGCAATCGGAAAGTCCTGACACAATTGATATTACAAAAAACTTATCGGTAATGATCTGGAATATTGGTTACGGTGGCCTGGGCGACGATATGGATTTCTTTTATGATGGCGGTAAACAAGTAAGAACAACCAAAGCAAGAACCCTGGAAAATTTTGATTTTATTAAACGTTTTCTGAACCACAATGATACGCTGGATTTTATTCTTTTACAGGAAGTAGATATTCGCTCCAAAAGAAGTTACAGAATCAATCAATACGATAGTTTAAAAAAAATATTTCCTGAATATTTTCCTTATTTTGCCACCAACTACGATGTAAAATTTGTTCCATCACCAGTAACCAATCCCTTGGGAAGGGTAAAATCAGGATTAACGAGTTTTACCAGATATCAACCCAAAAATATTATTCGATATTCGTTCCCGGGAAACTATTCATGGCCGGTAAGTTTATTTATGCTCGACCGCTGTTTTTTAGTGAAAAGAATTCCTACAACAGATCATAAAGAATTAATTGTAGTAAACACGCACAATTCAGCCTACGATGATGGCTCACTAAAAAAACAACAAATGGAGTATTTAAAAAAATTTCTATTAACGGAATACCGAAAGGGCAATTATATTATTGTTGGAGGTGACTGGAATCAAAATCCGCCCGACATTGATTATTCAGATATTAAAAAAAATTCACCCACAAAACGGTTTGTCTTAAATCCTATAGAAAAAGAATACTTACCTAAAAGCTGGACATGGGTTTACGATTTGGATACACCCACCAACAGGTATTTAAATGCTCCTTACAAAAAAGGAAAAACGATTACTCCCATCATTGATTTTTTTCTTATGTCGCCAAACATACATCCAATTTATGTTAAAACACACAATTTCGATTTTAAAAACACTGACCACCAACCAGTTATGTGTAAAATCGTATTTAACTAAATTCTATAAAATTATACGTTGAAATAACTGCATTTTAGCTATTTTTGCTCCTCAAAATTTTAGGGGATGCAGGGATTTTTCGTAAAATATGGAAGGTTAACATTAACATTTATTTTTATTCATCTTGCCAATTTATTATTCGGCAGGGATAATATTCCGGATGTTAATTTAGGTATTGATTTTAGAACGATGCATGTATGGCGAGGCATTGCAACCAGCACTGTTCCTACGCTGGAACCTTCTGTTACGTTTTTAAAAAACAGTTACTCAATGGGTGTCTGGGCAGCTCAAAGCATTGATGGAGATTATGCTGAAATAGATATTTTTTTTAACTATAATTTTCGTAATTTTTCTTTTAGTGTTTATGATTACTATTGTCCAACCTCTTTTTCAGGAAACGACGAATTTACGGATTTTAATGAGCATACAACCAAACATACGTTTGAATTAGATGTGGCATATAATGGGTCTTCCGGTTTTCCATTTCAAATGTTGGTGGCTACTATGGTTTATGGAGATGACTTAAACCCGAAGAACCAAAATAATTATTATTCAACTTATTTTGAGCTGGGTTATAAAATTCAACTATACACCAAACCGATATCCGATTATTTTTAGGGCTTAATGCTTTTGATGGTTATTATGGCGATAAATTTGGAGTTATTAACATAGGGCTTACAGCTATAAACTATTTAAAAATTACAAACGATAAAGAAATTCCTGTTCAAGCAACATTTATAGCTAATCCAATGCACAAAAACTATTATATCCTTTTTGGATTTAGTTTATAAAACTTCCCGTTTATTACAATCCCGTCAAGTTGCATATTTTTTGCCGAATGCAGAGCATCATCTTCAGTATGGACAATCGGCTCGCCTTTTTCATTAAATGACGTATTAATCAGTGCTTTAATCTTATATTTTTCATCCATCAATTTTAATAAATCATATAAAAAAGGATTATCGCTGCGGTTAAAAATGGTTTGAATTCTTGATGTTCCATCAACATGTACCACTCCCTCAATTTCTTTTCTCTTGTTTAAATCGATTTTAAAATCAAGCAACATAAATTTACTTAAATGATGAATTTTATTAAGCCCTGTAAAATATTTGGCATTTTCCTCAAGCATAACCGGAGCTACCGGACGATACCATTCGCGTTTTTTATGTACTTCGCTAACTTTTTGAGCTAATTTTGCCGAATCAGCTTTAGCCAGAATACTTCTATTGCCCAGAGCACGAGGGCCCACTTCGCCAAAACCATTGCAAACGCCAATTACTTTCCCCTGATTTAACAATTCGGCAATTTCGTTTAATTCATTAAATTTTTTTACCTCGTAGTTCTCAATTCCCCAGTTATTTAAATAGGGTTGATGCATCTCAATCTTTCCATGTTTCAATTGCTCAAGAAAAGCACCTGCTCCAATCGACAAACCCGAATCGTTTGTACAAGGGGGTATAAATACATCTTTAAAAATTTTCTGTTGAATAATTTTCGAGTTTGTTAAAATATTTAATGCCGAACCACCGGAATAATAAAGATATTCGGCATGAGTTTTTTCTTTAAGTTCTTTAAGTTTGGCAAGAAAATCACGCTGAAAAATATACTGAAAAGTAGCAGCCACATCCTGAATAAAAGAGTTCTTTTGATCAAAACTCTTTAAATCAATATTCCAGTCTGATTTTGCTTTGGTGAAAAATATTGATTTTCTTCCCCATATATTGTTAAAATATTCGTTTTCTATTAACCAGTCTTCTATTTCAGGTCTATATGTACCAAACGATGCAAATCCCATCAATTTACCCGGGACTGAATGTTGATCAAATTCTTTAGCCCCGATTAGAGCAAAAGTTAGGGCATTGGCATTAAAAAACGAGGATAAATATTTTAAGTCCCAATGATATTCAACCTTCTGCAACTCCTTGTTTTGATATGTCCAGGCGGAAAAATTACTTTGGCTGGCGCCTCCGTCGAAATGTATTAGTAAACTATTGTTTTTAAAATCTCCAAAAAAAGGTAAACAGCTATAAATATGCGCTAACTCATGATTAAGTACGTAAGCTGTTTTTTCCTTGCCAAACCACCAGGCTTTCCCTTTTTCCAGGTTATTCTGTAATGTTTGGTTCAAAGGAGCTTCAAAACGCGCCTCACCGCTTTGATCAATAAATGCACGTCCAACAACATTATCGATAAAAACCAAATCATAATTATCATTTAATAATTTTGCTTGTTTTAACAACTTACAAAGTGCCGAATCCATTGAGTTGTCGAACTTTTGTCGCGTAACCCTTTCAAGCTGTGCATATTTTAATATTTTCCCATTTCTAAAATATGCAAGGTTATGATCATGAACAAATACTGGATATCCATAATTTTTTATATCTTTAATACCGTAGATTGCCAAAGTGGCTTTTGATTTTTGTATCATAAAATATTAAATAGTGTATTTAATATGATATTAATTAATATTAATCATTTTTTTGCTATATAAGTTTATTCGCTATTTTTGGCATTTTAAAACAAACAAATTTATTTTTTTATCGTAATAATAAGTACTTTTTTAACTAAAGATTTCAAATGACTCTAACAGACCAGGAAGTTCACTTCTTTGTTAATACACTTAAGAATGCATCAAATTATGATTTTAGTGAATATTCAGAGAAATCATTAAAACGGCGCCTGCAAAAAATTCTTATAGATAATAACCTGGATTTAGTTGGAGTGATCAACAAACTAAAAAATGACAAAGTATTTCTTGAAAAAACAGTTAAAGACATTACGGTAAATAGCACAGAACTTTTTCGCGACCCTCAAATTTGGCAAAATTTACGATATCGGATACTCCCTAAATTTGCAAACAATAAAAACATAAACATTTGGCATGCAGGATGTTCAACTGGGCAAGAAGTATATTCGATGATGATTTTGTTGAATGAAATGGGCTTGCTCGATAAAGCTAAAATTTTTGCCAGCGATCTAAATAACGATGCTCTTGATGCAGCTAAAAAAGGAATTTACAAATACAGGTTCAATATAGGCTACCTTGACAATTTCGATAAAGTAATAAAAGAAAATCCTTTTAATTACGAAGAATATAATGAGATCCCTTATACCAATTATTTTAAAATTGACAAGATAACCGATACAATTACCATGAATGAATTTTTAAAAAAGAAACCTATTTTTAGACAACACGATTTGGTAAAAGGAGGGAACTTATATTTTGCTAAGTTCGATCTTATTTTATGTAGGAATGTTATTATATATTTTAAATATAGTTTACAGAATAAAGTTTTTAAACTTTTTCACGATCACCTTTACACAAATGGGTATCTGGTGTTAGGAATGCACGAAACCATGTTAGGTGAAATTGCTTCCAAATTTGAAAAGAGAGGTCAATCTTATCGAAGAAAATAAGTGAAACAGTATTTAACAATATAAACAATGAATAAATTCGAATTAGGCATAGTTGACACAAGAAACATCATAAAAATTTTACAAGATGTTTACAATTATGATTTTAAAAATTATGCACTTACTTTTTTTAAACGAAGAGTAGAGAATTTTATTCGTATAAATAATTTAAAAAATGCTGAATTCTTTATTCAACGAATTGAACAGGACCAAGAAACCTTTGAATCTTTTTTGGAATTTATGGCTGTTGATATTACAGAAATGTTTCGTAATCCATCGATGTGGAGATTATTAAAAGAAGAATTACTGGTAAATATTATTCCCGGAGCTACATATTTCAAAATCTGGTTTCCTGAAGTTTCATCCGGAGAGGAACTTTATTCAATGGCTATATTATTGAATAAATTAAACCTCACTCAAAATGTTCAATTTTATGCTTCCAGCATTAGCGAATTAAATATCGAAAAAATTAAAGCCGGCTTTTTCGATCCCAGGAAAGTTGAAGTAAACAATGCAAATTACAAACGTATTTTTAGCGAGGGTGAATTATCTGATTTTTATACACAAGAAGATGAAAAAGCTTTTTGGGATACTTCTTTAATTGAGAATACAAAATTTATCAAACAAAATATTATATTTGATGATTATCCCAAAGGGATAAAATTAATTATATTCCGAAATCAGATGATTTTTTACAATCAAATATTGCAAGAACGTTTTTTAAAAATAATGCATAATTGCCTGGTGCCGGGTGGACATTTAATTATTGGCAATAATGAAAAAATCGATTATTGGAATTCAGAAAAAGATTATATTACAGTAAGTAAATCGGAAAGTGTTTATAAAAAGAAACTATCATAATTTACAAAAATAAATGTATAAAGCAGTTGTAATAGGCGGTTCAGCAGGTAGTTTTCAGGTAATTACAAAAATTTTAATGTCGTTACCTAAGAATTTCCCTATCCCCGTATTATTATGTTTACATCGCTTAAAACATGTTCGATCGGGTTTTGTGGAAGCATTATCTATTAAATCAGGAATTCCTATTATCGAACCTTATGATAAAGACAATATAAAACCGAGAATTGGATATTTAGCACCCTCTAATTATCATATGTATATCGAACTCAATAAACGAATCGCCCTGTCAACGGAAGAACCAGTAAACCACTCCAGGCCGTCGATCGACCTAACTTTTGAAACAGCAGCCCAGGCCTATCGCGATAAATTAATCGGAATTATTTTATCTGGCGCTAACCGTGATGGTGCCTATGGGTTAAAAAAAGTAAAACAACATGGAGGAGTGGCGATTGTTCAAGACCCTAATGAATGCCAGGTTAAAACCATGACCGAGGCGTCATTGAAACTAACGGCTGTAGATCATATATTTACAACTCAACAAATCATTAACTTTCTGTTAAACCTAAAATGATATTTGTTCATGAATTACAAATTACATAAAATATTAGCATCAATTGCATTGGTTTTAGAAATACTGATTGTATTGATCATTTTTGCCAAAATCAAAAACATGGCAAATATTCATGAAATAACCCAGGGGTTTAACACCACTTATATTTTACTTATCCTTGTGGTTATAATCTCCATGTTTTTATTTTCACTATCCATTGTTTCAACATACAAAAAAGAAAAAGAAGATTTATATGCAGAAAATCAAATCAAAGTATTAGAAGATGAATCTGAAAAAGAAAATACTAGAAAAGAGAAAGAGGACAAAAAAGAAGACAAAAAAGTTGACATTGAAACTTTTTTAAATAAGATACAACCTAAAGATGATTCGAAATTAAACCTTGAAAAATATTCGGAAAAATTATTAAGTAATATTGCAAAAGAACTGGATATTGTACAAGGATTGTTATTTAATCGAATAAAAAATTCCGACGAATTTACGATTGTTGGGAAATACGCCTATTTTGGAGAAACAGAACCACAGAATTTTAAATTAGGAGAAACACTTTCTGGGCAGGTAGCAAAAAATCAAGCCATTTTAAACTTATCGGAAATTCCTGAAAATTACATTACAATACTTTCTGGATTAGGGACTAGTTCACCAAATCACTTAATCATTATACCTGTTATTTTTAACAACGAAACTATTGCTATCATAGAATTGGCATCCTTTAAAGAATTTAAGAAAGAAATTGTAGATATGTTCTCAGAAATTTCCGAACATATTGCAAAATCTTTAAGTAAATATTAAATTTAGCATTTGATATATATATGATTAAAGAAAAACATAAAACCCAGTTAACTAAAATTTCATATAATGATATTATCATTGGTATAGGAATATCTCTCCTTATGCCTATCGCTGCATGGATAATTGACCTTACCCTTAACTATACCCATTTTACTTTTGAAACATTTAAACAAATGCACATCAACAATCCAATACACTGGTTTATTGATGCTCTCCCCCTTCTTGTTGGTTTAATAATCTATTTATTCCAAAAGAAACGCGAACGCGATAAAAATGCTTTTAAAAATATTATTGAACAACGCAACGAAGATATTAACCGCAACGCCACCTTTGCTAAAAATATTGGCCAGGAGAATTACAATGTTACTTATGAGGTAAAAGACGAGAATGACATTTTAGGTAAATCATTACTCGTAATGCGCGATAACTTATTAGCAAATAATAAAAAAGAAAAAGAACAAAACTGGATTTCTGAGGGTAAAGATCTTATTTCAGCCATCTTACGCATACATAATAATATTGATCAGTTAGCTTATGATGTTGTGGTAAAGCTCATAAACTATATTAATGTAACTCAAGGAGCTTTTTATATTTATGATGAAGAGGAGGATAAGCTGATTAATACCGCTACTTATGCTTATAACCGAAAACGATATATTAACCAGGAATTTAAAATAGGACATGGATTAATTGGACAATGTGCCTATGAACAAGATATCGTTTATCGAACAGAAATTCCGGAAGATTATGCCAGCATAACATCAGGAATATTAGGCGATAAAAAACCAGCCAGTATACTTATTGTACCTTTAATTACAGAAAAAAAGCTACAAGGTGTAATGGAATTTGCATCCATCGAAAACTATTTTCACCCATTAACCATAAATTTCCTTAAAGAACTTGGCGAAATTATTGCCCGTACGCTTTACAACCTTAAATTAAATCAAAAAACCGAACGTTTATTGCAAGAGTCGCAACAAATGACCGAAGAATTAAAAGAAAACGAGGAAGAATTGCGGCAAAATGCGGAAGAGATGAGGGTAACTCAAGAGGAGTTGGAGATATCCAATAAAAAACTCGAAACGCAAATTAAGGAAGTGGAAAATGCCCAAAAACGATTACACTCATTACTTGAAAATGCATCGGAGGTTATTTCAATTTACGATAAAAAACTTAAACTAAAATACCAAAGTCCATCGGTAACAAAAATTTTAGGTTATACTCCCGAAGAAATGATGAGTGGTAAGGACATGGATCGTTTAACAGCTAAAGGTGAAACAGCTATAAAAGAGATGTTTGAGATGCTGCTCGAAGATCCTCATACTCCTCGAACCATACAATATACTTACATCAAAAAAGATGGTAAAAAAATACATATAGAAACAACCGGACGGAATCTGCTCAATGATCCTGCAATTAATGGTATTATCCTTAACTCACAGGATATCACCGAAAGAAAAAGAGCCGAAAAAGAGGAACGGATGAAGAGTAAAATGCAATCTTTATCTGAAAACAGTCCCGATCTGATTTTACGAATGAATACCAAAGGGCAAATTTTTTATACCAACCCAATGGTTGAAGATTATATCGGCCTAAACCCAAGAGATTTAATCAACTCACGACATGATGAATTAGAGGTTCAAGAAACTTTAGCAACATTCTTTAAAGATTCAATCCGAAAAATTAGAAAGACCAA
>JAYEKP010000211.1:0-8368 GCA_034661075.1 Bacteroidota bacterium
TCTCTAACCAAATAAATTGACCTTATTAAATGAAATTTGTAATTTTACTGATATACATATTTTTTTAAATACTAAAAAATACATAACGTAAGTTTATGTACATCATTTCTTATAATACAAAACCCAGATACTGTTTATTTAAATTCTATTTATCATGTTTAATGCCAAGACAAATTATGCAAAAATTGCATTTGAAACGATTTTATTTTATGTTTCAACCGGACAAATTAGAAAAAATGATGAAAATAAAATCTCCCCCGATTTGAAATTAAAAAGAGCCTGTGTAGTCTCAATTTACGATTCTAACAATAATTTAAGAGGATGTATTGGTGATCTATTTCCTAAAAATAACTATTTATATGATGAAATTATTGAAAATGCCATAGCTGCAGCTTCAAAAGACAACCGTTTTAATCCTTTAAGCAAAGAGGAGTTAAATCAAATAAAAGTAACGGTTGATGTATTGTCTATCCCTCAAAAAACAGAAACTTTTAATGAAATAAAACCACAAAAATATGGATTATATGTAAAAGATAAAGGAGGAAATAGCGGATTTGTAATGCCCGGAACGAAAGGAATAAAAACTACGGATCAACTCATAGAAGCTGCCAAAAAAGCAGCAGGGTTAAAAGATAAAGATAATAAAGAATTAGAATTTATGTATTTTAAATCAGCACGTTACGAATAATTCTATGGAAAAAGCATATATGATTTATATTTATGGCAAAGTGCAAGGTGTTGGTTTTAGATATAGCGCCTTACAAAAGGCAAATGAGCTATCCATTAAAGGGTTTGTTCACAACAAATCCGACGGATCGGTTTATATTGAAGCCGAAGGGAAAGCTGAAATTCTGGAAGAATTTTTAGTTTGGTGTCACCAAGGCCCTTCCTGGGCCAGAGTGGATAATATTAAATATGAAGAAATTCCTTTGTCGAACTATAAAAAATTTATGATACGATAAGTTTATGGAAGCATTATATTACTCCAAAAAAAAGGATCAAAAAATGCAATGTGAATTGTGCCCGCACAATTGCATAATCAAAAATAATGAAACTGGAATATGCAAAGTACGAAAAAATACTGATGGAAAACTAATTTCGACAAACTACGGATTAGTTTCATCCATGGGCTTTGACCCGATAGAAAAAAAACCATTATACCATTTTTATCCTGGTAAAGAAATACTTTCAGTTGGTAGTTTAGGCTGTAATTTAAAATGCCAGTTTTGCCAAAACTGGCAGATTTCTCAAACATCGGTAGAAAATTTTCGTCGCGAAAGTGAAATATTTTCTCCAGATCAGATAGCTCAGATTGCTCAATCAAAACAATCCAATTTAGGAGTTGCCTATACTTATAACGAACCCATTATATTTTACGAATTTATGCTGCACACTGCAGAAAAAGTAAAAGAAAATAATCAACAAAATGTGATGGTTACCAATGGTTTTATAAATAGTAAACCCTTACATAATTTACATCATGTAATTGACGCTTACAGTGTTGACCTAAAAGCCTTTAATAATAATTTTTTTATTAAATACACAAAATCACAACTTGAACCGGTAAAACAGACACTTATTAATATTGCTAATGCAGACAAACACCTGGAGATTACGAATTTGGTAATTCCAACCTTAAACGATAACCCCGATGAATTTGAACAAATGGTAAAATGGATTGCCCAAAACACAGGGAAAGAAACCGTCCTCCATTTATCAAGGTACTATCCAACTTATCAACTGAATATTGAAGCAACACCCATCAATACTTTAATTGAATTAAAAAAAATTGCAGAAAACTATTTATCTTATGTTTATTTGGGTAATATAAACCTGCCGGAAGGAAATAATACGTATTGCCCCGATTGCGGAGAACTTTTAATTTCGCGCAAGGGATATATGTTAAAAAAACATTCCATAACGACTGATGGCAAGTGTTTAAAATGCGGAAAAAAAATCTTTAAATATTATAAAGAATAGCGTTATGAGGATAAGAAAACCATTAGTCGCCGGAAGATTTTATCCGGCAACAAAAGATGAAATAATCCAACAAATTGAAGAAATTAAACAGAAAGAATATCCACAAATTAATGTAAGCTTAAAAGATAAAATAATTATTGGAGGGGTTGTACCCCATGCCGGATATATGTTTTCAGCTTATCAGGCAGTACATTTTTTTGAGATACTTAAACAATCCAAAAATAGATACGACACAATTATTATTATTAATCCTAATCATACCGGCATAGGGCATGAAATCGCATTGGACGATAACGAAACCTGGGAAACGCCTCTGGGGAAAGTAGATGTTGATATTGATTTTGGACAAAAGCTAGGCATTACAATTTCTGGTATTGAGCAAAAAAATGAACATTCGGCAGAGGTGATGGTGCCTTTTTTACAATATTTTTTAGATTATCCGTTTAAAATTGCTCCTATAACCCTTTCGCATCAAACCTTTAAAAATGCTAAATACCTGGCTGGCAGAATTAAAGATGTTGCAGATTTAACCCACCGAAAAATTTTAATTATTGCATCATCAGACTTCTCTCATTTTCTAACACCAGAGGAAGGAAAAGAAAAAGATGCTTATGTGATTGAGAATATTTTAAATTTAAACACAGTAGCTGTTGAAAAAGTTATTAAAGAAAAAAATATCTCGGTATGCGGTTATGGCCCAATAATGACTCTTATGGAATATGCCAAACTTGTTGCCAAAAATCCAGGAGTTGATTTATTAAGAACAGGCCATTCGGGAGAAATTATCCCATCCAGCGAAGTGGTTGATTATGTATCTATCTTATTTTCAGCTTAAGTTATATTTTTTTATTATTTTAGAGCCTGCTAAAAAACAAATAAATGATACAAAAATTGATTCAGTGGCTCGAATCACATATGCAAAGCTGTTTTTATAAAAAATATTTTGGGGTAGAATGCCCGGGATGCGGAATGCAACGTGCATTTATTGAGTTATTAAAAGGGAACGTTACAGAAAGCCTGATGTTATTTCCAGCACTTATTCCTACGATAATAATGGTCATTTATTTACTCTTACATTTAATATTTAAATTTGCTAAAGGAGCCCAGATATTAAAAATAATGTTTATTATTAATACATCAATTGTAGTTTTAAGTTATATTTATAAATTAATTATTTAATTAAACCGAACCGAAATGGAAAACACAACACCACAACCAAACGAAACAAAACCAATTGTACAACAAACATTACCTAACTCATCTGCTATTTTGGTACTAGGAATTTTATCTATTGCCATATGCTGATGCTATGGTTTATTTGGCATCACAATGGGAATTATAGCACTTGTTTTATCAAATAAAGCAAAAGCATTATATGCTAGTAATCCTGATCAATACACTATTGGATCTTACAAAAACATGAATGCCGGAAGAGTATGTGCTATCATTGGAACTGTCTTATCCTCATTGTATCTTGTAGTGATTATCATCTACTTTTTAATTGTAGGAGCAGCATTGAGCACTATTTTCACCCAAATGCCCTGGGAAGCATTTTAAATCTATTACATTATAAATATATTAATGGGTGATTGATTAACAATCATCCATTATTTTTTTAGATGGATATTATTTAATTTAGCTCCATGGATTTGAAAGAACGAATGAAAGGATTTGAAGTTCTGGGAAATTTTCTAAGAAAATTCCCTGGTGAAGATGATAAACAAACGAGAACACTAGAAGACATTGTCGTAAACGATCATATTTACAATCCATGGTTTACGGAGGAAAATATCAGAAAATCAATACAAGCCATTGGCAATTCACTTACTCCAGAAAAGCTGGAGAAATGGGTTAGCGATTATCCTCATCTAAAAAAAGAAAAAACCGAAAAAAAAATTGGGGTTATTACGGCAGGGAATATTCCTTTGGTTGGATTTCATGATTTTATCTCTGTTTTAATTTCCGGTCATCAATTTTATGGTAAATTATCGTCAAAAGATAATCGTTTATTCCAATTTATTGCTGATTTTTTAATGGATTACAATCCTGATTTTAAAAACCTAATTTACTTTGAAGAAAATCAACTTAAATATTTTGACGCCATTATTGCCACCGGAAGTAACAATACCTCAAGATATTTTGAATACTACTTTGGAAAATATCCAAATATTATAAGAAAAAACAGGAATTCTGCTGCTGTTTTAGATGGCAATGAATCAGCCGAAGATATTCAATCATTAGCCGATGATATTTTTAGCTACTTCGGTTTAGGATGCCGTAATGTATCCAAATTATTTGTCCCCAAAAATTATTGTTTCGATCACTTCTTTTCAAATATCGAGCATTATCAGAGCATATATAATCACCATCAGTATGCAAATAATTTTGATTATAACCGATCGATATTTCTGATGAATCAGGTACAGCACTTTGATAATGGATTTGTTTTGTTAAAAGAAGATCAAGGCCTATCCTCTCCTATTGCCGTTATTTATTTTGAATTTTATGAACATATTAACCGGGTTAAAGACTTCATAAATCTTAATAGTGATCTTATTCAATGTATTGCATCTAATATCCAATTTCCTGAAAAGGGAGTTCCTATGGGAAAAACGCAACAACCAGAATTATGGGATTATGCCGATAATATTGATACAATACAATTTTTGTCAGCGCTTAAATGAGTTAAAAAAAGAGGTTGTCCAAAAAATTTTGAAAACGTCATTCCGAACGAAGTGAAGGAACCGCAGCACGAAGTGCAAGCTCAACGAAGTTAATCTATTTGAATTGATAATCAACAGATTAACTTCGTTGAGCTCCCTTTGGTCGGTTCCTTCGTCTCCCGATAGTTATCGGGATCCTCGAAATGACAACGATTTTTGACTTTTTGGACAGCCTCTTATACATTACTTTCTTTTCATCTTCTGAGGTTTAATCATATTCTCGGGTTTTAGCAGTTCATCTATTTCCTCTTTAGATAGAAAATCTTTCTCAATAACCAAGTCATAAACACTTCTTCCAGTGTTAAGGGCTTCTTTAGCTAAAATAGAACATTTTTCATATCCTAATACAGGATTAAGCGCTGTAACTATACCAATACTATTTTTCACCATTTCACGGCAACGTTGTTCGTTTGCTGTAATTCCGCTAACACATCGATAATTGAATGTTTTCATCCCATTGACCAACATTTCAATCGATTCAAAAATACTTTGAACAATCACGGGTTCCATTACATTTAACTCTAATTGTCCGGCTTCAGCGCCCATGGTTACGGTTAAATCATTTCCAATAACTTTAAAAGCAATTTGATTAACTACTTCCGGTATCACCGGATTAACTTTTCCCGGCATAATAGATGAGCCAGGTTGCATCGGAGGTAAATTTATTTCGTTAATCCCTGTACGTGGCCCCGAAGATAATAATCTTAGATCATTGGATATTTTTGAAAGTTTAACAGCTAATCGTTTTAAAGCGGATGAATACATAACAAAAGCACCCGTATCTTGTGTAGCTTCGACTAAATTTTTAGCATTTACTACATCTAGCCCGGAAATTTTACGCAAATACTTAATAACTTTTTCAGCATATTCAGGTTCAGAATTTATTCCTGTTCCTATTGCTGTTGCCCCCATATTTACTTCAAGAAAGAGATTTACATTTTGTTTCAAACGCTCCACTTCTTCTTCTAAGGTAACAGCATAAGCTTCGAATGATTGCCCAAGGGTCATTGGAACAGCATCCTGCAACTGGGTACGACCCATTTTTATAATATGCGCAAACTCTTTTGCTTTTTGATAAAATGATTTTATCAGCTCATCTATCCCTTGAATTAATTTTCGATTACTTTTTATAATCGCAATTTTTACCGATGTAGGATAAGCATCATTTGTAGATTGTGATAAGTTAACATGATTATTAGGATGACAAAATTCGTATTGTCCTCTTTCATAACCCATGATTTCAAGGGCCCTGTTAGCAATAACTTCGTTAGCATTCATATTGGTTGATGTTCCTGCACCACCCTGAATCATATCTACAATAAAATGATTATGATATTTACCGTTAATTATTTCATTGCAAGCTCTAATAATAGCATTTCCTATGGATGAATCAAGCAATCCTAACTCAATATTTGCCTGTGCAGCGGCCAGTTTTACCATGGCCAAAGACTCAATAATCACAGGAAAAAAGTTAAGTGTTACCCCGCTGATATTAAAATTTTCTATTGCTCTTAATGTTTGTACACCATATAAATACTCGGTAGGGACTTCTCTATCCCCTAATAAATCATGCTCCTTTCTTGTTCTGCCTGATTCATATTGAGCGGCAACATTCAGCATTCTATTATTGGCATGACGCATTCGCCGGGAAATAACCCGGGCAATATTACTAAATATAATCACAGCTGCCGGGCCATTTTCATCAAAATATTTCTTGCTTATACTAAAAACAGTAGTATCCATTAAAGCTCGTGCCGATGTAGAATGTGGAGAATCATTTGCCCAAGAACCTTCGCCTAAAAAATCTCCTTTACTGAAATAGGAAAGCCTGGTTTCCGAGCCAAAACGAACGGTTTTAAAAAGCTCAACCTCACCCTTATAAATAATGAATATATCTGTACGAGGCCCATTTTCTTCGAATAATAAATCTCCTTTCGAATATTTTTTAACCTCAATATATTCGGCTAAAATATTTAATTCCTTTTCAGAAAGGCCTTTAAAAAGCTCTATTCCCTTAACAAACGTTAGAATTGTATTATTATCCATAATAATTTCAATTTAATTAAAAATTCAAAATTACGAACAAATTTATTTAATATAAGTTTAAATCATTTTATTTTTGAAACAAAGAAGCCGCCCTTTTTACAGGTGCGGCCTCTTTTAACCTAAACCATCTTACATTAAGGAACTAAATATCGAATTAAGGTTTTTCTGAAGTTTGTAAAACCTCTGCATCGATAAACTCTTCAAAAAGATCATGAACATATTTTATATCTAAAGCATTTCCAATGCTCATATTTGCTGTTTTATATATTTCATTCGAAATATGTTTTATTTGATTTTGATTGGCAATAAGTACCTGAATAGGATCAATATCTTCAACATTAAATTTCCCTTGAGATTTTTTCAGGATAGCCAGATTATTATTAATTATTTGCTTTATTCGTTTGTGCGATTGTGTAACTGTTGCTAATCGATGCCCGATAATACCAATTACCTCGCAGGTTTCTGCATCAATTACAGGACATCCTGAATTTCCTTGTTTAATACTTGAATCAATCTGCAAATATTTTAATCCATTAGTATCAAAATATACAGAGGAAAGAATTCCTTGTTTTATGGCTAAATTCTCTCGATCGAGCTGATATCCCAATAAAGCAATAGGTTTTCCTATATTAATCTTTTCGGATGGTTCTTTTAATTTTAAAGATTTAATGTTCTTAAACTCATCAAAATCGATGTTAATGGCAGCAAATGGAGTTTTTTTATTCTCAAAATTACGTATAATACGCTGTTTTAATTCACTCATCGGAATTTTAACACTTGCTTCTTCCGTAAATCCATCATCTTTTACAAACCGAATACAAACCTCACTCGCCTTATAAATCTTATAAATATAATCGTCGGTAATTAAAAAATGGTCGTTAACTTTAAAACCAGTCATTGAAATGATTTTTATCCCAGAAGAACTATAGAAGTTTAACTGGCATACTGCATTTTGACATCTTTTCCAAACGGTATGGTACATAAATCGTTGGGTTTTATAAGGTTTTTAAATGGGATATTGATTTTTGTATTTCAAAAACTTTGTGCTCAAATAGCTTTGAAATGATTTGATCCATTATTTCGTGCTCTGTAGAAATAATGTTCATATCCTTAATTACTCTTGTATTTTCGAATGAAATATCATTCCCGTCAACTAGTATTTCTATTTTATAACCACTATCTTGTTTTGTTGTCCAGCGATTAATAATGCCATCAGGAGTAGAATAAATTTTATGATACAAAACAAGTGTTAATTCATTTTCTTTTCCTTTTACCCTTACATTAATATTAAGTAAATTCATTTTTTAGATTTAGGTTTAGGTTAATGATAGAATGATTTTAAGTTTACTTATAAATATTTAATAAACGATATAAAAAAGAACAGCGTAACAATCGAAAACAAAACAAGAACACCAATATCGAAAAAATAAACAGTTAAAATTTTATTTCTTATGGTGTAAAAAAGTTTCTTCATTCAAATAAAATTTTATAATTTCCTGTTTCTTTTTGATAAGGCTAAAGTAAATATTTATAAGAAAGAAAAAATAGTGACTTTTTTATCGTATGGATTTCAAAAATAACCGTATGTGTTTTTAAAATAACCGTATTTTAAGTCCTCG
>JAYEKP010000212.1:0-8361 GCA_034661075.1 Bacteroidota bacterium
ATAATCATAATCCCACCTTCATAAAAACCATCAAATCTGTCTTAAAGTGCATAGCTCCGGCAAAAGAATTTAGTTCAACCGGGAATACTCGCTGGGTGCTGCGCACCGCTCATATTCCTATTTATTAATACCCATTAATTTGTTTTTGTAATTTAATAGAAGAAAGGAACTATTATAGCGTTTCTTAATTAACATAACCATTAATAGGTAGTATTTTATTCATTGAAAATGTTGTAATCGAATGTTATGATATCAAAACATTTTCGACTATTTTTGTCCAACTATTAAAAAAATCATTAATAAAACAACAATATGGCTCAAGACGATTTATTTAAGAAACTGATCGCCCATGCAAAAGAGTATGGATATATTTTTCCGTCAAGCGAAATATACGATGGCCTTAGTGCCGTTTATGATTATGGACAGTATGGTTCGGAGCTAAAAAACAATATTAAGCAATACTGGTGGGACTCGATGGTTAAGATGAATGAAAATATTGTAGGTATTGATGCCGCAATATTTATGCACCCCGAAACCTGGAAAGCATCGGGACACCTTGAGGCTTTTAATGACCCGTTAATCGATAATAAAGATTCGAAAAAAAGGTACCGGGCTGATGAGTTGATTGAAGATTACATTAGTAAATACCAGCAAAAAATAGATAAGGAAGTTACGAAAGGCAGAAAAAGGTTTGGGGATGATTTTGACGAGAAACAATTTCTGGAGACCAATCCCAATGTACTCAGAAACCGGAAAAAAATTGATGAGGTTAATGGCCGGTTGGTAAAAGCATTGGAAAATGATGATTTGGATGAGATAAAACAAATCATCCTTGATTATGAAATTGCCGACCCGGTATCGGGTTCCAAAAACTGGACCGATGTTCGTCAGTTTAACCTGATGTTTGAAACACAACTGGGTTCTTTGGCTGAAGGGGCTAATAAAATTTATCTACGCCCGGAAACAGCGCAGGGTATTTTTGTGAACTACCTGAATGTACAAAAAACCGGTCGTATGAAACTTCCTTTTGGCATTGCACAAATTGGTAAAGCCTTCCGGAATGAGATCGTAGCTCGGCAGTTTATTTTCCGTATGCGTGAGTTTGAGCAGATGGAAATGCAATATTTTGTAAAACCCGGAACCGAAAAAGAGTGGTTCGAGCACTGGAAAAACCTGCGTATAAAATGGCACGAAGCCATGGGATTACCCAAGGAGAAATACCGATTACACGAGCACGACAAGCTGGCCCATTATGCCAATGCAGCCTATGATATTGAGTTTGAATTCCCATTTGGATTTAAGGAGCTGGAAGGGATTCATTCCAGAACTGATTTTGATTTATCGAAACACCAGGAGTTTTCGGGCAAGAAAATTCAGTATTACGATCCGGAATCAGGCAAAAGCTTTGTTCCCTACGTAGTCGAAACTTCCATCGGGCTCGACAGGACCTTTTTATCCATTTTAACAGCAGCCTATTGCGAAGAGGAGATACCCAAAGATAATGGAGAGGTGGATACCCGGGTGGTTTTAAAAATACCGCCTGCTTTAGCACCCATTAAGCTGTCTGTTTTGCCACTGGTGAAAAAAGACGGGTTGCCAGAGAAAGCACGCGAAATAATGGATGAGTTAAAAATTGATTTCATGTGCCAGTACGATGAAAAAGATTCTATTGGCCGCCGTTACCGACGTCAGGATGCTATCGGAACACCTTACTGTATTACCATTGATCATCAAACTCTGGAAGATAATACCGTAACGATACGTGATAGGGATAGCATGGAGCAGGAACGGGTTCAGATGGATGAACTGGCCAGGATTGTGGACGAAAAAGTGAGTATGAAAAAGTTGTTGAAGAAAGTTTTTTAAATTTGATTAATAAATATTGTTTAACGATTTGAGATTTTAGAAGTAAAACAAAGCATTGCATCAAATAAGTATTCACATCGAGACAATCAGTTTTGAAGTAAAAAGCTATTTTGATAGTGTTTTTTGATTCAGATTCAGTTATTCAACAGTAAGTGAAAAAAAAGAAAAAAGTCCTCATAATAACTTATTACTGGCCCCCGAGTGGTGGTGCGGGGGTACAGCGATGGCTTAAATTTGCCAAGTATCTGTCCGAATTTGGTGTTGAACCCATTATTTATACTCCCTCAAATCCTGAAAGTCCCGTAGAAGACAACTCATTGTTAGAGGATATCCCTTCTGAGATACAAGTTATTAAACGTAAAATTTTTGAACCCTATTCTTTTTACAAGGTTTTTACCGGGAAAAGTCAAAAACAAAAAGTAAATGCAGGGTTTATTCAGGAAAATAAAAAAACAGGTTTTTTAGAATCCATTGCGGTTTGGATACGAGGCAACCTGTTTATTCCCGATGCCCGGAAGTTCTGGATTAAACCATCGTTAAAATTTTTAAAGAAATATATTGCCGAAAATCAAATAGATGTGGTTATCTCCACGGGTCCGCCTCATAGCATGCATTTAATCGCATTACAATTAAAAAAGAAATTAAATATTCCATGGATTGCCGATTTTCGGGATCCGTGGACCAAGGTAGATTACTATCATTTGCTGAAAACAGGCAAGAGAGCGGATAAGAAACACCGAAAATTGGAACAAAAAGTTATCCGGTCTGCTGATACTGTTTTAACCGTCAGCCAATCCTGGGCCAAAGACCTTGAACAACTCGGGGGTAAAAAGGTGAAAATTATTACCAATGGTTACGATGCTTCAGATTTTAAAAATACCCCCAACCGGGTGGATGATGCATTTAGTATCGTGCATATCGGAACGATCCATAAAGAAAGAAATCCGCATAACCTGTGGATCGTTTTAAAAGAGTTGTTGCATGAAAATCCTGATTTACAATCAAAATTAAAGATTAAGCTGATAGGTAAGGTAGATTTTTCGGTACTGGAAGAGATTAAGGCGCAGGGGCTGGAACAATGTACCGAGCGGATTTCTTATATTCCACATTGTGATATCCCCGGGCAGATGATGCGTTCGAGAGTACTTTTACTGCTGATTAGCCGGTTTTCCGGCTCCTCAGGGATGATTCCCGGAAAAGTATTTGAATACCTGGCTTCCGGAAGACCCGTATTGATGATGGGGAATACACAGGGAGATACTGCTCGCTTAATTCGGGAGATGGGGGTAGGAAAAGTGTGCGAATATGAAGATTCAAAACAGATAAAGTCAGCCATTGTTCATTTATTTCAACGGTATCAAGCCAACAATGATTCTGTCGAATCACTAGATATTAAGCAATTTGAACGCAAGGAATTAACCCGGTCGCTGGCTGAGCTTATTAATGCTTTGTAACCCAATAAAAGCAATGTATGTTTAAAAAAATCCGTGCATCGGAATTTTATAAAAATGTTCTAACTTTAGTCAGTGGTACTGCTATTGCCCAGGTTATTCCAATAATTGCTTCTCCTTTTTTAACCAGATTGTTTTCTGTAGATGAATTTGGTGTTTTAAGTTTATTTAATAGTATTTTGGCAATTACAGCTGTGATTGCCCCGTTAAGCTACGACAAAGGGATAATGCTTCCCAAAAAAGATAAGGGAGCTATAAATATGTTAAGTTTGGCAATACTAAATATTATCGTTTTTTCTATTCTATTAGAAATTGTTATTATTATTTTTAATTCCTCTATCTCTAAAATTTTTAAAGTAGAATCAATAGGTTATTGGCTATATTGGATACCCTTAGCTGTTTTTTTTAGGGCTTTATATCTTTCAGCAGTATATTATAGTAATAGACAAAAAAAATATAAATTAATTGCAAGGTCTCGAATAATTCATTATTCATCTACTTCAGGAGGACAAGTTACTTCAGGGTTTTTGTCCTTTGGAGAATTCGGATTAGTGGGCTCCTCAATAGTAGGAATCTTTGTGGCTTTTAATTTTATTATTTTTAAAATTGGAAAAACGATAAGAAAAAGTTTGTATTTAATTTCTTGGACAAAAATAAAATACCTGGCAAAAAGATATGTAAAGTTTCCTCTTTATTCAATGCCTTCTGCACTTTTAAATTTACTTTCAGTTCATATTCCAATATTTGTTTTGTCTGCATTTTATTCTCAAGAAGTTATAGGATTATATGGTTTAGGACATAGAGTATTAAATCTTCCCGTTTATGTTATAGGACAATCTGTAGGTGATGTTTTTTTTCAAAAGATTTCCGAGTTGAGAAATGACCTAAAGGCTCTTTCAGAGACTACTTTCAGTGTTTTTCGAAATATGCTATTAATAGGGTTAATCCCTATAGGTACATTAACTTTATTTGGAGGAGAAATTTTTGCATTAATTTTTGGAAATGAATGGTATATTGCAGGACAGTATGCAGAAGTTTTGAGTCCATGGATATTAATGGTGTTTTCAACATCTCCTTTATCACGTATCTTTTTTGTATTAGAAAAACAAGATAAAGGTTTTTTATTTAATGTAATTTTAATAATCGTTAGAGGACTTTCTCTATTTATCGGCTGTTTATTGTTTTCGGATGCATATTATACAATTCTCTTGTTTTCTATCGTGAGTACATTGGCATGGATGATTTTTGCCATTTATATTCTGCGTCAAGCACGAATTCAATATAATCGAATTATTAAGCTCTTTTTATTTATTGGGTCGATATTTATAATTATTTTGTTAATAAAATTATAAAAGATGATTGAAATTTCTGTTATAAATCAAACCGGCTATTCATGGGAAAGCAATGAAGAAAAAACGATTTGGGTAAAGGGTTTTGCTTTTTTTAAAAAGCAATTATTGGGAGCAAAAGAGTTAATTAATATACTAGATGATTTAACGGATAAGGATGATATAATTAAAAAAGTAAAATTGTTTAATGGTCTTTTTACAATCATTATTAAATTTAATAAGGAATGTTTTTTAATATCAGATATTACGAGAACTTTTCCTATCGTTTATTATAAGAATAAAAATAATTGGGTAATAACAGATAATGTTGGCTGGCTTCGTAAAAAGTATAATTTAGAAAAGGATGATTTGAGTTGTAAGGAATTTTTAGTTTCTGGTCTTGTTACTAAAAAGAATTCTTTATTTCAAAATGTATATCAAGTACAAGCTGGAGAAATTGTTTCAATTAATCAGAATAAAGTTAATTCTATAAGATATTATATTTTCCCTCAGATGAAGGAGAAATCAAATTTAACCTTTATAGAAAATAGTAATAAGTTAAAAAAGATATTAGATAACCTAGGTGAGAAGCTTGTAAAACAATTAAATGGGAAAATGGCAGTGATTCCTTTAAGTGGAGGGTTAGATTCTCGTCTTATAGTATCTTTATTAAAGAAAAAAAAATATGAAAATGTTGTTTGTTTTACTTATGGAAAAATTAACAGTTTTGAGGTCAAACGATCCCAAAGAATTGCTAAAAAGCTAGGATATTCCTGGTATTTTATCCCTTATGATGACAAAATCTATAACTCTTTTTGTAGTTCTGGTGAATTTTATGATTATGCCGAATATGCTTGTAATTATTTATCTATTTTTAGTATTCAAGAATATTTTGCTGTTAAGTACTTGAAAGAAAGAAAAATATTGCCTGTAAACTCAGTTTTTATTCCAGGTCACGCTGGAGATTTTATCGCAGGAAGTCATTTAAAAGAAAAGTATAAACAAATTAAGAATGAATCTGATTTGCTTAAAACTATTATTGATAAGCATTATCAATTAAATAAAATATTAGATACCCAGGAAATAGATCAAAAAATTATATCATTTCCATTCAATGAATTACCATTTATTAATATATTAGAACAATGGAACTGGATGGAAAGACAGAGTAAGTTTATTGTAAATGCTTGTCGAAATTATGATTTTTTTAATTATGAATTTTTATTACCCTTATGGGATAAAGATTTAGTGGATTTTTTTAGTAAACTTCCTTTTGAATTAAGATATAAAAAGCAACTTTATGAATATGTTTTATTTAAATATTATTTTAAACCTTTGGATATAAAATTTGAGAATAGTTTTAATACATGGTTGCTGAAAGTTTTTTTAAGATTATCAAGAAATATTTTTTTAAGTGGTTTTTTTAAAAAGTACAAAGATGTAAATAATACTAAACAAAGAGATTTTTGCATGCTGAAATGCATGAATTCTAAGCCGCAAAAATATAAGAATAGTAACTCCCTTAATGTTATATGGTTTTTGGAGAAGTTTTTGGAGATTGATTATGAATTAAATTGTCAAAATGATTATATTTTTTAAGTTTTAAATTTATATTACTGTATAAATTATAAATCTTAATTTTTTTAAAAGTTTAATTATTTTTTGTTTCGGACAGGGATTAATTTTCAATTTAAGCACTTTTTTGTTGTTATCCGATAAGTAATAAATAATTCTATTATAAAGAATATTGTTATGAGAATCTCTAAATTTTCTATTTACACTTAATAATAAAGTTAACAACTCTCTAGAATTAAAAGGAGCAATAACTGTTCGTTTTAGTGATTCAGATTCAGTTTTTGATTTAGCAGCCCAGTTACCCATTTTTTCTTCCCAATAAAACATATCTAATAAATTATAATTTAGTTTTTTGAATATAGTGTTATTTTTGGATAAGTATTCACTATATTGTTTTATAGGGAAAGGGTGTATTGAATAGCCATTAAGGATAGATAAATCTTTGGGTGTTATATTTTTTTTGTATCCGAAATAATTTTGGGCAACCTCACTAACTTTTCCACTTAAATATACATGATTTTTAAATATATCCCCTGTGAAATTTAAATATCTTGGAAAATCAATGCTTTTTGTATATTCCTGACTAAATTCATTTTTTTCTTTTTTATTGATTGTTATTACATGAAATTCTTTTTTATAAATTGAAGTTAATTGTTTTGGAATGGAGATGTCGTAATGGTTGTCTGACATATTTTCCTTTTTTAGCACATAATATTTTGAATCAGTATCTAAGCTGGCTAAAAATAATATTCTGCTGTCATATCCTCCTGTTACTGCAATTGCTGTTTTGTGTCTTAATGAAATAGCATTAATATAACCTTTAATCATTAGGGATGCTCTTTTTGCTACTTCATCTATCGGAAGTTCTTGTATTATATTAACAGGATAAAAGCGAATCACGTTTTTTTGATTAATATTTATATAGTGATTCGGTTTTAAGTGTTTTATGTTTTTTGTATGTGAAGTATCACCAATAAATAAAAATTTTTTTCTAAAAAGAGAAGATGTATAGAAATCTTTTGCTATTGGATTGTTATGTGGAAGTGGTTCAATTATCTCTGATAAAAGTTTTGGTTGTGAACCAAAACAAGTAAAATTTATATCATAGTATATTTCAGATTGTGCACATGTGTCATTAAAAATAATAATTTCATTATTTTTTCGGTAAATTAAAATAAATTCACCGCTATATTTAGATATATTTGAGAACAATTCTTCTAGTGTATTCAAACAAACTAATTTGTCAATTATTTGTTTGTTTGAAAATTGAGGATTATTCCAATCAAAAATAGAACCCAATAAGCTTATTTCTATTTGTTTAAATGATGAGGATGTGTATTCTAGTTCAGGGTGATAAAATAAATTAAAATTATATATTTTCTTTTTATCCCAATTTAATTTGAAAGTTTCCTTTTTAGTGAGTAAAAATTGTTTCCTATACATATTCAAATTATATTTTTACCAAAAATAGAAGCTCCATTTTTTGAATTAATAATTTTTAATAGTGAAATATAAAATTTTTTTATCCCCGGATGTAATATTTCATCGAAAAATCCATTATGCCACAGCAGGGAAAAAACACCGTTAAATTTTATCACTTCGTTTACAATTTCCTGCACCGAATTAAAGGCTTCATCCATCTTTAATTTCCGGTATTCAAACAGGGTGGCATCCATCACATGGAGCGGTATTTCCCAGGTATGGAATGGGCGGTCTTCCTTAAAATTATAGAGCTTAAAAGGTAAACAGTACGAATTTCTGAAACCTTCGTGTTCTGCAAATGCTAACGAGGTGTCATAAACCAAACCAGCCTCCTCATGTAAGTAGGGGGTGATATTTATATCAAAAATAAGCCGGTGTTGTCTTATTCCTGAAACTTTGACACTAGCAGCCTTCTCTAATTCGATGATATTTGACTGTAAGAACTTCTGTTGGGATGCCGAACGGCTGGTCCCGTGTATTCCTATTTCGCAACTTTCAGCCTTTAATTTATTAAATAAGTCCAGTATTCTATTTTCGTTAAAAGAATAATAAGCATCCTGATGTTTGAGATCTTTGGGTAAAAAGTAATAGGTTGAAGTGAAATTAAATTTTTTTTCAAGGCTTAGCAAAAAATCAAAATCCCAGTTTGGGTTTTTTTT
>JAYEKP010000213.1:0-8342 GCA_034661075.1 Bacteroidota bacterium
TCCAAATATAAACAAGGGATTTTATTTAAATGGGGGGATTCGTTTTTAATAATAGTAAAAATCTGTCCAAAATACCTGTAATTACGTTTGTATTTTTTAATTTTAAAAATATTTAGGACAGCTATGGATTCAATTAAAAATTTCTTTTTGCCTTATTGTGTTATGTTTATTATCTGTCCATTTGCAGGCACAAAAAACCTATGAATATCCGCTAGCACCGAAAGATTCTGTGGTAGACACCTATTTTGGCGAATCCATTGCGGATCCTTACCAGTGGATGGAGAATCTGGATGATGAAAGACTTTCTGCCTGGATTAAGGAACAACAAAAACTCACTAAAAAATTGGAAAATCAACAAACAAAGGTCTGGACCCTTAGGAATCAGATTGCTGCCATGTATTATGGGGTTAGTGAGGAAAATACCCGATCCTACCAAAAAGTTAATCGCCAAAAAAGCGAATATCTTTTTAAATACAATTTTATAAGCAGTAAGCTGTCCCCCGATTTGCAGTACCGCAAAAGAGGCAACACAAATTATAAAACCTTAGTTAAGATAAAAGATTTCCGTAAAGATAAAGACGATAATGTATTAATCACCGATTGGTATGTGAATGATGAACTCGTGCTGGTTGCAGTAACTGTCTCGCATAGTGGTAGCGACTGGAATGATGCCTATTTTTTTGATTTAAAAACCGGAGATCAACTGCCAGATACCCTTAGGTTCTTAAGAAGCAGTAGTAATATCTTATGGCACGGGAAAGGAGTTTATTATGACCGGTACAAAGAACCGGAAAAAGGAAGAGAACTCCTCGATATCGCCAAAGGACAAACATTCTGTTATCATAAACTGGGTGACAGGCAACACGATGATAAAACTTTATACCACAATCCTGATACCTCAGGAGTAAATACTATCCGTTATTTTATGCAGGACCGATCAAGGATCTATTTTTACCATTTTTACCTTTCGAAAGGGAATCTATATCATGCAATATCTTATTCAGATATTAAAGAGGATCATTCTATTTTCTTAAGAAACTTTCTCATCTATCCTGAAAATGATTCCGTCTATTTTACGATTGAAGAACAAATTGGAGATTCCGTATTGCTCCGTACCAATCATAATGCACCCAATGGTAAAGTTTATATAGCCAGTATCAATCATAAAAATCAATTGTTGAATTTTATTCCCGAGTATGATATTACACTCCGGAGGGTATATCGGCTGGGTAAAAACAAACTATCTTGTATCTACAGAAATGATGGAGAATTTGTTGCCCTGATTTTTAATTTGAAAGGCGAATTGTTGAAGATGATTGAATTTCCTGAAGGAGAAAAGGTTAACTATTTATACGAGTATGATTCTACAGTAGAGTATACTAATTTTTGTGTATCGTCTTTTTATCACCCTGATATTTGGTATCAGATGTCTCTAAGCGACTTAAGCTATAAGCCTGCGATGAAAATACAAGTACCGTACAACCCCGAAGACCTGCATACCAGGTATGTGAAATATCCCTCGAAAGATGGTACAGAAATACCAATGTATATAACCTGTTTAAAAGATACAGAACTGGATGGGGATAATCCGGTATTGATTTATGGTTATGGAGGTTACGGTATTACTGTAGAACTAAAGTTTGATGAATCTCAAGCACTCTGGCTTTTGCATGGAGGGATTCTCGCAGTTCCCAATATGAGAGGAGGTGGAGCACAGGGAAGCGAGTGGGGCAAGCAGGGACGAGGAGTGAATAAACAAAATACCATTGATGACTTTATTGCGGCAGCCGAATATTTGATTGATAAAAAGTATACAAATCCTGAAAAGCTTGCTGTTTATGGAGCATCTCATGGGGGAATGCTGGTGGGAGCGGCAATTATCCAACGACCGGAGTTGTTTAAAGCGGCTGTTGCAGAAGCTGGTGTGTATGATATGATTCGCTTTGAGAAGTTTACCATCGGTCATAAGAGTACAAACATTATCGAATTTGGAACCATTGATGAAGTGGAGGGATACCAGGCTAAAAAGTCCTATTCCCCACTCCATAATGTCAGAAGCGGGGTGAGTTACCCGAATGTTTTGCTTATTACCGGTGATCATGATGACCGGGTACCCCCATTGCATACTTATAAATTTCTGGCAACCCTGCAGGAAAACGGTAGTCTACAATCCTTATACCATATGTATTTGATTTCCGGAGCCGGTCATGGTGGGGCTTTAACCCGTGAAGACTGGGAAAGAAAGTTATTCTATAAGTACTATTTCTTATTTGATCAAATGGATGTCACTTTTTGGTAATCTTTAGTTACCGAATATTTTGTAAAAAGATCAGACAATATTGTTTGGTCTTTATTTTGCTTAAGTATTAATTCTCTGAGAACAATGTTGCTTGTTTAAATGTTGAACAAAATAATTTGTTAAGTGTTCCATAAGTAAAAATTAACAAATCGATTTATTTATTCCTATAGATTTGTTAAATTTAGAGTAGAATTTTTAAAATCATAATTAACAATAAATATCAATTATTATGAAATCAGACATTGAAATTGCTCAGGAAGCAAAAATAAAACACATTACAGAAATTGCTAAACAACTTGGTATTTCTGAAGACGATCTGGAGATGTATGGTAATTACAAAGCAAAATTGCCTTTAAGATTTATTGATGAAGAGAAAATTAAAAAATCAAATTTGATTTTAGTAACGGCCATTACACCCACCCCTGCCGGTGAAGGAAAAACTACTACTTCTATTGGCCTTACTCAAGCATTAAATCGAATAGGGAAGAAAACCACAGTTGTATTACGTGAACCATCTTTAGGCCCTGTTTTTGGTATTAAAGGAGGAGCTACCGGAGGGGGGAATTCACAGGTTATTCCTATGGAGGATATCAACTTACATTTCACCGGTGACCTGGCTGCTGTTGAAAAGGCTCATAATTTACTATCTGCATTAATTGATAATAATATTCATGCTAAAAAAGGAAATTTAGGCATTGATCCAAGAACCATTGAATGGAAACGCGTAACCGATATGAACGAGCGTTCGTTGAGAGATATTGTAATTGGATTAGGCGGCCCGACACAAGGGGTTCCTCGCGAATCTGGTTTTCATATCACGGCTGCTTCTGAGGTGATGGCTACATTATGTGTTGCTGAAAACTTAAAAGACTTAAAAGAACGGTTAGGTAACATTTTTGTCGGATATACCTATGAAGGAAAAGCAATTTTTGCGAAAGATTTAAATGCCCATGGTGCCATGACTGCACTAATGAAAGATGCCATAAAACCAAATTTAGTTCAAACATTAGAAGGAAATCCGGCGATTATTCATGGTGGCCCTTTTGCCAATATTGCCCAAGGCACCAATACCATGATTGCTACAAAAATGGGAATGTCGCTGAGTGATTATGTAGTTACTGAAGCTGGTTTTGCCAGTGAGCTGGGTGCTGAAAAGTTTTTTAATATTAAATCGCAGGTTGGTGAGTTAATGCCCAATGCCGTAGTGATTGTAGCTACTATTCGTGCATTAAAATATCATGGAGGGGCTAAATTAGCCGATTTGGAAAAAGAAAACTTGGAAGCCTTGGAAAAAGGATTTGAAAATCTGGATAAACATATTGAAAACATGAGTTACTACGGTTTTAGGCCTGTTGTAGCCATTAATCGTTTTAGTTCGGATACGGATGCTGAAATTGACTTATTAAAAAAACATTGCGAAAAACTCGATTCTCCCGTAGCGGTAAATGATGCATGGGAAAAAGGAGGGGAAGGAGCTGTTGAGCTGGCAGAGAAAGTAATTGAAGCAGCACAAGCTTGCCCAACTTGTTTCAGGCCCTTGTATGAGCTGGATTGGCCCTTTGAGAAAAAAATTGAAGCCATTGCCACTAAAATGTATGGAGCAAAAAATGTTGAGTATACAGTTAAAACTAAAAAGCAGCTGGATAAAATTACCGAGTTAGGTTTTGGAAATTTGGCCGTTTGTATTGCCAAAACACAGAAATCTTTATCTGATGACGCTAAGAAAAAAGGCAGACCCAGAGATTTTACCGTAAAAATTCGCGAAGTTGAATTATCATCCGGTGCTGGTTTTATTGTTCCTATTGCCGGAACAATCATGCGAATGCCTGGTTTACCAAGTACTCCATCAGCCGAGAAGATTGATATTGATGATAATGGAAAGATTTCCGGATTATTCTAGCATTATAATCTATTTTATAATAAAATCGAGTCCATACTTTTATTCGTATGGGCTTTTTTTTATTTTTAATCATCGTTTCATTAACATTTAACCCACATGAAGATATATCAGGAATTCAAGGAATTTGCCGTAAGAGGTAATATGATTGATATGGCTGTAGGTATTATTATTGGAACTGCTTTTGGCCGTATCATTACTTCCCTGGTTGAGGATATAATAATGCCTCCGTTTGGTTTTCTCCTCGGGAAATTCAATTTTGCTACCCTTAAATTTGTTTTGAAAGAAGCAGAGTATGATGCTGCAGGGAATCTGGTTAATCCGGCGATTAATTTAAATTATGGAAATTTTATCCAGGTATTGCTCAATTTTTTGATTATTGCAGTAGTCATCTTTTTTATCGTTAAAGTAATTAATATCATCAGAAGGAAAGCGGAGGATACAGAAAATAAAACGGTTCCAACACCAAAGGATATTGAGCTGTTATCTGAAATCAGAGATTTATTAAAAAATAAAAACCATCAATGATGAAACACATATTCCATTTATTGTTATTATTAACATTATTACACTTTTCCGGATGTAAACACAATACCATAAACAGAGATTTACAAGTTAGGCAAGTTGTAGATACAATTGGCTTTGCCCAATACGGTTGGCAAATGGATAGTATTTTTACTCGTATGGATTATTCTGTTCCATCTGAGCAAACCTGGCGATTAGCCATTTCTCCTCACGATGATTATGCGTATGTAGGAGATCTATATCCACGGATATTGAATGGTATAAAAGCCAAAACGGTAATTTTGTTTGGTGTAGCCCATAAAGCAAAAGATTTTAATCTTGAAGACAAAATTATTTTTGATTCTTTTGATGCCTGGAATGCTCCATACGGTAAGGTAAAAGTATCCGGTATCCGAGATAATTTAATTCATTCGTTACCCGACAGTTTATTTATTGTTCATGAACAGATGCATCAGGTAGAACATTCCTTGGAAGCAATTATCCCTTTTTTGCAAAAAAATATTCCTGCCCTTGAAATTATCCCGGTTTTAGTTCCATATATGTCTTACCAAAAAATGCAGCAGATAGCATCTCCTTTATCCAAAGCATTAAAAAAAGTGATGCAAGACAAAAAGTTGCAATGGGGAGAAGATTTGGCCATAGTCATATCTACCGATGCTGTGCATTATGGCGATAAAGACTGGGGCGGTAAGTATTATGCTCCTTTTGGTACGGATAGTATTGGCAATAAAAAGGCCAAAGATTTGGAATTAGAAATTATTCATAACTGCTTGTTAGGGCAAATTAATCCTGCTAAGATTAAATCATTTAGTAGCTATACAGTACAAGAGAATAATTATAAGGAATATAAGTGGACCTGGTGTGGACGTTATGCTGTACCTCTTGGCTTGCTTACAGCTTATCAGCTGGACAGCCTTTTAACTGAAAAGGGATTGCAGGGAACTTTTGTTGGGTACTCAACAAGTATCGATCATTCAACTATTAAAGTTAATGATTTGAATATGGGGCATACTGCACCAGCCCACAATCGCCATTGGGTTGGTTATGCTGCGGTTGGATATGAATAAAAAAGGCGCCAAAAGCGCCTTTAAATAACTAATATCCCAGAGTTTTTCCCTTTTCTGTAGCCGGAATACCATATTTCATCCAGTCGGGTGCGGGTTTATTTTTTAAATAATGATTAAAAAACTGCATCATCCGGATACTTAAGTCTTTAGTATTTGGACTTTTATTTTTTTCATTATGTGGTTGTCCATTATAGTTTAACATCCAAACCGGTTTGTTTAATCGGCGTAAGGCCACAAAATACTCAATTCCCTGATACCAGGGTACCGCACCATCGGCATCGTTATGGCGAATAAGTACCGGTGTGTTAATTTTGGGAGCATAAAAAACCGGCGAATTTTCAATGTAATGCAATGGTTTTTCCCATAAGGTTCCACCTATTCGGCTTTGCGTTTTTTCGTATTGGAACATACGGCTCATACCTGACGCCCATCTTATGCCTCCATAGGCACTGGTCATGTTCGAGACCGGAGCACCAATCGATGCTGCCGCAAACAGATCAGTTTTAGTAATTATAAATCCTGCCTGGTAGCCACCCCAACTTTGCCCTTGAATTCCCACAGCATCTTTGTCTAAATAGGGACGTTCGTTTAATAAGGCAAGTGTTCCGCTTACCACATAATTGTATGCACTTTCGCCCGGATAACCTGTTTTATATCTAATGTTGGGCATAAAAACAAAATATCCATTACTGGTGTAAAAAGTAGGATTGATAATTGACCTGCTGGGCTTGGGAACATAATGCCTGTGAATATCGTTTGAATGTAACCGGTAAAAATAGACAATCATCGGGTATTTTTTATTGGGATCATAATTGTCAGGTTTGTATAATAAACCTTCTTCTTCGGTTCCGTCAGCGGTAATCCATTTATACAGCTCAACATCTCCCCATAAATACTCCTTTTGTTGTGGATTTTCATTAGAGATTTTTTCTGCATCAGTAAAATTAATATTGCTTACCCATAAGTCATAATATTCTTCAAAGCTGCTTCGTTGCCAGATGATTTTTTCTGCATTTTTTGCTTTTGTAGGATTGTAAAAATATACATCATCAGTAATCAATTTTGTAGGATTTGATTTTTCGTTTACCTGACATGTAAAAAAACCGGACTGTTTGTTATCAAAATTAAACGATTTAAGTAACATTCCCTCTTTGGGATCAATAAAATTATTCTCTTCATCTAAATGGATATACCTAAAACGGATATTATTCTTTCTTCCCCAATGGTTGGTAATATTTATAGGTGATTTTTTCATTTCAGGGTCAAATTTCCATATATCGTATCGGTCGTTAATTAAGACTTCACTGTCGTTTTTTGTCCATCCTGCCATTCCATATGAATCAGGATCCATGGGATAATCAAACGTTACATTATAAAAGTTTACGTTAAGTTTTCCCGTGAGATTTTTGGTTATTTTATCTTTAACAGAATAAGTATGCCAGGTACTATCAGTATATGCGTACCAAAGAATGTATTTGTTATCGGGAGAAAGGCTTATTTCCCCTTTGAATTTTTTCTAAATAATGTTTTCTCTCCTGTATTGATATTAATGATATATACATCAGAATAGGATGGAAATTCCCAGGATGTTTGTTTTTGATAAGGCTCGTTGTAATATCCCAGGGCTATATCACCATTCCCATTTTTATTTTTTTCGGTTCGTTTTATTTTTTTGTTTTCCAGTTGTACTGTTTTTTCTTCTTTAATGTGATATACTGTTAAATAGGTTCGTTTCAGTTCTCTGTCCAAATTGCTTAGCTGTTGTGGTTGTAACTGGGGATCGGTCCAACTCCATAAATCCAGCACAACCTTTTCTTCGTCCAGCAAAGTATCTTCGGGTTCAGGTTCAGGTTTTGGCGCAATACCAAAAAACAGGCGTTTATTATTTTCAGAAAAGTAGATGTTGCCATGCTCACTTACCGTCCAATTTTCTGGTAGTTCTTTGGTTAGCGTATCAGCAATTTTATGAAGTTTTTTCCTGTTGTAGTTATATAAATATAAACTGTATACTTTGGTTTCAATCGTATCTTCGGAATGGATAAAAGCAAAATAATTTCCATCGTAATCGGAGCTTATTTTTTTTGATAATCCGAGTTTGCCCTCTAAACTGTCTAATTGTTCTTTTTCAGTATTAAAAGTAAGCAGGGTGGATTTTAATATAGTATCGTTTTGCTGTTTAATAAAGCTAATTAATTGCCCGTTGTTGGATATTGAAAATTCGGTGATATTTTTGAATTGATGCTTTTTGTTGCGCATCGGATTCATAATCGTTAGTGTATATTCTTTAGGAGCCTTTTTGTCATATTTTTTATCTTTCTCCTTTTTGGTTGTATCATCTGCTTCGTTTTTGGTATGTAAAAAAGCAAACCAGGATGATTCTTTATTGGCTAATTTATATGATTCAAGATTTTCGAAAGTAATCGTTTCCTTGTTTTCTAAAACCAGAATACCTAAAGAGTCTTTGGGCAATTTTTCTTTATCTGTTTTTTTGAGTTTTAATGCCCTTATCGTATCGGTGTTAGGATAAATTTTATAAACAAGATAGTCTGAGTTT
>JAYEKP010000214.1:0-8306 GCA_034661075.1 Bacteroidota bacterium
TTTAGATTATATATTAAATGTACATGCCCGCCAGGAAAACAGAATAGAACGTGTTATGAAACGTGATAATATTAATAAAGAGCAGGTAATAAGCCGGATGAAGAATCAACTATGTGATGAAAAAAGAATGAAATTAGCTGATTTCACGATACATAATGATGATGACAGAATGTTGTTACCACAAGTGGTGGATATACATCAAAAAATATTAAGTAAGCGATAGTTTTATTATGGGAAAATTTGGTAAATGGATAGCCGGAGGTTTAGGATGGGCCTTTTTTGGCCCATTAGGTGGTATTTTAGGATTTGCCCTGGGTTCTCTTATGGAAAATGTTGATGCTCAGCAAAAGTCAGGTTATTCAATAACAACCTCTGGCAGTTTTGCTGCAAGTATACTCGTACTGGTCGCCGCTGTTATGAAAGCAGATGGCAAAGTATTAAAATCCGAATTGAATTATGTAAAAAAATATTTTGTACAATCTTTTGGCGAAGATTCTGCCGCCGAAGCCATACATATGCTTCGAGATATTTTGAAACAAAATATTCCGATGCAATCAGTTTGCCTTCAGATTAAACAAAATTTGGATTATTCATCACGCCTGGAATTAATCCATTTAATGCTGGGTGTGGCAAAAGCTGATGGACAGGTAGATGCTGGAGAATTGAACACCATAGCGCTAATAGCAAAGTATCTGGGTGTTAGTTCAAGAGATTTTGATTCTATCAAATCGATGTTTGTGGAGGATGTAAACTCAGCTTATAAAATTTTAGAGATTGACCCAACAGCATCGGATGAAGAAGTAAAAAAGGCTTATCGTAAAATGGCCGTTAAATATCATCCCGATAAGGTAAGCCATTTGGGCGAAGATTTTCAACAAAAAGCTAAAGAGAAATTCCAACGGGTTAATGAAGCGTACGAAAAAATAAAAAAAGAACGCGGGATGAATTAATTTTTAAAATTATTGCTCAAATTTGAAATGTATATTATTTTTGCAAATCATTTAAATTAAAATCAAATTTATGTTAAAAGATATTTTGTCAATTTCTGGACAGGGCGGATTGTTTCAATTTATATCGCAAGGGCGGCATGGTATCATTGTAGAATCGCTCGAAACTAAAAAGCGGATGAATGCTTCGGCAACGACAAAAATTAGTGCACTGGAAGATATCGCCATTTTTACAGATACCGAAGATGTTGCTTTAAAAGATGTTTTTAAGGCTATTTATGAAAAAGAGGATGGAGGCGAAGCGATATCGCATAAATCGTCTGCGGATGAATTGAAAAGCTACTTTGAAGAAATTTTACCCGATTATGACCGCGACAGGGTTTATGTTTCTGATATCAAAAAAGTTATTCAATGGTATAATCAGTTGCATAAATTAGAAATGCTTAATTTTGACGAGGAGGAAGAGGAAAAAGCGGAAGAAGATAGAAAAACGGACGGAAAACAACAAAAGGAAGAAAAAACGGAAGCCAAAAAAGGCCAAAAGAAAGAAGAGAAAAAAGAAGAATAGGAATATATTGAATAGAACCAAAAAATCCGCTGTACTAAGCGGATTTTTTTGGTTTATTCGTTAATCATTCATCAAATTGTTTTGCTTTTTCCCAAACGATATTCATTTCGTCTAGTGTCATGTCTTTAAGCGAAATCCCTTTTTTGAGTGTTTGTTCTTCGAGATAGTTAAATCGTTTAATAAATTTTTTGTTGGTCAGCTCCAGTGCTGTTTCGGGGTCAATATCGTATAAACGGGCTGCATTGATTAAGGAAAAAAATAAATCGCCAAACTCGGCTTCTACCTTGTCGTAATCTTCGGTTTCTACTTCGTGTTCCAACTCGTTAAGTTCTTCTTTTACTTTATCCCATATTTGTGTTCTTTTGTCCCAGTCGAAACCAACACCACGAACTTTTTGCTGAATCCGGTTTGCTTTTACCAATGCCGGTAGCGAGTCGGGAACTCCCGATAATACAGCTTTTTTTCTATCTTTTTCTTTTAATTTAATAGATTCCCAGTTTTCTTCAACTTCTTTGCTGTTTTGAACATTTACATCACCAAATACATGCGGATGCCGATGGATAAGTTTTTTATTGATCCCTTCAATAACATCGGTTAAGTTAAAGGCATTTTTTTCGGCACCGATTTTAGCATAAAACACAATATGCAGCAACAAATCACCCAACTCTTTTTTAATTTCCTGCAGATCATTGTTTATTATGGCATCAGCCAACTCGTAAGTTTCTTCGATGGTAAGCGTTCGGAGCGATTCAATGGTCTGTTTTCTGTCCCACGGGCATTTCTCGCGTAATTCATTCATAATGTCTATTAATCGCTCAAAAGCTGTTATTTCTTTTTTCATTTTTATTGAAATTTTATGCGTATCGATGAGTTTATATTTAAGTTTAATAATTCGGCAGCATTCCCTCCATTTATAGCTATTTCAAGTAAATTTAATGAATTGAAAATAGCTAAAATTTCACCCACAGACGTTTCATGGTACGACTGGTTTATTTTCGAAATCATGTGATGGTTGCTTTGAACGTATAATTTAAAAGGCTTGTCTTTTACTACTCGTTCAAATAAATCTTTAGAAACATTGGTAATTGCATTCTGGAATGAATCGATATATACAATACTTCCGGAAATTACATTGTCTTCAATAGTAGCGCGAAGAGGTACCCGGCGGTTAATTTTCTCTGTTTTTTCTCCTAATGATTCTAACTTTTCATTTTGGATTAATTTGCACGCTACTTTGGAGAAAATATCTAAAGCAGGAAAACTTGAAGGAGCATGATCATGTAAAATATAAAATTCAGGTTTTTCTTCGTCTTTAAAAAGCAAACTAAATACCCCATTATCTGTTCCTAAAAAATATTGTTCATTACATTTAGCAGCAATAAATGGTTGTCCGGACAACATCTCTGTTTTTACACCAATGATGTGTACACTTCCTTTAGGATAAAACCGATAACAATTTTTTAAAATAAATGCTGCCTGAAAAATATTAAAAGGTTTAATTTGATGCGTAATATCAACGATATTTACATCAGTACATGCACTGTAAATCGAGCCTTTTACAGCACCAATATAAAAATCTTCGTTATTCCAGTCGGTTGTTAATGTTATAATGGGCATAAATAGCTAACTAAAAATCTTTTTCTGATTAAACTATTTTTGCTTATTTTCGATGTTTCAAAATTTATATGTATTACCTTTGTTTATTGATCTATAATTAAATATAAAGATTAATCGATTAAGCAAAAGGATTACCAAATGTAAGCAATATTTGTGGAATTTTATGATAGAAAAGGTTATATATTTAGAGGGTATTGAGCCGGTAAATATTTATGGTGCAAAAAATACCCGATTAGAGAAAATAAAAGAATTTTATCCTAAACTTAAGATTATTGCTCGCGGAGATGAGATTAAAGTACAGGGAGAGGAGCAGTTAATTTTTGCATTCGAAGAGAAACTTCAGTTGATTATTGAATATTTTTTAAAATTTAAAAAATTATCTGATGCTGAATTTGAAGCATTGTTAAAAGGAGAAGGAGAGTCATTACTTAAACGAAAAGAAGAAACAGACGATGCTTTAATTTATAGTAATACTGCACGCCCAATAAAAGCCCGTACGGTAAACCAGCAAAAATTAGTTGATGAGTACAGCACAAATGATTTACTTTTTGTCATTGGCCCTGCTGGTTCGGGGAAAACTTATACAGCAATTGCATTGGCAGTTAGGGCCTTTAAAAATAAAGAGGTAAAACGCATTATCTTAACCCGCCCAGCTGTTGAGGCTGGAGAAAACCTCGGTTTTTTACCAGGCGATTTAAAAGAAAAACTGGATCCGTATCTACGCCCACTTTACGATGCTTTGATGGATATGATCCATCCCCGTAAGCTGGCCGATTTAATCGAAGATGGAATTATTGAAATTGCCCCTTTAGCATACATGCGTGGACGTACACTCGATAATGCTTTTGTAATTTTAGACGAAGCACAAAATACCACCGTTAACCAGTTAAAAATGTTTCTTACCCGCATGGGAAAAAATGCTAAATTTATTGTAACCGGAGATATAACTCAAATTGATTTACGTCCGAAGAATAGATCAGGATTAGTTCAGGCGCTAAAAATTTTACAAAACATTAAAGGCATTTCTATTGTTACTTTCGATGAACGCGATATTATTCGTCATCATCTGGTGAAATATATTGTAGATGCATACCAAAATAATTTTAAGGATGAAGAAGAGGGAGAGATTAAATAGTAGCAGTCACAGTTAAATAACACTATAATAGTTTAACCATTTTACAAGTTTACTAATATACTAATTAACCAATCAAACGAACTTATGGCACAAGCAGTAGTAAAAACAGACTTTAAATTTCCAAAACAAAAAAGTGTTTATAACGGGAAAGTCCGCGATGTATATAATATCAACGATGAATATCTGGTAATGGTTGTAACAGATCGTATTTCAGCATTCGATGTGGTTTTGCCTAAAGGAATTCCTTATAAGGGACAAGTACTGAATCAGATCGCTGAAAAATTTTTAGATGCAACCGCTGATATTGTTCCCAATTGGAAAATTGATGTACCGGATCCTATGGTAACCATAGGTCATTTTGTGGATCCTTTTCCTGTTGAAATGATTGTTCGTGGATATTTAACCGGTAGCTCATGGCGTTTGTATAAAAAAGGTGGGCGAGAAATTTGTGGTGTGCCTTTGCCAGAGGATTTAGTCGAACATCAACGCTTTCCGGAACCTATACTTACACCCACAACAAAAGCAGATATTGGACATGATGAAAATATTTCCAGAGAAGAGATTATTAAACAAGGGCTTGTTAGCAAAGAAGATTATGAGTTGTTGGAAAAGTATTCGTTAGAGTTATTTAAACGCGGAAGTGAAATTGCTAAAGAAATGGGTTTAATTCTGGTTGATACAAAATATGAGTTTGGCAAGAAAGATGGCAAAATCTATTTAATTGATGAAATCCACACCCCCGATTCTTCACGATATTTTTATTTAGATGGTTATGAGGAACGGCAACAAAAAGGAGAGAATCAAAAACAGTTGTCGAAAGAGTTTGTTCGTGAATGGTTAATGGAACAGGGTTTTCAGGGAGATAAAGGACAGAAAGTTCCTGAAATGCCTAAAGATTTTGTAAATGAAGTATCTGATAGATATATTGAGCTGTATGAGAAAATAACCGGCGATAAGTTTGTTAAAGCAGATGCCACTCAGATAAATGACAGAATTGAGAAAAATGTAACTGCTAAATTGGATGAGTTACCATAAAAAAATAATAAAAAAATCCGGGAAACTCCCGGATTTTTTTATTTGTTATCATATATTTTATAAATAAGTTTATAAAATAAACTAAAATTTTAAAAAAATTATAATTTTAAGTAGGACTTGAGATTTTCTACGTATTTTTCAAAAGCTTCTATACCTTTATTTGTAATAGTACAAATTGTTTGTGGCATTTTGCCTTTAAACCCTTTTTCAATTTTCAGGTATCCGGCTTCTTCAAGCTTAGTAAGTTGAACACTTAAATTACCGGAAGTTGCTTCTGTTTTTTCTTTAATATAGGTAAATTCAGCTTTTTGGAGTGATACCAAATGCGACATGATGGCTAGACGCAATTCCGAATGTAATAATGGGTCTAATTTTTTAAGCATTTTTTTTGTTATAAGATTTTAATAAATAACCAGGAATTAAATACCCAAAGATAATTACTACCGGCGAAACAAACTCAAAATAGTTCGCAGGTAATAGAAAATAAGCAAAAACACCAGCTAAAAATATAAAGCCACCCCAAATTAAAGGTTTAAATTTTATAACAACTCCTGTAAGAAATGTTGCATAACCAGCTAGTAGAAAGATGACAGGAACCACTTGATAGTTTATTTCTTTCATAAAAATCATAATAGTGAAATAACAAACCAGAAATGCCATCCATATTAGAAAATTAAGCCTGTCGAGGTGAGTCTCTACTTTTGCTTTTCTTCCGTGTTGTGCACCGTAAACAGCACTGGCTATTACACCCGGAATTATTAAAAGCCAAACTAAGTATGGTTTATCGTATGATATATAATTTAATACGATTTGTCCGATGTTTGCAATTAATATAATCCATCCCCATAACAGAAAGTAGAAACTGCTATCGTGTAAATTACCTTTTGTTTTTTGAATCATTTGCTCAATAATTCTTAGGCTTTCTTCTGCTTTTAGATTTTTTTCTTCCATAGTTTTAAATTTTAAATTAATATTTAATAAATATAAAGTAGTTTATAATATAAATCAAAATAAATTAAAAATAAATTAATAATTATTGAGTTTTAAATTATAATAATTTAATAATCAGTTTTTTGGGCTTGTTGATTTTTTGCTTATGTCAGCAGCATTATTCATGAATTTCATCAATAATGCAGGTTAGAATCAATAGGAATTAATTACTTTAATTCATCCCTAAAATTAGCCGGGCAATTCAAATAATCTTAGTATTTTTGCAACAATAAAGAATTAAATAATAATATAATGGACAAAGTATTAGGAATAGGAAATGCATTGGTTGATATCATGACGATGCTTCCGGATGATTCAATATTGGATAAATTTTCGTTACGAAAAGGAAGCATGCAAATATCAGAAAGAGATTTTGCGGATAAAATTAATAATGAAACGGTTGACTTTAAGAAGTCACAATCCTCGGGTGGTTCTGCGGCAAATACAATACATGGGTTAGCAAGTTTAGGTGCTCCTGTTGGATATATTGGGAAAGTAGGCAACGATTCATTTGGCGAATTTTTTAGTAACGACATGAAAGCGAATGGAATTGTACCCTTTATGCTTAAAACCATGACAGAAACAGGAAGAGCTATGGCTTTAATATCGCCCGATTCGGAACGGACATTTGCTACCTATTTAGGTGCAGCTGTAGAACTTTCTGATATAGACTTAATCGAAGATCAATTTAAAGATTATAAATATTTGCATATCGAAGGTTATTTGGTGCTAAATCATAAATTAATGCTTAAAGCAGCCCAATTGGCGAAAGCCAATAATATGAAAATTTCTTTAGATTTGGCGAGTTATAATGTTGTTGAGGAAAATCTTGAATTTTTACAAGAGTATTTAAATAATTATGTTGATATTATTTTTGCCAACGAAGAGGAAGCCAAAGCATTTACAGGGAAAGAACCAGAAGAGGCTTTGCATGAATTGGCTGAGCAAAGTGAAATAGCTGTAGTGAAAATCGGAAAAAATGGTTCACTTGTAAAAAGTAATAATCAGGTTTATAAAATAGCTCCTTTTAAAGCTAAATCTATTGATACTACTGGAGCTGGTGATTTATATGCATCTGGGTTTTTATATGGATTAGTAAATAAAATGCCATTAAATAAATGCGGCGAAATAGGTTCGTTATGCGCAAGCAAGGTTATTGAGGTTATAGGCTCTAAAATGAGTGCTGAGACCTGGAATGATATTAAACAAAAGATTTAAGGAAGAACATATTCTTTTTTTTTATGGGCAGCTATTTAGGTTGCCCTTTTTTTATCACTTATTTTTTATTGTTTGTCAAATATTTGGTTTTAAATCAATTATCAATTTTAGTAAAATCGTAAAACATTGCTTATATTTATATAAGAATATATTTTATTAAAATAGTTCTACCTGTCAAATAACATTGAATCAGGTCTTTATTTAAACTAAAAGATAATTTAATGGGGGATTCGTCAAATCGAAATAAGGAAGATAATAGTATCATTAAAAGTAAGCTCCCGAGGATTTTAACAATTTACAAAGATCGTAGCTTTAGCTTACAATTAAGAGTTCGTGTATTCTATAAAATTTGTATCGCAGCTATTTTTGCTTTACTATTACTTTTGATTTCCTCTAGTTATGTCCGCATAATAGGCCCTCAAAATGTGTTAGATTTTCAAATTTTATTTCCAATATTAACGTTGCTTTGTATTGTAGGAGGATGCTTTGTGCTACTGATAAGAGGAAAGTATGCTATTGCTGCACATCTTTTTTTAATATCAACCAATTTATGTATTTGGTATGTTATGTTTTTCAGTAGAAATGAGCATATTGTAATGAAGTTGGATACCGTTGTGTTTATTTTAGCAATAATTAACAGTATTCCGTTATTAATTAATAAATATAAGTCTACGATTATTTTTTTTTATCACATCTGTCCTAAATAATAAAAAAAGATAGCCAATTTAGAGCTCTTGTTTAAAGAGCCCTTATTTTTGTAGTACTAACCAACTAAAATATAAATTGGCTATGAAAA
>JAYEKP010000215.1:0-8305 GCA_034661075.1 Bacteroidota bacterium
AGCAAAGAGTGTTAAATTTGTTTTTATAGCCAATTTATATTTTAGTTGGTTAGTACTACAAAAATAAGGGCTCTTTAAACAAGAGCTCTAAATTGGCTATCTTTTTTTATTATTTAGGACAGATGTGTGTGAAAATATATATTCGAGATATATTATATATCGAAGGATTAAAAGATTACGTTAAAATTTATACTCATGATAAAAAGATTTTAACACTTACTACTTTGAAGAAAATAACTGAAAAATTATCATCTGCTAATTTTTTAAGAATTCACAGGTCATATATTATTGCTATCGATAAAATTGATTCCATCCAACGTAATAGAGTTATTATTAAAGATAAAAGGATTCCAATTGGGAATAGTTATAAAGATGACTTTTTTAAAAGAATAAATGAATTTAATTGAAAAATTATTTTGTTAAGTTCCATGTAAGTAAATTATCCTGATCTTTTTTAATTTTTTCATTATCTAGTAGCCAACGGATTACTTTCAGGTTTTTTTCTTCATCTGTATGCAGATTTTTCATTAACTCGTCTAGGGATATAAGGTTGTATGGAAGTTTTTCTTTGATTTCATCCAAAATAATATCAAATTCATATTTGCTTAAATCCAATTCGTTTCTTCGTGTACAAACATCGCACTGACCACATCTTTCAGGATTTTTTTCACCAAAATAACTTAACAAAATTTGGCTACGGCATTTATTTTGCGACGATGCATAGTTTAATATAGCATTTAAACGCTCGGTATATATGCTCTTTCGAAAATTATAATTGTCTTTTGAGATATGAAGACTTTTATCATCTAAGCGTTCTTCGGTAAAGATGATAAAGGGATTTTTTTTCTGCGGAATATAATTTAAAACCTTTTGTGAACTTAACTTGTTTAAGTAGTTATAAACAACCTTAATATCTATATTAGCTTTTGCTGTGGATGCATTTGAGTTTTTAGAAAAAGCAGATCAAAAATATGATCTTATTATTCTTGATCCTTCTGCCTTTGCCAAACATCATAATGTTTTACATAATGCACTACAAGGGTATAAAAGACTTAATGCAAAAGCCATTGAGAAAATTAAACCTGGAGGAATATTATTTACCTTTTCATGTTCGCAAGTCGTTAGTAGAGAAAATTTCAGAAAATCAGTTTTTGCTGCCGCAGCCAATACTGGAAGAAATGTAAGAATATTACATCAGCTTACTCAACCATCCGATCACCCTGTAAATATCTATCATCCAGAAGGAGAATATTTGAAAGGGCTGGTTGTATATATTGAATAAATAGTATAAATTTGATATTTTGAATAATCTAACCTTTTATTACTTAACACTAATATGAAAAAACGAACGATACTAATTTTTATCTTGCTTATCTTCGTAAAATTTAATTTTGCTCAATATATCTTTCCTGTATCTGAATTTAGAGAAAGTCAACGACATTTTGAATTATCCAATTTTGCTATAAAAGATACTGTATTATTTCTGCCATTAGGAGAATCCGGCTTGCATATTTATAATATTTCTGATTTTGAAGAATTTGACCTATTGTCAACTTATGAAGAGTTTGAAAGACGATCAAGAAAGAAAATTTATGGAACAGCATATTGCGTTGAAGTTATTGATGATAAAGCCTTTCTCTCCTACGGAGAACTGGGATTAAAAATTTTAAATATTTCCGATCCTACTTTACCTTTTGTTTTAGGAACTTATTATCGACATCAGGATGTTTATTTTACTAAAGTTTATGAAAATTATGCCTTTTTGGGATATATAAATATGGGGCTCGAGATTGTTGATTTTAGCAATATGGATGATATAATAATGGCTTCCAGAAATAATGTAAAAGATTTTACGGTAAAGGATATCGAGATTTATCCACCGTATGTAATTATTGTTGGAGGCCGAAGAGGACTAAGAATTTTTAAATTTAGCGAACCCATAACTTCATTTAAACAAGCCGAATTTCCAAAAGATTTCTTAACCGAGGCACAAGCAAATAAACTTATTATTAAGGATAAAATTGGATATATGGCCAATGATTTTGGCGGATTGATGGTTCTAAATATGGGATTACCTTTATATCCTTTAAGTGTAAATGAAATTAAAACGATGGGTAGAGCAAAAGATTTATTAATTCAGGATAATTATTTATATGTTGCAACAGATAAAGGGATAGAAGTTTTTGATATTAGAGAACCAGAAAAACCAGTGAAGATTTTTGAACATGCAACAAAAAGAAAAGAGTATAAGTTTTTGCAAATGCAAGGCCATTATTTATTTGCTCTTTTCCAGAATGGGAGAAGAGATTTTGGGATTGAAATATTTCAGGTAGAATAGCTAACTTTTAATTTCTTTATGCCATGTAAGTTGTTCTTCCGAATCCTTTATTATTTTATGATTATCTAACAACCATTGAATTACTTTAAGACTTTTTTCTTTATTAAAGGATAACATCGAAACCAAATCATCAAGCAATATCGTTTGTTTATTTAGCTTTTCCTTAATACTTTCTAATATTAAATCAAATTCATATTTACTTAGATCCAGTTCGTTTCTACGGGTACAAATATCACAAACGCCACATCGGACGGGATTGCTTTCACCAAAATAGGATAATAAAAGTTGGCTTCGACATTTATTATTCGATGAAGCATAATGGATAACAGCATTTAAACGATCAATAAATCTTTTTTTTCGGAAATCATAGTTTTCTTTTGATAGGTGAAGTGATTTGTCATCCAAACGCTCTTCGGTAAAAACGATGAATGGATTACTTTTCTTGGGGATATAATTTAAGATTCCTAAATTATTTAATTTATTTAAATAGTGATAAACTGTTTCCAGATTGGTATTTGCCTTTTTTGCTAACGAGGTTTCATCAATATTCACATAGTCAGAAAATAATCCTGTATATGCTCGTAGTATAAGTTTTATAAACCCATCGAACTTAGCATTAGCAATTTGGAATTTATAAAGATCATCTCTTCCTACTAAAAAATGAATTTTGGATGAATTATAAAGTTCGTCGGTAATTTCAATATATCCTTCGCGTTGTAAAAATTTTAATGCACTGTGAATTTTAAGGATGCTGAAATGATATTTTTGGGCAAAATTTGAGATAATAAAATCATAGGCCTGATTTTTACCGCTGCCATATGCAATTTGAAAAAAATTACCCAACGCCTGATAGATGGTTTTTATCTCTTTAAGTTCAGGGAAATTAGTTTCAATTCTTTGTTCAGCTTTTACCTTATCCGAATTATTATATAAAAGTACAGCATACGCCTTTTTTTCATCTCGTCCGGCCCGGCCGGCTTCCTGGAAATAGGCTTCGATACTATCGGGCAAATCAATATGAATAACAAATCGTACATCTGGTTTATCAATGCCCATTCCGAAAGCATTGGTAGCAACCATTACTCTGGTTTTGCCTACTTTCCAGTGATTCTGTTTATTACTTCTGTCTTCGTGTTTTAACCCTGCATGATAATAATCCGCTGATATTTTAGCCTTTTGAAGCATTAAGGCTATTTCTCGGGTTTTTTTTCTATTTCGTGCATAAATTATCCCACTGCCCTTTACATTATTTAGTGTTTCGATCAAATAATTCTGTTTATCTTCTACCTCCCGCACTAGATAAACCAGATTTTTGCGCTCAAAACTTTTACGAAAAACATTTTTTTCTACAAACTTTAACTTTTCTTGAATATCTTCAACAACTTTTGTCGTAGCTGTCGCTGTAAGTGCTAAAAAAGGAACATCGGGGACTAACTCACGTAAATCAGCTATTTTTAGGTATGAAGGCCGAAAATCATATCCCCACTCCGAAATACAGTGTGCCTCATCAATGGCAATTAAGTTTACCTGCATGTATTTAACCCGGGTTTTAAAAAGCTCAGTATTTATTCGCTCAGGCGAGATGTAAAGAAATTTTACTCCACCATAAATACAATTATCCAAAGCAATGTCTATTTCATTTTTTGTCATCCCTGAATAAATGGCTATGGCTTTGATATCTTTTTTCTGCAGATTTTCTACCTGGTCTTTCATTAGCGCAATAAGCGGAGTAATTACAATACAAATACCATCCTGAGCCATGGAAGGCACCTGGAAAGTAATAGATTTACCACCTCCGGTTGGCATTAAGGCTAAGGTATCTTTGCCATCCATTACCGAGCGGATAATATCCTCCTGCAAGGGCCTGAATTTGGAATAACCCCAGTATTTAATCAGTATTTGTTCATACTTGTTTATCATGCAATAGAGATGATATTTATACGTAAATGAATATCCTAAAAAAAGTTAAAAAAATCAAATCTATGGATATTATCATATTTTCAACCGATATTTTGCTAATTTTTTGTAATTTGGCACAATTTTAAAACTACATAAAAATCATATAAAAATGTCATTTTTACAAGATAAAGTTGCATTTGAAGGACTTACGTTTGATGATGTATTATTGATTCCTCAATATTCGGAAGTACTACCTCGCGAAGTGGATATTTCTACACAATTTTCGCGCAATATTAGATTAAATGTTCCCATTGTCTCCGCAGCAATGGATACTGTTACTGAAGCCGCTATGGCTATTGCTATTGCTCGTTTAGGTGGGATAGGTGTGATACATAAAAATATGAGTATCGAGGAGCAGGCGAAACACGTAAAAACGGTTAAACGTGCCGAAAATGGGATGATATATGATCCAATAACCATTCATAGTGATGATACTGTTGCCGATGCATTAAATCTGATGAAAGAATATAAAATTGGCGGTATTCCTGTGGTTAATAATGAAAAAATCTTGGTTGGCATTGTCACTAATCGTGATTTACGGTTTGAAAAAAGAATGTCTAGAAAAATTGCGGATGTAATGACCAAAGATAAAATTATTACAACCCATCAATCTATTGATCTTGAAAAAGCAACGGATATTTTACAGCGTCATAAAATTGAAAAACTTCCTGTTATTGATGATAACAATAAGTTGATTGGTTTATTAACGTATAAAGATATAACAAAGGTTAAAGATAACCCATTGGCCTGTAAGGACAAACAAGGCAGGTTACGTGTTGCTGCTGGTGTAGGTGTAACATCAGATACTCACCAACGCATTGAAGCATTGGTAAATGCCGGGGTAGATGCTGTGGTAATTGATACTGCACATGGCCACTCAAAAGGAGTAATTGAAATGCTGAAGTCGGTAAAAGCCAACTTTTCTACGATTGATGTTGTGGTTGGGAATATTGGCACATCCGAAGCAGCCAAAGCCCTTGTTGATGCTGGAGCCGATGCTGTAAAGGTTGGTATTGGGCCGGGGTCAATTTGTACAACTCGTGTAATTGCAGGTGTTGGATTACCTCAACTTACCGCTATTTACGAAGTTGCAAAAGCTCTTAAAGGAACTGAAATTCCTTTAATTGGTGATGGTGGATTACGCTATTCCGGTGATATCGTTAAAGCTATTGCAGCAGGAGCCCATACAGTTATGGCGGGTTCATTATTTGCCGGTGTTGAAGAATCTCCCGGTGAAACGATTATATATAACGGACGAAAATTTAAATCTTATCGCGGGATGGGGTCTATTGAAGCCATGCAACAAGGATCAAAAGATCGCTATTTCCAGGATGTAGAAGAAGACATCAATAAATTGGTGCCTGAAGGAATTGCTGCTCGTGTACCTTTTAAAGGAAATCTTTTAGAAGTTATATACCAGTTGGTTGGTGGATTAAGAGCTGGGATGGGATATTGTGGAGCTAAAGATATCCAAACACTAATGCAATCGAAATTTGTCCGTGTTACAGGTGCCGGAGTTACCGAAAGTCATCCGCATGATGTGTCTATTACACGCGAAGCACCCAATTATAGTCGGCAGATGTAAATTTTTTATAAAATTTTATCCTATGAAAAAAATAGCTGGTTTATTAATTATTTTATTTTTCTGTTTTTCTGCCAACGCTCAAAAACAGAATAGTAAGGTTTTGGTTGAAATTGATAACGAGACTATTACAAAAGATGAGTTTTTAAGATTCTATGAAAAAAATAAGACTAACCTGACAACCGGTGAAACTATTCCCGTTGATGAGTATCTTGAGTTGTTTATTAATTTTAAACTTAAAGTACTCGAAGCAAAAAACCAGGGATTAGACACTTCTCGAAATTTTCAATCCGAGTTTGAAGGATATAAAAAACAATTGGCAAAGCCTTACTTGCTTGATTCTGCAACGATAGATGAATTAGTTAAAGAAGCTTACCAGAGAATGCAATATGAAGTAAGAGCCAGCCATATTTTAGTTAGGGTGAAAGAAAATGCTTCGCCTGAGGATACAGCTTTTGCCTATAAAAAAGCGGTAAAAATACAAAACAGAATTTTTCGCAGTGAATCATTTCCTGTTGTTGCTAAAGGAGCCTCCGATGATCCATCGGTAAAAAATAATGCTGGTGATTTAGGCTATTTTACGGTTTTTCAAATGGTATATCCTTTCGAGAATGCTGTATATTCTATGAATGTTGGGGATATTAAAGGGCCTGTTCGAACGCGTTTTGGATATCATATTATTCAATTAACCGATAAGAAAAAAGTAAGAGGGGAAGTTAAAGTTGCACACATTATGCTTGCTGATTCTAGAAACAGAAATACAGTAAATGCAAATAAGAAAAAAGAATTAATACATCAATTATATCATCGATTAAAACAAGGAGAGGATTTTGCTGAACTAGCAAAAGAATATTCTGACGACAAAGGCTCTGCTGCAAATGGAGGAGAATTACCCTGGTTTACTGTTGGGCAAATGGTTGAGGGGTTTGAGCGTACAGCTTTTGAATTAAAAAACAATGGTGATATTTCAAAACCTGTTAAAACAAATTACGGTTGGCATATCATAAAGCGAATTGACAGGAATGAGCCAAAATCACTGGAAGAGATAAAGGATGATTTAAGGAGAAAAGTAATTAACGACCATCGTTCGCTTAAAGCACAGAAAGCATTGATCGAAAAATTGAAAGAAGAATATCAGTTTATTGAAAAAATATCAAATTTACCTGTATTTTATGATTCAACAGAAAATATCATGAAATACAATGCGTCATATTTTGAATCGAAAGATAAACAGAATAAAACTCTTTTTATTTTAAACAATAAAAAAATAACCGTAAATGATTTTGAAAATTTTGTGCATAACAATAAACTACAAAATTTAACACCAAATCATTATTATGATCTCTATAATAACTTTGTAGATAACTATATTCTTGAATTTGAAGAATCAAGATTAGCCGATAAGTATCCGGAATATAAATATTTATTAAAGGAATATTATGACGGGATGTTATTGTTTGAATTAATGGATAAAGAAGTTTGGTCCAAAGCGTTATCCGATTCAATAGGGTTAAAAGAATATTATAATAATCATAAAAATAATTATAAATGGAATGAAAGATGGGAAGGGAGTATATACTTTTGCAAAACCGAAAATGTATATCGAAAAGTAAAAAAAGATATCAATAAACGTAGGCTTTTTAGAAGAAAACTTACCAATGAGGAATTATTGGAAAAGTATAATAACGAAAATGAAGTACTGAAAATTGAAGAAGGAATTTTTAACCAGGGTGAAAATAATATTATTGACGAAATGGTTTGGAATAACTCTTCGGATGAGAATGATAATTTGTTAATTCTAATTAAAGGAGAGAAATTAAAACCTACGACAAAACCATTTAGCGAAGCTAAAGGAAATATAATTTCCGATTATCAAGAATATTTAGAAAAAGGGTGGATAAAGAATTTGAGAGATAAATACAATATCCGCATTCATAATCAGGTTTTATCTACATTAAAATAAACAATTATAAATACAGCGATTAAGATGTATAAATTTAAAATCCCATTAATTATAAGCGTAATTTTATTTTCTTTATTTTTTGGATGTAAGCAGGAAAAAGAGCATGAAAATGATAAACCACTGGCACGGGTACATGATAAATATTTGTACGAGTCGGATTTAAAGCAATTGTTTCCATCCAATATTTCACATGAAGATAGCGTTACGCTGACCAAAAACTATATTAATGATTGGATAAAAAAACAGTTAATGCTTCAAAAAGCAGAAGAAAACCTTCTAGCCGAAAGTAAAGATATTGAAAAACAAATAGAGGATTATCGGTCTTCTTTATTAATCTTTAAGTATAGACAGGAGTTAATAAAACAAAAAATTGATACATTAATTACTCAACAGGAAATTGAATCATATTATAATGAATACTCCGCTAATTTTATTCTCAATCATAATATTGTTAAAACCTTAT
>JAYEKP010000216.1:0-1628 GCA_034661075.1 Bacteroidota bacterium
TTTGAATATTTAAATTGAAATACCAAAATTTCATTATTGTTCTGATTTGTGAAAATTGCATCATTTCCTAAGTCATTTGCCATATCAACAATATGGTCTTTTATGAATTGGTCAAAGTCGTTTCCGTCATATTCAAAATCAATGATTTTATTAAAACATTCTTTTATGGCAAAATGTCCAAATGCAGTCCCATCATTTTGATATTTCTGATTTGAAGTTAATTCAGTTACTTGTTCTTTTATTCTGTCGTAAAATTCCATATTAATTCCTTTTCTGTATCTATTTTATTGTCTATTGCGATGTTGTTTTTAATGCCGCCCAACGTTGAGTGTATGATTTCGTAAGGGATTGCGGGTTTCAGACTTATCAAGTTACCACCCAAAATTAATGCGGGTGACACTGTTCAAAAACCTCTGAAACCCTTATGAATTATACACATTGTTGGGCATAGTTATTACTTGAGTTCCTCCAAAATTTTGTTAATCTCCATTCCAATTCTATCAATCTCCGAAACATATTTATCGGTATCCTCGCTTATCGCTTTTACTATTATCTCATTGTGCTGTATTCTTAAATCACAATATTCCAATAGTTTTTTATTTTGTTCTAATAATTCAGTCGGTAAATTATCTATTGAATTAAGTCCGTTTATTATTTCCTTATTTTCCTTCCATAAAACAATCCCTTTGCTAAATTCCTTAATCAAATATTGAGGTTTGGCTGTGTTAATCACATTAAAAACTGAAAGTGATGTGTTTTCATTCTCTACAAATCTTGCAACTTCTTTATCGTAAGTCACTGTATCAAAATCAGGTTGAGATAAATCACCTGCGATAAAAGCTGTCCCCATAATCAATGCAAGTAGTATCACCATAAAAATCGCTCCAATTCCAGTCGCTTTCCATCCGCTGTAAAATTCACCACCCGATTCCTTATGCTCTTTTAACCATTTCCCTTGAATTTTTTCGACAATCAGATAAATTATCCCCGTATAAATTGCGGGTATCAATACGTTTGGAATTTTATCAATTATATGTTCAGGTATCGAAAATATTCCTGCAAATATCAAAAGGGTCGAAATGATTCCAATTATAAAGGCTTTTTTTCCAACATCCTCTTGGTTATATGATTCGTAATTCTTTTTCACTAAGTATCCAGCTGCTGCAGGTCCGCCAAAATATGTTGCAATCGCAATCGCTCTTTGAGAAAATAGTTTTTTTGTTTCTTCCATTAATTATCTGTTTATGATTGTTGTATCGTTCGTTCTAATTATGCCCAACGTCTAAATAAAATATCGTTTTAATATGTTTTATTTTTTGTTATATGGTGTTATCATCTTCATTTGATTCATTTTTCTGAGCAAAAAGATAACCCTCTTCAAATTCCGTAATGGCTGTTACAAATAGTAACTTGATCATCATTTTTCTCAATTCTCCATACAATCCCATTACGATAATATTGACAAAAACTCCTGACCATTGTACTTCATAAGTAATAACGGATCCATTATTAAATGGCTCAAGAATATACTTGTGTGTAAAACCTTGCTGCACAAAAACTAACTTCTTATTTAAATCTTTTTCCAACCATTCTTGTTCCCTAGATAATTTCTTTCCCACTGCACTCTC
>JAYEKP010000217.1:0-8267 GCA_034661075.1 Bacteroidota bacterium
AACAATAGGCACTAACTAACTTACTTCTAACAAAAATACGAGTTAATGAATAACAAAGAGTTAATTAAAAATCTACAATCATCAAAAACAGATACTGTTATTAATACGCTAAATTTTATTGCAACCGAAGGAAATAAAGAATTGCTCTCTGAAGTTATTCTGCTTCTTCAACAAACAAATAATAAAAAAATACAAGAAGAGATTATTAAAATACTTGAAAACTTAAAAGACCAAAAGAGTGTTCCCACATTAATTGAAGCTATTAATGATAAAAAAAACATGCATAAGTTATCTACTTTAATTTCGGCTTGCTGGAAAAATGGCCTTCATTATGAAGACTATGTTGAAACATTTGTTAATGTTTTTATCGATGAAGATTTTCAAATGGCTTTTGATGCTTTTACAGTAATTGACAACATGGACAATATAAAAGGAACCATCGCTGACCGATGTTTAATTAAATTAGGAAATGCTATTGAGAATATAAGTAGTGACAAACGTCCATTATTAAATGAATTAACAAATATTATTAAAGATAAAAAAATAAACCCTGCCTCTTAGCAGGGTTTGTTATTGTTTAATGAATGCTTGAAAAATATTTCATAAACTGCGATCGCTCATAAATTAAAGGGTCTTTAATATTATGATAACTCATTTTTCCTCTAAATTCATCGATATGTTCAAATCCTTGCTTCTCCATCCACGATTCAACATCTTGAATAATATTTTCTAATTGGGCTATACCGTTTTTGTATAAGGTTGAACACACTTGTACCACTTTGGCTCCGGCTAAGATTTGTTTTATTACAGCATCACCATCATGAATTCCGGTAGAGGCGGCAATATCCAGTAGAGGAATTTTGGAAGAAACAATACCTACCCAACGTAGCGTATCTCTATTGTCTGATGGAGAACTAAATACTTCGGATGACACAAATTTCATTTGATCGACATCTATGTCGGGGGCATAAAAACGGTTAAATAAAACCACTCCGGGAACATGTAATATTTGAATAAATCCAACCAGGTTTGTAAAGTGAGTACCCAATTTAAATGCAAATGGAATGGTTAATCTTTTCTTTAATTTATCCGCTAAATCAAAATAGATGCTCTCGTATTTTTCGCCGGAAGCATTCCTATCGTTAGGTAATACAAACACATTTATTTCTAATGCATCAGCGCCGGCATCTTCAATTTGTTTTGCAAAATCCACCCAGTCTTTTGCCGAAACACAATTTATACTTGCTATAACAGGGATATTTATTTCAGCTTTTGCTTTTTTTATTAAATCTAAATATTCCTGAACCGTATTGTTTTTGGTATAATATTTAACATAAACCAATGCTTCTGGCGAATCGGATGTATCGGCTAATGATCCGGCTTCGTAATTTATTTGTTCTTCAAATAACGATTTCAGAACAATGGCTCCGGCACCTTTTTTTTCAATTTCTTTAATTTTCTCTATTGAACTGGTTAATCCCGAGCTGCCGGCAATTAACGGATTCTTTAATTTCAAACCTAAATAAGTGGTTTGGTTTCAAGTCGACTCATAATTATATATGTTTTATTTATTAATTTTAATAGTTTCTGGGCCCAAAAAGTAGACTTCCTATCCTTACCATCGTTGCCCCTTCTTCAATGGCAATTTTATAATCATTCGACATGCCCATTGAAATTTCATTAAAATCTTCTTTTGTTTGAAAAAATTGTTTTTTCAACTCATTAAAGATATAAACTAATTCTTTAAATTCGCTACGAATTAATTCTGTATTTTCAGTAAACGTAGCCATTCCCATTACGCCTCTTATATTAACATGCTCTAAATCATTGTACTCAGATGAGGACAAAAATTCTTGTGCTTCATCCATATCCAACCCAAACTTTGTTTCTTCTTTAGCGATGTGAAATTGCAAAAGGCAATCAATTACTCTATTATTTTTTCGTCCTTCTTTATTAGTAACCTTTAGTAATTTAAATTTATCTATTCCATGAATCATGGATACAAAAGGTGCAATATATTTAACCTTATTGCTTTGCAAATGCCCAATCATATGCCATTCAATATCCCTGGGAAGTTCTTCATATTTTTCAAGCAACTCCTGGACTTTATTTTCTCCAAAAACCCGGTAACCGGCATTGTAAGCATCAAGGATAGTTTCAACAGGTTTAGTTTTGGATACAGCAATAAGTTTAACATGCGATGGAATTTCTTTTTCCACAAAATGCTGAATATTATCTGCAACACTCATATCTAAAATTTTTATTCTTATTTATATCCAAAATTAAGAAAAAAAGTAATGCTTAAAAAGAACATTTTAAAATGTATATTACAATCATCAAAAAAAGGAGAGCAAAATAAGCTCTCCTTATATCATTATGTTTAAACAAATTTTAATCTAATTTATGAATAACCAACCCACTTCTTAATTTTGGTTCAAACCAGGTGGTTTTTGGTGGCATTATATTGCCTGTATCGGCAATATTAATAAGTTGCTGCATAGAAACAGGATACAAAGCAAAAGCAACTTTCATAGTACCGTTATCTACACGCTTTTTCAATTCACCTAACCCTCTTATCCCTCCAACAAAGTCGATGCGATTAGAAGTTCTTAAATCCTTTATATCAAGGATTGGCTCGAGCACATGTTTCGATAAAATGGTAACATCCAAAACGCCTATCGGGTCTTTATCATCGTAAGTACCATCTTTAGTGGTTAATTTATACCAGTCGCCATCAAGATACATGCTAAATTCGTGCAATTTGGATGGTTTGTAAATTTCTGAGCCAACTTTTTCTACTGTAAAAGCACTTTTTAATTTTTCAAGAAAGTCAGTTTCAGACAAACCATTTAAATCTTTAACCACACGATTATAGTCAATAATATTTAACTGATCATCCGGAAAATGAACAGCCATAAAGAAATTATACTCTTCGTCTCCGGTATGGTTTGGATTTTGTTCTTTTTTCTCTAAGCCAATACGAGCAGCAGCGGCTGTCCTGTGATGCCCATCGGCAACATAAGTATAAGGTACTTTTGTTGCAAACAATTCTTCTAGCTTTTTATTGGTTTCTGCATCATTAACGGGCCAAAAATGATGGCCAAATCCATCTTCCGCAACAAAATCATATTCTGCTTCCTGATTTTTTACAATATTTTCTACGATTCTATCAATTTCAGGAACGGCTTTATATGAGAAGAATACCGGTTCGATATTCGCATTGGTAAAACGCGTTAAAACCATACGGTCTTCTTCTTTTTCAGGACGCGTAAGCTCATGCTTTTTGATAATTCCTTTATTATAATCTTCGCATGCAGCAGCACCCACAAGGCCGTACTGTGTTTTTCCATTCATGGTTTGTGCATAAATGTAAAATTTAGGGTCGTTATCTTGTATCAACCATCCTTTTTCCTGAAATCTTTTAAAGTTTTCTACAGCTTTATTGTAAACCGTATCTGAATGGATGTCTGTACCTTCAGGACAATCAATCTCTGCACGGGTGATATGTAATAATGAATTTTCTTTTCCCTCGGCCATTTGAGCTGCTTCTTCACTGTTCATAACATCGTATGGTAACGATGCTAAATCTTTAACTATATCTCTGGGTGGCCTCAATCCCTTAAAAGGTTTTACTATCGCCATTTTTTTAAATTTATTAAAAGATTAATATATTTTTTCAATAGTGCAATGATTCAATGATGCAATGGTATAAGGGTACAATGGTACAATCATTTTTTTTAATGAATCATTAAATCAAAAATTAATTAGTTCACTTTAAATGTTTCGTTTCCGTTTTCGATAAAATCAACGATTTGTTCAGCAGCAGCTTTTCCTGCGTTAATATTTGCTTCTGCTGTTTGTGCACCCATTTTTTTAGGGGTAAAGAAATATCTACCTTCATATTTGGCTTCAATTTCATCTTTACAATCGGGAGCTATATCCGAAACATATTTAAAATCTTCTCTTTCGGCAAAAACTTTTAACAATTCTTCTTCGTTAATTACCTCTTTTCTTGCAGTATTAACCAATGTTGCATTTTTAGGCATTTTGTTCAACAAATCAAAGCCAATTGATTTTTTAGTTTTATCGTTAGCTGGTATATGTAAAGAAACATACTGGCAGGTAGAATATAATTCCTCAACAGAGTTTAAAGGTTTAATTCCTTCTTTTTCCATTTTTGCTTTATCTACAAATGGATCGAAAGCATAAATATCCATACCAAAACCTTTGGCAATTTCGGCTACATATCTTCCAACATTTCCATAGGCATGAATTCCTAATTTTTTGTATCGTAATTCTGTACCGGGTTTCCCATTATAGTTACCACGAGCAATAGATACCATCATTCCAAGCGCTAATTCGGCAACGGCATTTGAATTTTGCCCAGGGGTATTCATAGCTACAATATTTTTAGCCGTACAAGCATCAAGGTCCAGATTATCATATCCTGCACCTGCACGTACAACTATTTTAAGGTTTTTAGCTGCATCAATCACTTCTTTAGTAACCTTATCGCTACGAACGATTAATGCATCAACATCTTCTACGGCTTTTAATAAATCAGCTTTATCAGTATATTTTTCGAGAAGTACCAGTTCGTATCCGGCTTTATCTAAAACTTCTTTGATTTGTGTTACTGCTGCCGGGGCAAAAGGTTTTTCGGTTGCAACAAGTACTTTTTTCATATCATAAAATTTTTTATAGTTAATAAAAAGACTCAAAGCATTAAAGCTCTGAGTCTGCAATTGTCAAAAAAATTATTAAGCATTCTTTGCTTCAAAATCTTTCATTGCTTTAACCAATGCATTTACATCTTCCATGGTACATGCATTGTAAGTAGAAGCTCTGAAACCACCAACAGAACGATGTCCCTTAATTCCCACACAATTTTGTTCCGCAGCGTAAGCAATAAAATCTTTATCCAAATCTTTGTATTTATCTTCCATTACAAATACTATATTCATTCTAGAACGATCCTCTTTTACTACCGGACTAACAAACATTTTACTTTCGTTGATGGTTTTGTAAAGCAAATCAGCTCTTTCATCGGCTAATTTGTTCATTGCATCAACTCCGCCCATTGATTTAACCCACTTTAATGTTTCGCGAACGGCAAAAACATTTACTACCGGAGGTGTGTTGAACATAGAGCCTTTATCCATGTGGGTTTTATATTGAAGCATAGTAGGAATCTTACGGTCTGCCACCACTTTTTCTAACATATCGTCTCTGATAATTACAAAAGTTACACCGGCTGGTCCTAAATTTTTCTGAGCACCACCATAAATCATGGCATATTTAGAAACATCTACCGGACGGCTTAAAAAGTCTGATGACATATCAGCGATTAAAGGTAATCCGCCAAAATCATAATCTTCGAAAATTTCGGTACCACGAATTGTATTATTGGCAGTAATATGAACGTAATCAACATCCTTAGGCACATCAAATCCTTTTGGGATATAAGTAAATTCTTTATCCTCAGAAGATACTTCAACCACTTCACCCCAAAGTTTTGCTTCTTTAATGGCTTTGGCTGACCAAGTTCCGGTATTCAAATAAAATGCTTTTGATTTTAAGAAGTTGTAAGGAATCATGGCGAACTGCAAACTAGCTCCACCTCCTAAAAATAAAACAGAGTATCCTTCAGGAATACTAAGTACTTCTTTCATTAATTCAACCGTTTCATCCATTACAGCTTGAAATTCTTTGCTTCGGTGAGAGACTTCAAGAATCGATTGTCCAATTCCATCTAAATCAAGAATAGCTTCAGAAGTATTCTTCAATAATGGATCTGACAATTTACAAGGACCTGCGTTAAAAATATGCTTTCTCATAATGTATTGTTTTTAAATTTGTTAACTAATTTTAATTTTTACTTGCAAGATGCAAATAAATTTTAAATTTTTCGAGCTTATTTATATGATGTTTAACACCTTTTTTTAAAAAATCCCGATCGAAAATGGAAGTATAAAAATAAGCATAAACCCCGAATTTTAAAACTCTATTTTTTAACACTCTTTTGTTCAACCAGATAATTATCTTTAAGCATTACAACAACGCTTGTAATATCTATTTGGAAACAATAATCAATAATATTTCCCAATCCAAAACTGGTAAGTCGCTGATATTGATAAATAGTTTTAATATAAGCTAAAATGTCTCTTTTAGCCAATGACCATAAATCCATTGCTGCCATTGCTGAATCACAATTCGTAGTAAATTGCCTGGTTGTTAAAAGCTTTTCGGATAATGCACCGGAAAATAAAGCATCTTCAGTACAAAAATTACCTTGCCATCCCGAACATAACAATAATACATCGTTATTTTTCTTTTTAATATACTCAGCTACTGCCGATAAATTGAGGAATGAGGCAATAATAACTTGTTTTGCCTTTTTAGCAGAATTAATAGTATTTGTTCCATTCGTTGAGCTATAGACCAGCGTTTTTCCTTTAATATTTTTTTCTGTAAATACATAGGGTGAATTACTAAAATCGGCAAAATCTATTTTTACTCCATTTCGTTCAGCTGCAACTAAGAAACCTTTTTCTTTATATTTTTTTGCTTCGTTTAAATCGTTAACGGGAATTAATTTATCTAATCCATTTTTAAACATAGTGGTTATAATCGTTGTTGCTCTTAAAATATCAACTATAACAACTATTTTATTATTTAGATTAAATTTCCCTAGCAATTCTGGAGTAAAACACACTTCAACCGTTTTCATAGTTTTTATATTTTTACCTACAGATAATAAGCAATTATTATGATATTACCAAAAAATAAACAAAAAACCCTGCTTCGAAAAGCAGGGTAGAAAATATATTATTTTATTTTTTTATTTACTCAAATGAAAGGGTGGTTTAGCCACTATTGCTTTCAATTTTTTATTTCTTACTTCAATAAAAATTTCGGTGTCGGCTTTCCAGAATCCTTTTTTCAAGTAAGCCATGCCAATTCCTTTTTTAATCATTGGTGACATGGTCCCTGAGGTTACTTCACCAATTTCGTTTCCTTCGGCATCAACAACTTTATAATGCTGGCGTGGAATTCCACGATCTTCCATGATAAATCCTTTTAAGCGTTTTTCCACACCTTCTTCTTTTTGTTTTTGCCATTTTTCGCGGTCAATAAAATCGTTCCCATCCACAAACTTAGTGATCCACCCTAAACCTGCTTCAATAGCCGATGTAGTGTCATCGATATCATTACCATATAAACAAAATCCGGATTCAAGTCTAAGGGTGTCACGAGCTCCTAATCCAATAGGTTTAATCCCAAACTCTTTTCCTGCTTCAAAAACAGCTTTCCATAATTTATCAGCCTCTTCGTTGGCAACATAAATTTCACAACCTCCTGCTCCGGTATAACCTGTTGTAGAGAAAATTACTTCCTTAATTCCAGCAAATTCAATTTTTTTAAAGGTATAAAACTCCATATCTACTACATTCTCAGAAGTGAGTTTTTGCATAGCTTTTAAAGCTAGTGGCCCTTGAATAGCAAGTTGAGCAATTTCGTCAGAAGCATTATAAACTTCTTTTCCAATTTCAAGCCCCATTTCTTTAGCTTGTTTTGTTACCCAAGCCCAGTCTTTATCAATATTTGCTGCATTAACAACCAACAAATAGGTTTCTTTATCAAACATATAAACCAACAGATCATCAACAATACCTCCTTTTCCGTTGGGTAAACAAGAGTATTGAACTTTGCCTTCGTACAAATCGGCAACATTGTTAGATGTAATTTTTTGAACCAGGTCGAAAGCTTTTGCCCCTTTTACCCAAAATTCGCCCATATGGGATACATCAAAAACACCAACCTTATCACGAACAGTAATATGCTCTTCGTTAATTCCAGAGTATTCTATGGGCATATTATATCCTGCAAAAGGATGCATCTTTGCTCCCAGTTCAAGATGAAACTTTGTGAATGCTGTATTTTTCATTGTATGTATTGTTATTTTATAATTATATTATTTTACTTGTCACAAAGCTATAAAAATTTATTCATAAAATTAATGATATAGCAAAAAGCAAAAGGATAATTTTGAATAATCATCCTTTCCTTTTAATAAAAATATTTCTTGTGGGTTATTTACTTAATACTTTAAATTCTACTCTTCGGTTCTGTGCCCTTCCTTCTGCAGTGTTGTTGTCTGCAACCGGTTGTGTAAATGAATACCCTTTATATTCAAGTCTTGATTTATCTACCCCCTGATCAATTAAGTAATCGACTACACTTTTTGCTCGTGCTTCGGATAATTT
>JAYEKP010000218.1:0-8101 GCA_034661075.1 Bacteroidota bacterium
TCAAAAAGAAACTTTAGCCAAAGAAGATTTTATTTCAAAAATTTCACATCAGATAAGAACACCCTTAAATAATATTGTAGTAGTAACAAATATTGTTAACAATTCTAATCTTGACGAGAAGCAACGCGACTTAATAGATACGATTCAGGCTTCGACAAACAATCTGGTTAATGTAGTTAATAACATTGCAGAGTTATCGAATGTAGATATTCTACAAAGTAAGGACTATAATCAATATTTTAACCTTGAAACGACCATTTGCAATACTATTAATTTATGTGCTGATGTTAACAGTAACGATATTTCATTTCCGATAAATATTTCTGATGAACTAAATTATCAATTGTATGGAAATCCGGTAAAAATTAAACAGATCTTTCTAAACCTTATTGAAAATATTTTAAAAAATGCCAAGAGTGGCAAGAAAACGATACAACTAGACATTAATAGCCAAAATGAACAAAAAAATACAATAGATATTATATTTAAAATATCCACACATGATTTTGTGCATATACCAGAGATTACCAAAATTCAAAATACTATAAAATCGAAAAAAGAGCGAAATGCAGCCTTAATAAAGTTACTCGATTTAAATATTACCAATCGAATTATAGATTCGATAGGTGGAACCATTGATATAGATGTTACATCTGACCTTTTTAAATTCGAATTTATCATTCAATTTACCAAAGGCAGTTTGATTGCTGAAATAACAAAAACAGAAGAAGAATCCTCAATTCCTGAGATAAAATCAGAGACTGCTATAAAGCTTTCTGATGCAAATGTTTTATTGGTTGAAGACAATCTTATTAATCAAAAAATTGTATTGCTAAGCTTAAAAAAAGCGGTTAAAAACATGGATGTAGCTAACAATGGAAAAGAAGCCCTCGATAAATTTGGATCGATTAAGTACGACGTTATCTTAATGGATATTCAAATGCCCATCATGAATGGAATTGTTACGACCAAGAAAATAAGAAATATCGAAAAAAGCAGTAATACACACACACCAATTATTGCTATTACCGCTAATGCACTCTTAGGAGATAAAGAAGAATGTCTTGCTGCAGGTATGGACGATTACATAAGCAAGCCTTTTCAAATTGATACATTAATCAAAAAAATAGAACACCATCTAGATTAAGTCTTGACTAGTTCAAATTATTATAATGATACTATTTTTTTTCTAGTTCGGGTTTTATTCCTACGATTAACACATCGTCTACTTGTTCCTGTTCTCCTTTCCAGTCTTCAAAACTTTTATCGAGGTAAGCTAATTGCTGTTCGGGTGGTAATTTATGAATAGTAAGCAGTAGGTGCCTGAACCGACGGTATTTAAATTTTTTTCCTTCAGGCCCGCCAAACTGGTCTGCATATCCATCCGAGAAAAGATAAAAAATATCATCTTTTTTCAATTTTATCACCGTCTTATTTATTTGTTCACTATTCCCATCTTCAAGTAATCCTACCGAAAATCTATCCCCACGAATTTCTTCAATTTTATTATCACGTACAAAGTATAGAGGACGAAAAGCACCTGCAAACTCTAGTTCAGCTTTTTTCTTATCAATAACACAAAGAGCAATATCCATCCCGTCTTTTAATCGAACATTTTCAGATTCTTTTCCAAAAGTAATAGATACCCCTCTATTTAACTCCTCTAAAATTTTATCTGCTTCATCAATCTTCTGGTCATCAGTTATATTTCGTAGAAGCTCAAAGCCAATGATCGACATAAATGCACCAGGAACACCATGTCCGGTACAATCTACAACGGCAATAAATATTTTATCATCTTTAATATTTATCCAATAAAAATCACCACTAACAATATCTTTAGGTTTATGTAATATAAATGTTGAAGGGAGTAAAAATTTAAAGTATCTTAAAGAGGGCATGAGTGCTTCTTGAATTCTTTTTGCATAAACAATGCTGTCGGTAATATTTTTATTCTTAATGCTAAGCTCCTCTTTTTGCTTAGCAACCTGTTGAGCAATTAACTCTTTTTCTTTTAACTCCTGGTTTGACTTTCGTAGTGTTTTCGTTCTGTATTGAGAAATCCAGTATATTGAAAAAAGAATTAATAAAATGTAAAATGCAAAGGCCAGCTTTGTTCTCCAAAATGGCGTTAAAACTTCAATCTCTAAGGTTGTCCCTTCTTCATTCCACACATAATCGCTATTGGCTCCTTTTACCTTAAATGTATATTCACCAGGCGACAAATTTGAAAATATGGCATACCTCCTATTGCCTAAATTTATCCATTCCTCTTCAATCCCTTCCATCTTATAGGCATAGTTATTCTTTGCAGGATTTGTAAAATCAAGTGCTGCAAACTCGATGGTAACTAAATTGTTTTTATAAGGGATCCTGATATGATTATTCTTCCCAAGGGTTATTTGTTGAAGCTTTTCACTTGCTAATAGCTCAATGGAGGTAATAGCAATATTGGGGACAATATCATTTATTTGAATGGAATCCGGATAAAAAGAATTAAATCCGGCAATTCCTCCGAAAAACATTTCATTTGACGATGATTTAAAACAAGCACCATGATTAAATTCAGAATCTTGTATTCCATCTGAAACACTAAAATTACTAAAAATTTTATCTTTAGGGTTAAATTTAGATAATCCACGATTAGTACTCATCCATAAATTCCCATCATCATCGGCTAAAATTGAATAAATCAGATTATTTGGAAGGCCGTCTTTTTCTGTATAAACTGTAAATTGTTCCGTCTTTAAATCCATTTTATTTAATCCTGCAACTGTACCCAACCACAAAACTTGATTTACAGTATCCTCATATAAGCATAGAATTTCATTTGAAATTAAACAATCATTACATTGGCCTTTTGTTTTAAAATATTGAATAATATTTCCGGTTGATAAATTGAGCTTATTTAAACCATAATCGGTAGCAATCCAAAGATTATTTTTGGAGTCGAGTAAAAGGTCATATACAAGATTGGAACTTATTGTGTTTTCATTTTTTTCTGTAGCAATATAACTTTTAACAAGAGAGTTATTTTGGATATTAAGTAACCCATATTTTGTTGCAATCCAATAATTAGCTGAATCCGTTTCGACAATATCATATATTCTGTTTTTATTCAACATCTGGAGAATCTCTTTATCCTCAAACCCCGAAAATGTTTTACTTTTTTGATTAAAAAAACTAATCCCATCTTGTGTACCCAACCAATAAACACCATTTCTACTTTTAAATATTTTATGCACATAATCGTTCTTTAACGAACTATTGCCTGTAAAATAACGCGTGACTTTATTTGTATTTCGATTAAAAATATGCAAACCCGTTCCCCAGGTTCCTACCCAAATGATACTATCATTATCTGTAAAAATGGATGCGATGTAATTATTTGAAAATAACGATTCTCCTTTTTTATTTTTTGCATAAAGATTAAACTTTTTCTTCCCTTTTTCTATTTTAATCAACCCTTGTAATGTACCCACCCACAAAATTCCGGTTCTATCTTCAATAATTGATGTAATAGAAGTTGTAAGGATTATATTATTTTCAAATTTAAACTCGCTATAAACATTAAACTGATTCGTTTCGCGATTAAATCTACTTAATCCATCATCAGTAGCAATCCATAAGTTGCCTCTAGAATCTTCGAAAATATCATTGATAACATTATTACTTAAGCTATTCGTTTTTTTGGAATAATTAAAAAAGCGGGTAAAATTTTCATCATCCCAATTAAACCGGTTAAGGCCATTCTTTGTCCCAATCCATAAATTATGCTTGCTATCCTCAAAAATAACTTTTATCCGGTTGTTACTTAATGATTTTTTATTGTTAGGGTTATGGCTGTAATGTTTAAATATTTCAAGCTCTCGATCAAAATAATTTAACCCATCTTTGGTTCCTACCCAAAGTTGATTTTTATGATCTTCAAAAATTGAAAATTTAGCATTAACCGAAATAAAACTAAATATATCATTAAAATGTTCGTAATGCCTGAATTTACCGTTTCTGGGATTTAAGCGACTTAAGAATCTTTCGGTTTTAATCCAAATAAAACCTTTTTTATCCTGATATATAGAGTAAACTTCATCTTCTGGTATTGTGTTTGGATCTGTATCATCTCTTAAATATCTAATAAATATCTGCTTTTCTGCGTCAAATTTATTAAGTCCGTAATTGGTTCCTACCCAAATATTATTTTCGTTATCTTCATAAATACAATGAATATAATTATTTGAAATCGTGGTTGTATCGGAAGGATCGTTTTTAAAGCGAAGAAATGAATATCCGTTATATTTATTTAAACCATCCTGAGTTCCAATCCATAAAAAACCCTTCTGATCTTGCATAAGGCATTGAACACCTGTTTGTGACATGCCATCTTCAATGGTAAAATGTTTTACATTTAGGAGCTGTCCATAAATAGCTCCAGGATAAAAAAGTGGGGGAACCCCTATAATTAAGGAAAGCAATATGTATTTAATAAGCTTCATTTATATATTGCTAATTTAATATATATTCGGTATAAAGCAAAGGTTTATGTTTAGATTAAATTTGCACTAAATTTATTCTCCAGCTACTGCTCCTCCTCTATATAACATTTTCTGATATTTTAACGAAGGAGATGGTATAAATTTGCCAATATTATATTTATTCCATTTTTCGTCAACTATTTTTATCGTATCCAAACTTGAACTAACAATATTTGGCCAATCTCTTTTAAAATTATCTTTCCCTTTTCTTTTTCTTGTTGCATCAATAAAAATACACGAATGAGTATTATTTTGCTTTGATAAAATGATTGAATCTCTTTTAGGATCGATATTCCCTGAGGCAATCCATAATATCAGGTTCCAATCGGACACATCTACGACATCATCTACTAAAACACACATTTTAATGTGTATAAATTCCTCACTATGAAATAATTTTTTAACCAGGTTTTCAATATGGATTCTATCTTTCTTTTTAACCGACAGGATTAAAACACCAACCTTTGTAGATGTAAATAAATTAGCATCCACAATCTCGATAAATTCATCTTTAATAGCTTCAATATTAAATGAACCATTATCATTGTTTGTTATAACATCATCCAATTCCTCATCAAATTTCGTAGTTGCATCCATTCCCATTTTACTACCAAATGCCATTTTTGAAGAAGAATGATCTAAAATATCCAGCGGGCCTTGCATAAAATGGAAATCAGCAGATGGATTAATATGATCTATTACAATATCTATTAGTTGGTGATATTGATGAATATCAACGTTTTGATCTACAACAATCATTATCTTATTAAACATCATCTGTCCGGCGCCCCATAAAGCGTTCATTACCTTAAGCGCCTGCCCGGGATAGGTCTTATTTATTTTAATAATTGCTATATTATGAGCAACACCTGCAAAGGGAAGATCATAATCAATGACTTCGGGTAAAATTGCCATTTTTATCGGGGTGAGAAAAATTCGTTCTGTAGCTTTTCCAATCCAGGCATCTTCCATTGGCGGTACACCCACAATCGTTGCCGGATAGACAGCATCTTTACGGTGAGTAATACAAGTAACATGAAACTTTGGAAACCAATCGGCCAAAGAATAAAAACCCGTATGATCGCCAAAAGGGCCTTCCCAAATAAACTCTTCTTCAGGATCAATATAGCCTTCAATAATAATATCAGCATCTTTGGGAACTTCAATATTCTGTGTAATACATTTAACCATTTCAACGCTTTTCTTTCGTAAGAACCCTGCGAGTATATATTCATCAATATTATCCGGAACAGGGGCCGTAGCAGAATAGGTATAAGCCGGATCTCCACCTAAAGCAACAGCAACAGGCATTTTTCTCCCCAACCGTTTGTATTCAGCAAAATGTCTCGCTCCTACTTTATGCTTATGCCAGTGCATTCCGGTAAGGTTCTTCTCAAAAATCTGCATTCTGTACATTCCCACATTTCTAGTCTCCGTAACCGGATCTTTAGTAATAACCATTGGCAAAGTAACAAACGGCCCTCCATCCTCGGGCCAACATTTTAATACTGGAAGAATAGATAAATCCGGATCATAATGAATAATTTCCTGACATTTCCCTCTACCTTTAACTAACTTAGGCATCCATGAGGCAATACCCGATAACTTAGGAAGCATTTTCAATTTTTCAATAATACTGTTTTTTGGGGATGAAAAATCAACAAATAAACGTTCTAACTCTTTGCCAATATCATCCAATTTATTTACTCCCAGGGCTAATTCCATTCTTTTTTCAGAGCCCATTGCATTCATTAATATAGGAAACCTTGTTCCGGTATTCTCGAATAACAAAGCTTTGCCTCCATCCGTTTGTTTTGAAACACGATCGGTAATTTCTGTAATTTCCAATGTAGGATTTACCTCTTGTGTAACCCTTATCAACTCTCCTTTTTCTTCTAATCGATCTATAAATTGATGTAATGAATGAAATGACATAGTATAAATTTAAATCAGTAAAAATGAAATATACAAAAAAGAATTGTAGTGGTTAACGATTTAACAAAAAATAAAAAGGTTGGTTCTCTATCCAGGAACCAACCTTTACGATTAAATTAAAAAAATTTATTTTAGGAATTTAAAATCTTTTCCTAAATATCTTGCAGAATTTCCTAAGGCTTCTTCAATTCTTAACAGTTGATTATATTTAGCAATACGATCGGAACGTGAAGCAGAACCGGTTTTAATTAATCCGGTATTTAAAGCAACAGCCAAATCCGCAATTGTTGTATCTTCTGTTTCTCCAGATCGATGACTAATTACCGAGGTATAGGAGTTTTCAGTAGCCAAACGGATTGCGTTTATTGTTTCGGTTAATGTACCAATTTGATTTACCTTAATAAGAATTGAATTAGCAACATTATTCTCAATTCCTTGCGAAAGTCTTTTTACATTGGTTACAAATAAATCATCGCCTACAATTTGCACTTTATCACCAATTACTTTTGTCAACTCAGCCCAGCCATCCCAGTCATCTTCATCTAAACCATCTTCTATCGATAGAATTGGATATTTTTCCACCCATGTTTTCCAATAGTTAACCATATCTGCTGAAGATAAATCTTCATTGGTAGATTCAAAATGGTAAACTTTTTTATCTTTATCGTAGAATTCAGATGCTGCAGGGTCAAGAGCAATAAAAATATCTTCACCAGGCTTATACCCAGCTTTCTCAATAGCTTCTAAAACAACCTCAATAGCTTCTTCGTTAGAGGAAAGATTAGGTGCAAAACCTCCTTCGTCGCCAACATTGGTTGATTGTCCTTTAGCCTTTAACACCGCTTTTAAATTATGAAAAACTTCAGCTCCCATTCTTAAAGCTTCGCTAAAAGAGCTAGCACCAACAGGCATGATCATAAATTCCTGGATATCAATTTTATTATCGGCATGTTGTCCTCCATTGAGGATATTCATCATAGGAATAGGAAGTGTATTAGCACTTACTCCTCCAATATATCGATACAGCGGCAATCCATATTCTGTTGCAGCGGCTCTTGCAACTGCAAGCGAAACCCCTAACATTGCATTTGCTCCAAGATTTCCTTTATTTTCTGTTCCATCGAGTTTTATCAAAGCATTATCAATAGCAGTTTGATCATCTACATAAAATCCTTGTAACTCATCATTAATAATGGTATTAACATTTTCAACCGCTTTTAACACTCCTTTTCCTAGAAATTTTGATTTATCACCATCCCGAAGTTCAACTGCTTCATGAACACCTGTTGAGGCACCAGAAGGTACTGCTGCGCGTCCAACAAAACCATCGGTAGTTACTACCTCAACTTCAACGGTTGGATTTCCTCTTGAATCCAATATTTGCCGTGCATGTATTCCTGCTATTTGTCCCATAATTTATCATTTTTTAATTAATATATTTTTTGCGAAAAAGAAGTCAAAGTTAGTGAATTCTTAATTTAAATTAAACCAGTAAGTTAATTTTTTACATAGTTGTCCTAAATATTTTTAAAATTAAAAAATACAAACGTAATTACAGGTATTTTGGACAGATTTTTACTATTATTAAAAACGAATCCCCCCATTTAAATAAAATCCCTTGTTTATATTTGGAT
>JAYEKP010000219.1:0-1588 GCA_034661075.1 Bacteroidota bacterium
TAATTTTCGCAAAAAGAAAAATATTAAATTAGATTAAATACGGGCCCATAGCTCAGTTGGCTAGAGTGTTGGTATGGCATACCAAAGGTCGCGGGTTCGAGTCCCGCTGGGTCCACCAAATTGAATTAGTCGCCTCATTCGGGGCTTCGTGCCTCGCTTCGGCGAAAAAAAAGAAAGGGGGTTGAGGGGGAAAAATTTTTGTCCGCCCTCGCTCTGTCGCCGTTTAAAATTATCGTTCGATTATTTATGAATACAAAAAAGGTTATCATTTTATTTATTTTATGGATTATTGTTATAAACTTTTTTGCGGTTTTAGCGCTCAACAGGTTTAATCTAAAAGGAGATACTGCTTACACATGGATTGACCCGAGTCAGTTTTCTCAAAATCAACAATGGAATCCAATTTCTTTGCATGCTCGTTGGGACTCATTTTGGTATTTAGATATTGCTCAAAACGGCTATATTTTTAATGGAGCAGAAAAATTATCTAACATTGTTTTCTTCCCTTTATATCCATTACTAATTAAGGCAACTTCTTTTCTTGTTGGCGGAAACCTTATTTTTGCTGGTTGGATTCTAAGTATAATTTTTCTGCTTTTAGCGCTTATATACTTTTCAAAACTGATTCGGGAATTTCATAATGAAGTTAATTCACAATTGCCTCTCTTTTTTCTTTTGATTTTTCCAACAGCCTTTTTTCTTAATACAATTTATACAGAATCTTTATTTTTATTTCTTTCAGTGGCGACTTTTTACTATGCTCTAAAAAAAAATTTTGTCCTTGCGGGGATTTTTGGTTTTTTTGCTTCATTAACACGAATAACGGGAGTGCTGTTATTTATCCCGTTGATTTGGGAATATTTTAAAAACCATAAATTTGATCGACTTTTTAATAAAAAACTTTTATCAATTTTTTTAGTTCCGCTTGGTACTTTGAGTTTCTTTTTATTCCACTATTTTAGGTTCGGAGACTTTTTTCTTTTTTTGAAGGTTCAGGGTTGGTGGGGTAGAACATTTAGTCTCAACAAAGACCATTTTTTGTTACTCACTCATCCAGCCACAGTCAATTTATTTGTCGATGTTTTATTTATAATTTTCGCTGTTGTGGCGACATATTTTGTTTTTAAAAAATTGCGAACTTCTTATGGACTTTATATGGCGACTACGCTTCTTATTGCTTTGAGTACCGGAACATTTATGAGTATCGGGCGTTATATTTTAGTTCTTTTTCCTATATACATATTAATGGCATCTATTAAAAATCAGTATCAAAAACTTACTTACATTTTTCTCTCTACTCTACTTTTGGCAATGAATATTATCCTTTTCGTAAATAATTACTGGGCTGGATAATATTTATGAAATCAAACGACAATTTTAAACGGCAACAAAGCGAAGACGGGGCGGAAATTCATTTTCCCCATACCCCTTTTTTCCGTCCCCGCACTATATAAAGCATTGGTGTTGGTATGGCATACCAAAGGTCGCGGGTTCGAGTCCCGCTGGGTCCACCAAATTGAATTTAACAAATTTCCTAAATTTCCTTTACTCTACTCCAAAAATTTCTTTTATTTCTGATATTATATAA
>JAYEKP010000220.1:0-8019 GCA_034661075.1 Bacteroidota bacterium
GAGCGAGTAAAATATTTATTGTACCAGTATTCGCTTAAATGATCCCATACAATTCGAATTTTTTCTTTATTTAAGATCCAAATGGGTAATGCGTTTGTATTAAAAGAGTTTGAATTGTAAGTTGAAATATAATAAAACATGTAGGCATTCCAGATCAAAACAACAATTAAGGTTATTAAACTGAAGAAGATAATCTTTCTATGATTTGAGAAAAGTGAATTTTTTGGTTTAATAATAAATTGGATAAAAGTATAGACTAAAATTGCTATAGGATTAATTAAGTAAGTAATTTTAATCAGACTGCTTAACGTGAAGAAAAGAAAGGAAATTCTCAAAGCATTTAATTTTTTATTCGATTGATGATGAAATAGAAAGCCCCATCCAAGAAATGCAAATCCTAAGGCAGGAATATCTGGAAGATAATTAAAAGCGTAATAATTAAATACTGTTGAAGTAAATAGGGTTAAACTAATGATTAAAGCATACCAGTAGTCTTGAATAATGTTTTTTGCCAGTTTATATAATCCGTAAACTCCAAAATAGGCGATCAATAAATGAATAATCCTTTGTAAATAAAACTGTTTCCCAAAGATTGTATAAGTTAAAGCTGTCAGATAATATGTGATGGGAAATTCACAAGCAGCATGTCCATCAATGTTTTTTAAATTATAAAGTTGAGGTTTGAAAAATTGAAATCCATGATTAAAGTAGTTGGAAGCAAAGGATAAACTATCGGTTTGACGCATATAGTGAATTCCAAAGGGCCCATAATAGAAAATTTTTTCAAAGTCCAGGTAAAAAAACAGGAGTATTCCTATTATTAGAAATCCTAGTTTAATGATCCAGTGGTTATTTCGTAGCATTGATGTAAAGCTCATAACGGGTTAATAAACTTATTGCATTATATCATCAAGTGTAAATCCCATTTTTAAAAGATTTTGTGGCTGGAGGATTTTTTTTAATTTAGTAGTATCCATGATTTGTAGTTTCTCATTGGCTTGAAAAATATCCAAGCCGGCGGTTTTCATTTCTTTTGCCAGTTCGGCGGCTTTATGGTAGCCAATGTGAGGACTCAATGCGGTAGATATGGCCGGACTTTTAAAAAGCCTTTCTTCGGCTTTTTGATTATCAATCGCCAATCCATTAAAAAAGTTTTCTTGCAATGTTTTATTGGCTGCAATTAATAGGTTGATACTTTCGAGTATGGCATGGCCAATCACCGGAAGATAAGGATTTAAATCGAGGCAACCCTGTGCGCTTAATGATGAAACCAGATTATCGTTTGCATAAATTTTATGGGACGAGCTAATCACAAATTCAGGAATTACCGGATTAACTTTGCCGGGCATAATAGAACTTCCAATCTGTTTATGAGGGATAGAGACTTCTTTATTTCCTGCCACATCAGACGATAACAGGCGGATATCAGAAACCATTTTTTCCAGGTTTACGGCATGAGATTTTAAAATCGCATGTACCTCAACCAATGTGTCTAAATTACTGGTTGCATCAGGCATGTTTTCGCTTCGGGTGATGGGGAGGTTGGTAAGTTTTTGCAGGGTAGAGGTCGCTTCCATAATAAAAAAACGCGGAACGGCTATCCCGGTTCCTGTGGCACTGCCCCCAAGGTTAACTACTTTTATCCGTTCAAAACATTTTGATACACGCCACCAGTCGCGTGATAATGCTTCGTTATACGAGCTAAAAAGCATGGCATAAGAGGAGGGCACCGCTTCCTGCATTTGGGTGTACCCAATGCGTAGTTGATTTCGACTGTTATCCTCCAGCTTTTCAATATCCGATCGCAGGTCGTTTATTTTTTCTTCCAGCTCAACCAGTAACTTGATGATGGTTACTTTTAGTGATGTGGGAATGATGTCGTTGGTAGACTGATAAATATTGGCATGTTCTATTGGGTCAATGGTTTGATAGTCGCCAGTATTTTTGCCCAATTTTTTGAGTGCAATATTGGTAATAATTTCATTTACATTCATATTAATGCTGGTGCCGGCACCCCCTTGAACGGCTGGTACTATAAAGTGATCGAAGTGTTTTCCCTCGGAAATTTCTTCGGCAGATTCTATTAGTGCATCAATTATCGGTTGCTCAAATATATTTATAGGGATTTTTTTATCAGAATATTTTTCAAAAATGGCCTTTTTAAATTTATCATACGTTAAGTAACAGGCCAGTTTTGTTAACCCTACTGCTTTATACCAGTCTAAAGAAAAAGGAGAATGATCCGGGAAATTTTGTTGTGCCCGTACCGAATGTATACCGTATAATGCATCTTCAGGGATCTTTTTTTCTCCTAAAAAATCTTTTTCAATGCGATAATCTTTAACCATATTTTTTTATGCTTTTGCCCTTTCAGGGCGATTCATTATTGCTGGTTTAGTTGCGGAGCGATGCCCCGTTGCCCTTACAGGGCAATTTATAAATTTATTATAATGTTTTTAATTTTTAAATGAATAAAAATTAATCAATCTAAATCATTATACTTTATTTATCCAAAAAGGCTGAAAGCCTTAAAGCAATAATTAAGAGCAACGCCCTTTTAATTTCGCAAAAACAAAAATCACGCCCTGAAAGGGCAACAGCAAATATCGAATCAAAATCTACCTGCTGATAAGCTCAGAACCTGCCTCTCTCCGACAGTAAAGCTAAAAGCTATTTAGATATCGGCTGTGCATAAGCCACCACATCTTTTCCTGTAATTTCTTTATCGCATAAAATAATTAACCGCTCCAGCACATTCCTGAATTCACGGATATTCCCTGTCCAGCTAATTTTTTTCAGTTCTTCCAGGGCATCGACAGTAATCATTTTCTTACTTACCCCGTAATCAGCACAAATGAGTTCATTAAAATGTTCGGCCAACATCGGAATATCTTCTTTCCTGTCATCTAACGATGGTACATCGATTAAAATTACGCTTAATCGGTGGTACAGGTCTTCGCGAAACCTGTTTTTCTCAATCTCTTCTTTTAGATTCTTATTGGTTGCTGCAATAATTCTTACGTCCACATGGATATCTTTATCACTGCCTACTCTTGAAATTTTCTTTTCTTCCAGCGCTTTTAATACTTTGGCCTGTGCATTCAAGCTCATATCTCCGATTTCATCTAAAAAGATGGTTCCGGTATGCGATTGTTCAAATTTTCCTTTGCGCTGTTTGTGAGCCGATGTGAATGCTCCCTTTTCATGCCCAAATAATTCGCTTTCAATTAATTCGGAAGGGATAGCCGCGCAGTTAACTTCGATAAATGGCCCGTTTGTACGTTCACTTTTTTCGTGTAACCAACGTGCAACCAATTCTTTTCCCGAACCATTGGGCCCGGTGATGAGTATTCGTGCATCGGTAGGAGCCACTTTCTCAATCATATCTTTAACTTTGGTTATAGCTTCGGATTCTCCGACTATATCAAAAGTTTTGCTTACTTTTTTCTTTAGGGTTTTGGTTTCATTTACCAGGGTCGATTTATCCATGGCATTGCGGATAGTTACCAACAGCCGGTTTAAATCCAGTGGTTTTTCGATAAAATCATAGGCTCCTTTTTTGATTGTTTCCACAGCTGTATCGATATTGCCGTGTCCGGAAATCATAATAACCGGTATTTCATAATTGATTTTAAAGATTTCTTCCAAAACCTCTATTCCGTCTTTTTGTGGCATTTTGATGTCGAGAAGTACAATATCGTATTTATTTTTATTAAAAAGGGTTAATCCCTCATCGCCATCGGCAGCCAAATCTACCTGATGCTCTTCATATTCTAAAATTTCTTTTAAGGTATCACGAATACTTTTTTCGTCGTCAATTACCAATATCTTAGCCATAGGTTTAAATTTTGCTGTTTAGTATTTTATCCATTAATCCTTCTTTTATTGCAAAGTTGGACTGAATCATCGTTTTTAACGTTAACTTTCTGAGTATAAAATTAACAAAAATACTTGCCAGAACAATCATTTCCACGCGAACGATTTCAAGTCCATTCATTTTTAGGCGTTCTTCGGTGGTAGATTGTATTAATTCCTGATGAAGATTTTTGTAATCATCAAGGTTAATCAGGTAGTGATTTTCTTTTTTTATATGATTAGGAATACTTTTGTTCTTAGCCATGATCATGGCTCTAAAACTATCAAAGGTTCCGGAACAGCCAATTAATTTTGTGGGTTGATATTTTTTAACAGCTTCATATAAAGGAGTTAGGTTATTGTCGATATAATTTTCAACAGCAGCAATCTCATGGGATGTAATAGGATCCGAGGGATTAAACCGGTCTAATAACCGGGCCATTCCAAGGTCAAAGCTTCTTTTCCATAATAATCCGGATTTATGGGCAATGATAAATTCATTGCTCCCTCCACCAATATCTAAAATTAAAACATTGTGCTCATTAAAATCAATAGTTTGTTTTACCCCACGATAAATTAACTCTGCTTCTTCATCACCAGAAATAATTTGGATTTTTATGTTGAATTGTTTTTCCAGGGTTTCAACCAATTCCTGTCCGTTTTGAGTGCTTCTTACACCTGAGGTTGCCGTAGTAAAGATTTGGCCTACATTATATTTTTGAATAGTTTTTAAGTGATTATCTATAGCATCTATTGCACGTTGAAATGCCTCAGATGATATTTTTCTTTGGTTGATGCCACCCTTTCCAAGTTTCACCCCGGCTTTATCTTTAAAAATTATTTTAAAATTTTTGTTTTGAGATACTTCTGCAATAAGCAGATTAAATGTGTTGGTGCCCATGTCAATTATGGCAATTTTCATAACTGTATTAATTGTAATGAATGAAAAAATCAAAAATACAAATAATCGTTTTGGAAAGGGTGATTTATCGCTAAAAAAAGGGAGCTGATTTTTAGCTCCCTTGTCATATTTTAAAATTTATATCTAATCCATTTCCACAGTTCTTTGTAATTCACTTTTTTACCATACATTAAAATACCGGTACGGTAAATCCTTCCGGCCATCCATGTTGTGGCTAAGAATGTTATAATCAATAAACCCATTGAAAGGGCTAATTCCCAATAAGGTACACCAAATGGGATACGAACCATCATTACAATAGGTGAAGTAAATGGAATAATTGAAAACCAGAATGCGATTGGACTGTCGGGGGTATTAATAGCATTTATCATCACAAATATTCCTAATATCAGAGGAATGGTTATGGGAAACATAAATTGCTGGGTATCGGCTTCATTATCCACAGCAGATCCCACTGCTGCGAATAAAGATCCATATAATAAATATCCGCCAAGGAAAAAGAAAATAAAGGAGCCAATCATTACTCTAAAATCGATCGATTTTATGGAATTAAAAATACCAGAAATTTGATCTAAATTCTGAGGTTGAATATTCTCAGCTTGGTCAATGTCTTGCTCTTCGAAAAAATCCTGAACCACAACTTCTTGTGCATTTTTAGTGCCCAATTGTGGGAAAAAAGCTGTTTTTACTCCACTTACGATAACAAATGTTAGTATGATCCAAAGTAAGAATTGTGTTAAACCAACCAGTGCAATACCCACAATTTTTCCCATCATAAGTTGGAATGGTTTGGCCGAGGAAACAATGATTTCAACTATCCTGCTTGACTTTTCTTCGATAACACCACGCATAACCTGTGCGCCAAACATAAAGATGAAAATATAAATCATAAAACCTCCTGCATAGCCTACAGCCATAGCAATTTCTGTTGAGCTTTCTTTAGCTTCTCCATCATCAGTCCACTGAATGGTTCGAATGGATACATCCGATTTAATGGATTCTAGAACGGTTTCATCGATTCCGTGGCTACGTAATTTTTTGTTTTTTAGCTCTTTTTCCATGGAACTCGCAATATGCGATTTTACCGAAAAACTGGGTTTCTTTTTTGAATAAAGGTGAACTGCGCTAGGTTCGTAAGTTATGCTTGGAAAAACTTGTAAAACAGCATAATAGTCCGATTCCGAAAATTCTTTTTTTACTTCGTTTAATGATTTATCGGTAATGTATTCGAATTTAATATAATCGGCATCGGGCAGTTTATTCACGAAAAGATTTGAGCTGTCCAATACAGCAATGTTTTTCATCTCTGTATCTTCAATGGATGCAATCCAGGCAGGGCCAATAAAGAGAGCAGCAAAAAGAATAGGCCCTAAAATGGTTAAAATGATAAATGATTTTTTCTTAACACGGGTTAAGTATTCTCTAGATATAATCAGATTTATTTTATTCATGATGGTTAATATTTATGGCAATTATTTTTTGTTTTCATTTACAGCTTTAATAAATACATCATTCATGCTAGGAATAATCTCATTAAAAGAGATGATTTCCACCACAGGGATAATTAAGGAAAGCAATTCGTTTTCATTGGTTTGGTGTAATAGTTTTATGCGAACTCCATTATATCCATTAATTTTCTTTTGTTCCAGGATTTGATAATGCTCGTTAATTGCTGATTCCAACTTCTGATATTCTCCGTTAAATGTTATTTCGTAGATGTTGGATTTGTACTCATGACGAATTTTGTCAATAGGGCCTTCTAATAAATTTTTAGCATTATTGATAAGCGTTATATGATCGCATAACTCTTCGACAGAGCCCATGTTATGGGTTGAGAAAATAATGGTTGATCCTTTCTTTTTTAATTCTAAAATTTCCTGTTTTAGCAGATTGGCGTTAATGGGGTCGAATCCACTAAATGGTTCATCGAATATTAAAAGTTTGGGTTCATGTAAAATAGTAATAATAAATTGCACTTTTTGTTGCATGCCTTTGGAAAGTTCTTCTACTTTTTTATCCCACCATGCCTGGATTTCAAATTTATCGAACCAGTATTTTAGTTTTTTTAGTGCATCTCTTTTCGAAAGGCCTTTTAGACGAGCTAAATAAAGAGCCTGTTCGCCTACTTTCATTTTTTTGTATAATCCACGCTCTTCCGGTAGGTATCCAATATCGTGGATATCTTCAGGCTTCATTTCTCGCCCATTTAAAAATATACGGCCTTTATCAGGCGCTGTTATTCGGTTAATAATTCTAATTAAGGTTGTTTTTCCTGCTCCATTGGGCCCCAGCAATCCGTAAATACTATTTTCCGGTACATTCATATTAACATTATCAAGGGCCAAATGGTTAACGAATCGTTTTTCAATTTCTTCAATTTTTAGTAGCTCCATTGGTTTTTTCAGTGTTAGAATTTTATAGTTAATTAATATTGTTAGTATCCCAAAACAGGTGTTTATTACATTTTAAATTTTTTATTCCATTAAATGAATGATAGAATGAATGGTTTCTGTTAATGTTTTTCTGTATGATTCGGCAAGTGCTTGCTTTGCCGATTGCAATGACTGTCTGTCGGGTTTTGTGCTAGTATATGTAATTTGTTGATTCATTTCTTGAATATCATCTTTTCGATAGTCGAAAATATTAAGGTCAAATGTAGACTTCCCAATCCATTTATTGGATTTTTTGCCTACAAAATAATCAATCACATCAATGATTACTAACATCTGATTTTTTTCAGCAGTATTAATATCACGAATATTCTCAACAAAGGATATTTTAGTTTTTGGAAAACTTTTTTGAAATTGATTCTTGATGGTTGAGAAATTTTTTTTTTGATATAAATTTCCTGATCCCCCTGCGATCTCTTATAAAAATATTTAATATAATATCTTGATGATGATTATTGATGATATTGATGTTAATACTTTCCGGTTCAAAAACATGCGCCTCGATGTTTTGAGCGAAAGATTTTGAATTATAGAAAAGGATGAAAAAGAGAATGACAAAATAGTTCTTAACCATAATACAGTTATTTTTTTAAACTGGCACTAAATTATAAAATTTTATAAAAGGATATTTATTGCATTCCAATTATTTATGAATTTTATCCTTCAATTCATAGCTGTCCTAAATATTTTTAAAATTAAAAAATACAAACGTAATTACAGGTATTTTGGACAGATTTTTACTATTATTAAAAACGAATCCCCCCATTTAAATAAAATCCCTTGTTTATATTT
>JAYEKP010000221.1:0-7933 GCA_034661075.1 Bacteroidota bacterium
AAATATAAACAAGGGATTTTATTTAAATGGGGGGATTCGTTTTTAATAATAGTAAAAATCTGTCCAAAATACCTGTAATTACGTTTGTATTTTTTAATTTTAAAAATATTTAGGACAGCTATGAAAATATTTATATATTTGTTATGGATAGGTGAGTTTTAAAAAAAAATTAGGCTTTGAATCGGAAATATTTTTTCATTATACTCTTTTCTCTTTTTACGGTTTTTATAACCGACTTATATGCACAACCCGAGATATCGGGAGTTATTAATGCTTATTCGAAAGTAGATTCCATTTTTTCTTCCAAAGACACCCTGCTGGTTGACGATCCCACCCTGTTTTCTGATGGTGATACGGTAATGGTATACCAGGCTAAAGGGGCCGATGTTTGGCTTGAAAATAATAACTGGGAATCCATAGGAAGTATTTACGGTTTTTATAAAATTTATTCATCCGGGAAATATGAAATTATTATTATCGACCAGGTGATTGAGGCGGAACAGAAGGTAGTGCTAAGGGCAGCCCTGGCCAATCATTACGATGTGGAAGGACTGGTTCAGTTAATCCGTGTTCCCTCCTACAGTAATGTAAGGATTACCGGTAGCCTTACCTGCGATCCCTGGGATGGAGAAAAAGGGGGCGTGTTGGTGTTGTTTGCCAACGATACCATCTACCTGGAAGCCGACATCGATGTGTCGGAAAAAGGGTTTCGTGGTGCCGAACCCGTCTTAGGTGAAAACGATAGTCTTTGTGCATCGGAAGATTCTGCTTATTTTTATCAATATGTTTTCCCGGAGTCCTCTGATCGCGTTGGAAGAAAGGGCGAAGGTGTGGTTGAGTATAACCCGCTTTATGCCAAAGGACTTAGCCGCTGGGGAAATGCCGGAGGTGGTGGCAATGCTCGTTTTACCGGTGGAGGCGGTGGTGGTAATGGTGCATCCGGAGGAAATGGAGGCAATGAGGATACCATAACCTGTGGTCCTTCTCCTGCTTATTTAAATGAAACGGGTGATGCCCCTTGGGAAGGTCTGGGAGGATTAAAGGGACAGGGAATGTCTTTTTTTGTTAATGATACAACCATCTATATGGGTGGAGGCGGTGGTGCCGGAACGTATACTTCAGATCTGTTTGCAACCCAGGGAGGAACCGGGGGTGGTATTGTAATTATTATCGGTAAATTTTTGGTGGTGAACAATCATGAGATATTTGCCGATGGAGAAGATATTACCGAAGTTGCTACGGCTTCAGGAGCAGGTGGAGGTGCTGGGGGAACGATCGTTTTTGATGTGGATTCTGTACAGGGGCAGATAGATTTATGGGTCAGTGGTGGCGATGGTGGAGATACAGAAGGGGGAAGCCTTTCCGGTCCTGGTGGAGGGGGTGGAGCTGGTGTAATATTTCATGGCCGATATTATAATAGTACAAATGTTGTATATCATCATGGGTTATTTGGAGCTGCAGGATCTGTTTCTGATCAACCTTCTGTTGGATCCTACGGGGCAACTGATGGGAATGGAGGTTTTAATAGAATAATCACCACACTTCCCCTTACCGGATTCCTTTTTAATTCTATCAGTGAAAGCCATGCCGTATGTTCGGGCGATACTCCTAACCTGATATCGGGTTCTAACCCAAGGGGTGGGGATGGAAATTATGTTTACTCCTGGGAAAAAAGTACAGATGGCAGCAGCTGGGAATCTATTGATTCAACCCGAATAGATTTACAACCCGGGCCACTGTACGATACCATTTATTACCGACGTATTGTTGAATCGGCAGGTATTGTTGATATTAGTGCTCCCATAAAAATTGTGGTACACGAATGGATTGTTGGAAACCATATTTTCCCTGATGATACGATCTCTTGTATTGGAAATATTGCCGATACCATTACCGGTACAACCGTTGAAATGGGAGGCGATGGATTTTATGATTATTACTGGCAGTCCAGTTTTGACCTGAACAGCTGGAATCCCGTCGATCAGCTTAACGATACCATTTGCCTGCCCGGAGAGGTGTTGGATACTACTTTTATCCGCCGGGTGGTTCAGTCGGGTGCCTGCATTGATACCAGCCGCCAGGTGCAGATTATTGGACTCCCTCCCATTGAGAATAATACTATTTACGGTCAACAGGAAATATGCTTTGGCCAGAAACCCGAAGAAATTACTGGAGATAATCCAACCGGTGGATTAATGATTCAGGATTCTATTAAAATCACCTGGCAGAAAAAACTTGAAGGCCAAAGCTGGGAGAGTATTGAAGATTCATCTCGATTGAATTTTGCTCCACCAAATCTTGTAGAAACCACTTATTACCGTCGTATCGTTGAGTCCGACGATTGTATGGATGTTAGCGACTCGGTAAAAATTAATGTATTACCTCCGATTGATAATAATATAATTACCAATGATTCTACCATTTATACCTGCTATAATACCGAGCCTGAATTATTAACCGCCGAAGTGCCAGAAGGTGGAGATAACGAGTATCAATACCAGTGGATTATAAGCTCCGACGGATCTTTATGGACAGATATTACAGAAGGAGGGCAGGACAAAGATTACCAGTCGCAGGAAATCACCGAACAAACTTTTTTCCGGCGGATTGTCCGTTCCGGACAGGATAATTGTTGTGTGGATACCAGCAATACCATTACCGTAAGTATTCATCCGTTACCAGTTGCAACCATAGATGATTTTGAAGACACTATTTGCAGTGGTGGGGATGTAATCCTTCATTTTAATATCACTGCCGGACAGCTACCTTATAGCCTTGCTTTTTCTGATGGAAATGATGTAACAAACATTAACAATATCGATGCATCAGAAAAAGATTATGAAGTTAATCCTACGACATCCAACGAGAGCGAATGGTTTAATTATACCCTCGATGAGGTTTCCGATGCCAATGGTTGTTTTGCTACCGATATGTCGGGGCTTACTAAAATTCTTGCCTACGGGTGGCCGCAATCTAATGCAGGCCCCTCGACTGAGGTTTGTGATTTAACATATCAGATGAATGCTTTGAGCACTTTAGGCGAAGGAATATGGAGCCAGCTTGATGGAGATGGAAATACAACTTTTGAAGATCCTGCGCTGCCTGCATCCCATATTTCCGTTGATGCAGCTGGAGAATATACCTATCAGTGGAAAGAGACCAACTGGCAATGTGCTGATTCGGCCACCGTTAATATAATTTTATACCAAAGCCCTTATGATGTGGATGCAGGGCCTGATACATCCTTATTTTTTACCCGTGAATATAAGCTGAAAGGATCATATATTAATCCGGACGATGTTCGCGAATTAACATCAACCTGGACCCTTGAAAATGGATCTGGATCAATTATAAACCCGAATGATACGGTTACCCTTATCGAACAGTTGGTCGATGAGAACCAGTCGGGGATTAGGGTATTATGGTCTGTTGAAAAAGGAGTATGCGATATCATTACCGATTCGGTAAATATTACCTTAAATCCCATATTTACCCCAACAGGATTTACTCCTAACGAAGACGGGGATAACGATTACCTGCAATTTGCCGGACTCGAATTTGCCGACGAAAACAAATTGGTAATCTTTAACCGATGGGGTACAAAAGTGTTTAGCCGAAAAAACTTTTCCAACAATCCGGGATGGGATGGAAAAAATGAAAAGGGATACGATTTACCTGATGACACCTATTATTATATTTTAACCGTGGTGAATATTGATCCCAAAACAAACAAAAGAATCACGAATATACATAAAGGGTTTATTGTTATTAAAAGACGTTAATGAAGAAATATTCTGTTTTACATATAATTTTTTTGTTTGGATTTATTTTGATTTCATTATTATCTTTTTCTCAGGATAATGATTTAGATAATAGTTTAAATGATGATTTATTAATAGGCCAACGCTATGAACCTGTATACAGCCAGTATGATGTAAATGGTTTAGCCATAAACCCTGCATATACCGGAAGCCGAGAATGTTTCAGTAATATTATTTTATACCGGAATCAATGGATGGGCTTTGATGGAGCGCCGGTTACTCAAACCTTAAGCAGTCATACTCCTTTTAAGGATGAAAAAAATGCAGCCGGATTATTTCTTTTTCATGAAAAAATCGGTGTTACCGATTTTTATGAAATTTATGGTAATTATGCTTTCCGGTTTAAGTTGGGAACGGGCAAGCTTTCGTTGGGATTAAAAGCCGGAGCTACTATTTACCAGGGGAATTTTGCCGATATCAAAGCCAATCCCGAGGGAGTTAATAACGACATGTATTTGGAAAATGAATCGGAGATTCTCCCTAATTTTGGGGTAGGCGTTTATTATTACAACGATCGTTTTTTTGCCGGTGCATCCATCCCTAAACTATTGTCTTATAAGTACAGAGCTAGCGACAAAGTGATGCAATCCGATCCGAAGAATTATGATTTTCTGGTGTCTGCCGGTGTGCTTATCGGAAATTCCGATCGGATTAAGTTTAAACCATCCTTTTTGTTACGCTATCGTTTAAATAATACTTTTCGAATAGATGCCGGGGGTAGTTTTATTTTTGCTAATGTATTGTGGTTTGGTGGTTCTTATAGGTATGATAATGAGGTTGTGATTACTGCTGAATATCAGATTAATGAGCAAATTCGCCTGGGTGGCGCCTATGATATGTCGTTAGGTGAACTGGCCGGCCGAACAAAAGGTTCCATGGAATTTATTTTACGATATGATTTTAAATATAGAATTAGAGCGGTAAGCCCGAGATATTTTTAAGATGAAAAAAATTAGACACATAGGATTTTTTATTTTGCTTTTGGGCTTATTTACACCCTTACAAGCACAGGATTATTCTATTAGCCAGTTGCCTTTCAATACCGATAAATACGATGAATTTGCACCTGTTTATTTTCGTGGTGATATTGTTTTTTGCTCCAATCGTAAGAATACGATTTTTATTACTTATCTTGACGAAAGAGATGATCTTCCCTTGTATGATCTCTACCGGGTAGAGGAAGGAAGAGATGAATGGGGAAAACCCGAGATTTTTGAGAAATCATTTAAAAGTAATTTTAATGTGGGGCCTGCCACTTTTAACAGTACCGGCTCTGAGATTTATTTTACCAGGAATAATATGATAGATAAGAAACTTGGAAACTCCATTGAAAGACACAATAACCTGGGAATTTATTTTTCTAAATTTAGCCGGTATCGTGAAGGATGGAGCCAACCAACTCCTTTTAAATATAACAGCCCTGATTATAGTGTAGCCCACCCTTCATTAAGCGAAGATGGACAAAGTTTATATTTTGTTTCCGATATGGAAGGTGGATATGGGGGTACCGATATTTATGTTTGTGAATTAGAAGGAAGTAATTGGGGAGAGCCTCAGAATCTTGGACCTCAGATAAATACTGAAGAAAATGAGTTTTTCCCATTTATCCACAGTTCGGGAAGATTGTATTTTTCTTCGGACGGACATGAAGGAGAGGGACGGTTAGATATTTTTTATTCGGAAAAAGTAAATGGCCAATGGCATAAACCTATTGGCATGGACCCTCCCATAAACTCCAGGTATAATGATTTTGGCTTAATAATTGATGCATTTCAAAAGAGTGGGTTATATAGTTCCGATAGATCGAGAATGTCTGATGATATTTACTCATTTGCACCGCTTTACCCTATGTTTGAAAATATTAATAAGATGCAAAAAAACGACTTTTGTTATGTTTTTTACGAAGAAGGAGCACAAAGCCTTGATTCTACAACTTTTGAATACCAATGGGTATTTAGCGATGGTACTAAAATAAATGGTGAAGAGGTGGAACATTGTTTCGAGAGCGAAGGTGATTATACCATCGAACTGAATGTAATTGATGAAATTACTGGTGATGTTTATTTTAATCAGGCTACCTATCATCTGGCAATTGAAAAAATAGAACAAGTTTATATAAATGCTCCCGATACGGTAATGTTTGGACAAGAAGTAAAATTCGACGGACGGCAAACAAACCTTAAAGACTTTGAAATTGCCAGATATTATTGGGATTTTGGTGATGGACGAAAAACAGGAGGTATTGAAGCTACCCATATTTATACGGCTCCGGGAAGTTATATTGTTCAGTTAGGAGTTGTTAGTAAAGCCGACCGACAGGGCAATTCTGAAAAACAAGGAGTTTATAAAAATATTGTGGTTATAGGACAAGGAAAAGATCGACGACGAAGCGATTAATTAGAAAAGATTATACCTATATTGCGTTTTTAATTGGTTAAAATGAATTAGATATGAAAAAAATAATAATTACATCCCTTTTTTTATTTGCAGGACTTTATTTGCTGGCCCAACCAGTACCAGCCGAGGATGAAAACATTCCTCATCTTATGACATTTGGACCAAAAGCAGAAACATCATGGGGTGATGATGATTTTTTACAAACGTTCTTTTTTGTGATTCCCGAAGAACATACCAGCCCGATTTTTATCAGGGTTTTTGATCCTGATGTGGGAGGTGAGATCGATGAAATAAATGGCTTTTGGGATACTAAAATATCTTATTCGATTTATGGGGGTACTGGGGCATTTGAAAATGAGGATGCTAAAGGAATTGATCCTGTAGGGGAATATAGAAGCGGGAATATGCTGGCAACCAAGGTTTTTGGCGAAAATCCCAGGTATGATAACAACTGGTACACTTTTGGCCCCTTTAACCCAACGGAGGGTGAACTGGTTAAAAAATACGGAGGGTATATTTTTAAAATGATTTGCGAAGGTGTAGAAGGCGATGATGGCAATATGTATCGTTATTTTGTGAGTACATCACCCTCTGAGAATATTCGAATTGAAGGCGCTAACGCTTTTGCTTATGAATATAGCTTTAGAATGCACAATGATCCTAATGAAGTTTCTCATATTTATCCTTATATTGATGACCGAACCATTTCGGTAGAACAGAAAAATTTTGACTGGGATAGCGATGGGATGATTCGTGTTGTTTCTGTTGCACGACATGGCCTATTGTGTAAAGCATCAGGTGATGACGTGTGGGCTCAAAATCAGTTTAAAATACTGGATGAGGAAATTGGCACCTCTCTCGATTTTCAATTTATTAAACGTAAAAATCCACCTGTAAAAAATAACAACGTGGTAATCTCAGTTAAAAACCAGTATGGCGAACTATTACCTTTTTACACCATTCCAATTGGTGGTGTGCCAACATATAAATATTCCATTGGTGTTAAGAAGAAAAACGATTAATCTTTTGTGTATATGTTTCATTCAAAATTAAAAATTTTCGTAATTTTCTTTTTTCTGGTATTTACTTGTCACTCCGTGTTAGGACAAATCTATCAGTTTAAAGAATATAATATCGAAGAAGGGTTAAGCCACCCTTTTGTTTATACTATAAACGAAGATAAAAACGGTTTTTTATGGATAGGTACAGGCGAAGGACTTTGCCGGTATAATGGTTTCGATTTTACCGTTAGCAGAGCCGATGATACACTTACCAGCGGCTTTGTAACATCTAGTTTCCTCGATGAAAAGGGTGTTTTATGGTTTGGACATAACTCCGGGGAAATAACCTACTATGATGGAATACATTTTAATCGTTTAGAAACAAATAATATTTTTAATAGTTCAATTACAGCTATTGATGGCAATAAAAACGGAAGTATTTGGATTGCCTCACAAAATAACGGACTAATAAGAATAAATAAGAATTTTCAAATCGATTCATTTCAACAAGCTTTTCAGGGTAAAATAGTGTATACCCTTAAAACTGTTGATGAAAATAAATTACTTGTAGGAACAGGAAATGGATTGCAATTGTTTAGAATAACAGAAAATAATCTCGAAGAGGTATATTCGGTGGATGAGTTATCTTATATAACTGTTCAAACGATCGATAAAGATGAGTCCACCAATATTTTTTGGATAGGAACAGGAGAT
>JAYEKP010000222.1:0-1554 GCA_034661075.1 Bacteroidota bacterium
AATGTAAACAAAATAAAACAATTTATTGTTTACCTATGTAATATTTACTAAATGTGATTATTGAGTGCGTCGAACAACTATTCTAAATAACGATTGTAATCATAAAATCAGTTAGTTATAAGAATATAATAAAGTAATAATTTAAAAATTAATACTTTATTTGTGTTACATCGTATAATATTAGCTTATTTATTAATATATATAACAATATACCAGCGTTTTATAAAATACATTTAAAGTATTAATTAAAAAATTGGAATTTTTAAAATAGATATGTAATTATAATGCTTCTATCCTGGTTGGAATGTCGATTAAAATTTATATACATAGTAATATTTAACTCCATTATTGTCTGATAAAAAATAAATAGAATCAAGGCTACAGATCTGGTGTTGTATTATGATTTCCATATTCCGCAGCATGTTTTTTATCTACAAAGAATGGCCTGCGGTTATTGCTGTAAGTTTGTTGACGGAGCCTTTTACTCCCGGGTTAAAACCCTAGCTTTATCTTATATAATTTACGGTTCGTTTTATATACGTGTAACTCCTCGGGTTTAAAATTTTTACAGTTTGCTGATTATTTTTTTATTTGACGATTCGTTTTCGGATTGGCATTGTCCGGCAAGCCGAAAAACAACCACAGTGAGTGTTAAAAAATATGCTGTTTAAAGCACTGACCGGAAGGAAGTACAAGTTTTGAATTTTTAGTTCACATCGCGTAGTTTTTCGAGTGAAGCGGGCATAGCCTTGAATTTATTTGCGTACTTTCATGTTTTAAGACAAAAAAGTATGTAGGGCTTGGGCAAAACCCTTTAATTAGGAAATTGATAAATGGAAATAAAATCAAGGCTACAGAATGTATTCAATATTTGTATCAGACAACAGTGAAAACTATATAAATATACAGTAAATAATATTCAGGATTTGTACTATATCCAATAGTTTAATAAGTTTTTTATGTTTTAATTATAAACAATGGTAATTAATTCAATCTATACTTATATATGTAGAACCTAGAATAATTTTGCATCCATATTTTTAAATCTTTGACAATATAAGTATATTACATTTGTAACAACTTAATGTTTACATTTGTTATATTATTTATACCTCTTTTTGATTACATTTGTAAAAATATCTAAAAAATGAAAGATCGAATATTAACACTTTTAAAAGACAAACAAATATCAGCAACGAAACTTGCAGATATGATTGATGTACAGCGTTCAAGTATCTCCCATATATTATCCGGTAGAAATAAACCAAGCTTTGATTTTATTGAAAAAATTCTTATCGCCTACCCTGATTTGAATGCCCAATGGTTAATAACAGGAAAAGGAGAAATGTATACCCATCAAAAATCGTTGTTCGACCAGGATTTTCAATCCTCTGAGGAACATAAAAATTTAACGTCACGAGAATCGCATATTCAAAGTACAATTGATGATAATATGGAATTAAAAAAATCTGAAACAGTTAAATCCAATATACCAGGGAATGAAAATAAACAAAAAATTGAACGAATTGTAATATTTTATAATGACGGTAAATT
>JAYEKP010000223.1:0-7869 GCA_034661075.1 Bacteroidota bacterium
GAGTGTTAAATTTGTTTTCATAGCCAATTTATATTTTAGTTGGTTAGTACTACAAAAATAAGGGCTCTTTAAACAAGAGCTCTAAATTGGCTATCTTTTTTTATTATTTAGGACAGATGTGATTTTTTTACTAATATTTTAATTTAGGATACAAAAAAAGGGCGATAAACGCCCTTTTAATATGAAGTGTTATTTATAAATTATTCTTTCTTTTCGTCTTTGGTATCTTCAGCCTGATCGTCCTTTTTATTTTCTTTCTCTTCTTTCTTAGCCTCTACCTTTTTTTCTTCCTTCTTAGGAGTTTCTTTTTTCGTTTCTGCTTTTTTAGGCTCTTCTTTCTTTTCTTTTTCTTCCTTCTTAGCTTTTTCTGCTTTCGCTTCAGGCTTATCTACTGTTTCGGCTTTAGCTTCCTCTTTTGTTTCGGTAGCTTTACTTTCTGCTTCTACTTCCTTATCTTCTTTTTCTTCCGCTTTAACTTCTTCTTCTTTAGGTGCAACCTCTTGTTCTGTTTGTTGGTTTATTTCTTCGGCAGATTTTGTCTTTTTACCACCTCTACGGCTACGACGTGAAGAAGATTTTTGCTGTTTCTCTTCTTTGGCTGCTAAAAGATTTTCATTGTAATCAACCAATTCAATAATACACATATCCGCGTTATCTCCTAAACGAGTGCCTGTTTTTAATATTCGTGTATAACCACCAGGTCTTTTCATTGCTTTTGCACCAACTTCTCTGAACAACTCAGTTACAGCATCTTTATTTTGCAAATAGCTAAATACCACCCTTCTTGAATGTGTTGAATCTTCTTTTGCTTTTGTAATTAAAGGTTCAATATACATTCTTAAAGCTTTTGCTTTAGCTGTTGTTGTAGATATTCGTTTATGTAAAATTAACGATGTTGCCATATTGGATAACATCGCTTTTCTGTGTGCAGGTTTTCTGCTTAAGTGGTTAAATGATTTTTTATGTCTCATCCTTTTACTCCTTGTCTAATTTATACTTAGAAATATCCATTCCAAATGTTAGATTCATCTGGCTAAGTAAATCTTCTAATTCAGTCAATGATTTTTTTCCAAAGTTTCTAAACTTCAATAAATCGTTCTTGTTATATCTCACTAAATCGCCAAGTGTATCAACTTCAGCAGCTTTCAAACAATTTAAAGCTCTTACAGAAAGATCCATATCTACCAGTCTTGTTTTAAATAACTGACGCATATGTAATACTTCTTCGTCGAACTCTTCGTTGGCATATTTTTCATCCGAATCGAGTGTAATTTTCTCATCAGAAAACAACATCAGATGATAAATAAGAATTTTTGCTGCCTCTTTTAATGCTTCTTTAGGATGAATTGATCCGTCGGATTCAATTTCAAAAACCAGTTTTTCGTAGTCTGTTTTTTGTTCTACACGGTAGTTTTCAATTGAATATTTAACGTTTCGTATTGGGGTATAGATTGAATCTATAGCAATAACTCCATACTCTGCATCAATAGATTTATTTTCTTCAGCAGGCACATAACCACGGCCTTTATTTACTGTAAGTTCTATTTGAAGTTTTACATCCGGTTCCATTTCACAAATAACATGATCCGGATTTAACACTTTAAAGTTTGTTAAAAAATTATTGATATCACCGGCTTTAAATTCATTCTGCCCGGTAATTGTAACAGATATTTTTTCATCTTCTGCTTCTTCTACAATACGTTTAAAACGTACTTGCTTAAGATTTAGGATAATTTCTGATACATCTTGAACTACACCAGCTATTGTAGAAAATTCGTGTTCTACGCCTTCTATTTTAATAGATGTAATGGCATATCCTTCTAATGATGATAATAATATCCTGCGTAAAGAATTACCGACAGTAATTCCATAACCTGGTTCTAAAGGACGAAACTCAAATTTGCCATAGGTTTCGTTTGCTTCGACCATTATGACCTTATCGGGCTTTTGAAATGCTAAAATTGCCATAAATAATAAAAAATTATTTTATTTAGAATATAATTCTACAATTAACTGTTCCTTAATGTTTTCAGGAATTTCTGATCGCTCGGGGATATTTAAAAATTTACCAGCCATTTGATCTGAATCCCATTCTAACCACGAATATTTATTATATCGGGCAGATGCTAAACTATTATTAATTGCTTCGAGCGATTTTGATTTTTCACGAACACCAATAATATCATTAGGTTTAACAGTGTATGAAGGAATACTAACAATGGTTCCATTTACAGTAATATGCTTATGAGAAACAAATTGACGTGCTGCAGCTCGTGTAGGAGCAATACCTATACGATATACTACATTATCTAGTCTTGATTCTAATAATTGTAAAAGGTTTTCACCAGTAATTCCTTTTTTACGGGAAGCTTGAGCAAATAAATTATAGAATTGTTTTTCCAGAACTCCATAGGTGTACTTAGCTTTTTGTTTTTCCATCAATTGTACACCATACTCAGAAAGTTTTTTTCTGCGTTTGTTTGCTCCTTGTTCTCCAGGAGGATAATTTTTCTTTTCAAAATATTTGTCAGGTCCAAAAATTGTTTCCCCTAACTTCCTCGCTATTTTTGATTTTGGTCCTCTATATCTAGCCATGAATCTTAATATTAATCTTTTGTTCTACCTCAATAAATTAATCACACATTATACTCTTCTACGGGCAGCAGGGCGGCATCCATTATGTGGTAATGGAGTAACATCAACAATCTCGGTAACTTCTATACCTGCATTATGTATAGTTCGTATTGCTGATTCTCTTCCTGCTCCAGGCCCTTTAACAAATACTTTTACTTTTCTTAACCCAAGATCGTAAGCTACCTTTGCACAATCCTCTGCTGCAACTTGTGCTGCATAAGGAGTATTCTTTTTTGATCCTCTAAATCCCATCTTTCCAGAAGAAGACCAGGAAATAACCTGACCGTTGCTATTGGTTAATGAAACAATGATATTATTAAAAGAAGCATGTATGTGTGCTTGTCCGGTAGCTTCAACCTTTACAACCTTTTTCCTAGAAGTTCCAGTCTTTTTTGCCATTTCTTAACGATTATTTAGTTGCTTTCTTTTTATTAGCAATAGTTTTTCTTTTTCCTTTTCTGGTTCTCGCATTATTTTTAGTACTCTGACCTCGTACAGGTAAACCAATACGATGTCTTATACCACGGTAGCATCCAATATCCATTAATCGTTTAATGTTCATTTGAACCTCGGAACGCAATGCTCCTTCTACCTTATATTTGTCATTCACGATCTCTCGGACCTTTGCAATTTGGTCGTCGTTCCAGTCACTTACTTTAATGTTATGATCGATACCTGCTTCATCTAAAACGGATTCTGCAGTACTTCGACCTATTCCGTAGATATAGGTTAAACCTATTACACCTCGTTTATTTTTTGGTAAATCTACTCCTACAATTCTTGCCATAAATCTTAATTAATTAAAGTACAAAGTTAATAATTTATCCCTGTCGTTGTTTAAACTTAGGATTTTTTTTGTTAATAACGTATAGCCTGCCTTTTCGTCGAACGATTTTACATTCGCTACTGCGTTTTTTTACAGATGCTCTGACTTTCATTTTTATTTTCTTTTTTATTTATATCTATAAGTTATTCTTCCCTTTGTGAGATCATAAGGAGACATCTCAACCTTAACTTTATCTCCTGGTAAAATTTTGATATAATGCATTCTCATTTTACCTGAAATATGTGCTGTTATAACGTGTCCATTTTCCAGTTCTACTCTAAACATTGCATTCGACAATGCTTCGATAATGGTTCCGTCTTGTTCAATTGAAGGTTGTTTTGCCATAAACTAAATTTTATTTTTTAAAATTTCTTCGATATATTTAAATGTTGTTAATATATCTGCTTTACCTTTATCAACAGCTATTGCTAGTTCATAATGCGCCGAGGGTTTACCATCTAAGGTCCGAATTGTCCAACCATCTGAATCTTGCTTGATGTATTTTGTACCCATATTAATCATAGGCTCAATACACAAAACTAAACCTTTCTTTAGTTTAACTCCTCTTCCTCTTCTTCCATAATTAGGAACTTCTGGTGCTTCATGCATATCTTTTCCCAAACCGTGCCCTACCATTTCGCGAACTACTGAGTAACCAGCTTTTTCGGCATGCATCTGTACGGCATAACCAATATCCCCTACTCTATTTCCTTCAATGGCTTGTTCAACTCCTAACAATAACGATTCTTTTGTTGTTCTCAATAGCTGCAACACTTCATCGCTAACATTTCCTACCGGGAAGGTATATGCAGAATCGCCATAATAACCATCCATATAAGTTCCACAATCAACTGAAACAACGTCTCCATCTTTCAATACATAATCAGAGGGTATTCCATGTACCACCTGATCATTAACCGAAGTACATAATGTATTGGGGAAACCTCCGTACCCTAGAAATCCTGGAACTGCACCATGATCTCTTATAAACTCTTCAGCTCTTTTATCAAGCTGAAGGGTTGTTACTCCAGGTTTTATCCATTTAGCTACTTCGGCCAAGGTTTTGGAAACAAGTAAATTGTTTCGTCTGATAATTTCAATTTCCTCTTGACTTTTAAAAACTAACATCAAAGAACGTTAATATTTAATTAAATAGCAGAAGCCCCTCCGGCTCTACCTTTAATCCTTCCAGATTTTAACAATCCATCATAGTGTCGCATTAACAGATGACTTTCAATTTGCTGTAATGTATCTAACACAACGCCTACAAGGATTAATAGTGATGTACCACCATAAAATTGTGCCCATTGGCTATTTACGCCACCAATTTGAGCAAAAGCAGGTAATATAGCTATAAGAGCTAAAAAAATTGATCCTGGTAAGGTAATACGAGACATAATTGTGTCGAGAAACTCAACCGTTTTACGTCCCGGTTTAACACCAGGAATAAAGCCTCCATTCTTTTTCATATCCTCTGCCATTTGAGAGGGATTTATAGTAATGGCAGTGTAAAAATAGGTAAAAAGAATAATTAAAATTGCAAAGGTAAAGTTATACCAAAAACCGGTAATATTTGCAAATGCAGCCGTAAATCCTGTTAAAGATTCAGAATTTGCAAAACCTGCAATGGATAACGGTATAAACATTAATGCTTGTGCAAAGATAATAGGCATAACACCTGCAGAGTTTACTTTTAAAGGAATGTATTGTCTAACACCTCCGTATTGTTTATTTCCAACAATTCGTTTAGCATATTGTACAGGAATTTTTCTTGTTCCCTGGACTAAAAGAATTGTTGCTATAAATACAAAGAATAATATGACCATCTCTAACAAGAAAGCAACTAATCCGCCACCTTGTTCTTCAAATCTACTAATGAATTCGGCAAATAAAGCAAAAGGTAATCGTGCAATTATACCAATCATAATGATTAATGATATTCCATTTCCGATTCCTTTATCGGTAATTCTTTCGCCAAGCCACATAATAAACATAGTGCCTGAGGTAAGAATTACTACCGAGGAAAACCAGAAAAAAGTGCCTTTTAATACAAACGCAGAGGCAGGTAATTGTACTTGAAGATTTTTTAAGTACGCTGGTGCCTGCATAATTAAGATAACTACTGTTAAATATCTTGTAATCTGATTAATTTTTCTTCGCCCACTTTCGCCTTCACGCTGTAATCTCTGGAAATATGGTATTGCAATTCCTAATAATTGAATCACAATAGATGCAGATATGTATGGCATTATACCCAGCGCAAAAATGGATGCTCTGGAGAAAGATCCTCCAGAAAACATATTTAATAATCCTAATACACCAGCGGATGTTTGTTGTTTTAAAGCGCTTAATTGCCCGGGGTCAATCCCTGGTAATACAATATAACTCCCTAATCGATAAATCAACAAAATAAAAATAGTATACCCGATTCGGTATCTAAGGTCTTCAATTTTAGCTATATTCTTTATGGTTTGTATTAAAGCTCTCATTAATTTATAATTTTACAACGGTTCCTTCAACTGATTCAATGGCTTTGATCGCAGATTTAGAAAAAGCATGTGCTTTAACTTCAAGTTTCTTAGTTAATGTTCCGTTTCCAAGAATTTTAACTAAAGTATTTTTCTTAATAAGCCCTGCGTCAATCAATGTTTCAATATCAATTGTAGTAACTCCTTTTTTATCGGCTAATTTTTCTAAAGTCTCGATATTAATCCCTTTAAATTCTTTTCGAGATATATTGGTAAAACCAAATTTTGGCACACGACGTTGTAAAGGCATTTGTCCTCCTTCGAATCCAATTTTTCTGGAATAACCAGATCTTGATTTTTGTCCTTTATGCCCTCTGGTTGCTGTTCCTCCTTTACCTGATCCTTGTCCTCTTCCAATCCTCTTTTCTTTTTTAGTAGAGTTTTCTGCTGGTTTTAAATTATGTAATTCCATATTACTATAATATAATATTATTCGTTATTACTTTTTTTCTACCCTTAACAAATGATTTACTTTTGAAATCATCCCGAGAATTTGTGGGCTATCTTCCACTTCAATAGGGTTATTCATTTTTTTAATACCAAGAGCTTCCAATGTTCTTTTCTGGCGTTTGGTACTACCTATCTTACTTTTAATTTGTGTAACTGTTAATTTTGCCATAAAACTTTTTGTTAAGGTCATTATCCATTAAAAACTTTATCAAGGTTAACCCCGCGTTGTTCTGCAACAGCTCTGGCATCTCTTAATTGAAGTAATGCATCAATAGTTGCTTTCACAAGATTATGAGGGTTACTTGATCCTTTTGATTTTGCAAGCACATCAGTAACACCTACACTTTCAAGCACAGCACGCATTGCACCACCAGCTTTCACCCCGGTACCATGTGATGCGGGCTTTAAAAATACCTGTGCACCTCCATATCTACTTATCTGCTCATGAGGTATTGTACCTTTATAAATAGGAACTTTTACCAGATTCTTTTTTGCAGCTTCTACACCTTTAGCAATGGCAGTAGTTACTTCTTTAGCTTTTCCTAAGCCATATCCAACAATACCATCTTCGTTACCAACCACTACAATTGCTGTAAAACCAAAATTACGTCCACCTTTAGTTACTTTGGTTACCCTTTGTATGCTTACGAGTCTGTCTTTTAACTCTAAATCGCTGGTTTTTACTTTTCTTATACTTGTTGACATAATATCTTAATCTTAAAATTTTAGTCCACCTTTTCTGGCAGCTTCTGCTAATGATTGAACTCTACCATGGTATAAATAGCCGTTTCTATCAAATACTACTTGAGTAATTCCATTTTCTAATGCTTTTTTAGCGGCTAAATCTCCTACTAATTTGGCTTGTTCTGTTTTAGAAACCTTTCCTTTTTCAGCTATTTCTTTATTTCTTGAACAAACTGCTAATAAAGTTTTGTTTTCCAAATCATCAATAAATTGAACATATATTTGGCTATTGCTTCTAAAAACCGACATTCTAGGTTTTTCGGCAGTTCCTTTTATATGTTTTCGAATTCGCCATTTAATTCTATATCTTCTCTCTTGCTTTGTTAAAGCCATGACTATTTTAATTTAATATGTTATACACTAGCAGATTTACCGGCTTTTCTGCGTAATTGTTCGCCGACAAATTTAATACCTTTACCTTTATATGGCTCTGGTGGTCTAAATGACCTGATTTTTGCAGCAACTTCACCAATAACCTGTTTGTTACAACTTGTTAAAGTTATAATTGGATTATTTCTACGTTCCTGCTTGGCTTCCACTTTAACTTCATCAGGTATCTGAAAGTGAATATCATGTGAATATCCAAGACTAAGTTCAAGAATTTGTCCTTTGGCTTCGGCTCGATAACCTACACCCACTAATTCTTGTTGGATAGTATATCCTTCTGATACTCCAATAACCATATTG
>JAYEKP010000224.1:0-1518 GCA_034661075.1 Bacteroidota bacterium
TTAGTGGTAGAAGATGGCCCTACATTAACCCACGGGGAGATGAAAATTGGTGCCGGTACTGTTGCTGCAAACAAATGTGGTGCTGCTGAGTTGGTTGACCCAAGAGAATTTGCTGTTGGAAAATTAGCCGATACATTTAAAATTTATCCTAATATTGGTACTTTATTACCAGCTATGGGATATGGAGACCAACAAGTTAAAGATCTGGAAGCAACTATCGATAAAACACCATGTGATGCTGTTGTTATTGCTACTCCAATTGACTTAACGCGAATAGTGAAGATTAATAAGCCAACGGTAAAAGTAGGTTATGACCTTCAGGAAATAGGCCAACCTGATTTATCCCAGGCTGTTAATGATTTTATTCAAAAGAATAAGTTGAAATAATCCATTATTAGTTTATAAAGGAAAACTGCCCTCTAAATCAGGGGCAGTTTTTTTATTTTGGTATGATTTTGGATAATTCTTAATAAATAAAGTATTTTTGTATTTATTGTTATTATCCAATTAAATTTAATTGATATGAGAAGTGTTGTTTTGGTGCTGGCATTTATATTTTGTTATACATTTTTAAATGCACAGGTAATCTTGCCCGATAAACCTGATACTACAAAAATAAATCAGGAGAATAACGAAGAAATAACAATGCGTGAGAGTAAATCGGATGAATTACAAACAGATGTTGTTTACTTGCATGATAAAACGGTTATGCAGGTTGAGGTTAAAAAGATTTATCAGAATAACCTTTATTACTCCTTGCCGGGCGAAACAAAAGTAAATCAAATGGATCAACGGTTGGTGTATAAAATTGAATATAAATCAGGGAAAATAGAGGTTTTAAACGAAGAACCTCAAAAGGTCAGAAACATTAATGATTATCGAAAAGTTAAAGTTACTTATAATCCTGATGATGTAGATGGAATGGTTGAGGTAGCTAAGCTGGAAGCTAAGGCTGAAGGGAGCGATCGCGGTTATTCTACAGCTAAAACTCTTGAACGAACAGCAATTATTGTTTTAAGAAGAAAAGCGGCATTAGTGAATGCCGAAATGGTTTTAATTACAGATAAAAAAGTACACGTAGCTTTTGGCGAAATACCTTTTACTATTTTATACGGAACAGCATATACTTATCGATAAAAATTATTTATTCATTTGTATCTGTTATTTTATCCATCTCCTCTGTAATCTGAGTATATAATTTTTTTATTTCCAGCAAATGCTTGTTTTTAAACCATTGCATAAATTTAAATCTAATTTTAGCAAACCATTTTTTTATTCCAATATAATAGTGAAATGCAAATAATCCGGTAAACGGTAAGGTAATGATACACCCTAAAGTAATCCATCCGGAATTAAAAATATTTGCTCCAATAATAGCTATAATAATATAATAAACTGGAAATAAAATTAAAGCAATAACTGTTCTGAAGGAACTTATGAACTGAGGATCCTTAATTTTTTTTGTTATCCAAACCGGAATTTTATAGGGCAAGTAATTAAGTATACCTCCATAAAGAT
>JAYEKP010000225.1:0-7724 GCA_034661075.1 Bacteroidota bacterium
AATATAAACAAGGGATTTTATTTAAATGGGGGGATTCGTTTTTAATAATAGTAAAAATCTGTCCAAAATACCTGTAATTACGTTTGTATTTTTTAATTTTAAAAATATTTAGGACAGCTATGATTTTGTTTTATTATCCATATATTTTAAGAAAAAATTGGATTTAATATCCGCTAAGCGGAAATTGTATTTCCGCTTTCTTTCATTGCCGAATTTGTAATTCGGTATAATACATTAGCATTATTAATTATGAATAATAATAATTTATTCATTGACAATGCTTTTCATATTTCTTAACTTTATCTTATTCTTTTCGAATTTTTTTACTAATAAAAGAGGAGGTATATCATGTCTGATCATGTTTATAAAATTATTGAACTCGTTGGTACTAGTACTGAGTCGTGGGAAAAAGCTGCTGCCAATGCCGTAAAAAAAGCGGCTGAAAGTCTTCGTGATCTTCGTATTGCCGAAATATCCCAATTGGATATGCAGATTAACGATGGCAAAGTTGAAGCCTATAGGGCTAAAGTTAAAGTGTCATTTAAATACGAGGGCCATCATTAATCGTTGGTGATTAACTCATTAATGAAAGGCACATGAGGAGAGACTGATGTGCCTTTGTTTTGTTTTTTACCGGTTCCTTTTTAGAAAACAATGCGCAAGTTGATCCCGTTTAATTGGCTTTCCATGGCCTGGTAAAAATAGTTTGCATTTTGTACTCAAAAGTAATTCCCAACTTTTATATAGTTCGTCAATATTATCGGCAAAAGGAGGGAAGATATTCTTTTTAAAAATCCCAAATAAAGTATCCCCAACCAAAGCAATTTCATCATCAACGAGCAAACTTACAGATCCAATGGTGTGCCCGGGGGTATGTATGATTTTTATATCATCAATAAATGCAAGCTGATCGGTTACTACTATATCCGGTGTAACGGGTTCGTATGCCCCAATTGAACTTGCATATTTATTCCCAGAATTAGAAATAAGCTTAAACAACCATGAAGTACCTTTGGGTAAACGTGTAAATCCTTTTTTTATCCATTCAGCTTCATTTTCATGCACCATGATTTTAGCATTAAAATCTTTTTTGATTTTGTTCGAGTTCCCTGCATGATCATAATGAGCGTGAGTTAAAAAATGATAATCAATGGATAACCGATGATCTAAAATAACTTTTAGTTTTTGTTTTAATTTTTTGTAGCTTTTGCTAACTCCGCTATCAACCAGGATGTTTATTCCATCTTTTTGGATAAGGTAGCAATTAGTCATTCCTGCTAAAATAATATGTATTTTTGTTCCTTGAGCTGTTTTAACTTTCATGATTCCTACATGTTATGAGTTGCTTAAATTTAATTTAATTCAGAAATATTTTCAATAAATGTATGATAAAGTTGATTTATGATTTTTTATCGCAAAAATCGCTAATCCGAATAAAGTGCGTTAGTTCCAATCACAGAATCTTAAATATTATTCTAATTTAAAAAACTATTTTTGAATTGTTAACTGATTTTGTGTTAATTTTTCCTGGTACGATTGAATAATGGCTTTAATTTTCTTTTCATAGTCAGGATAGATCTTTGATGAATGAATTAGATTATGTTTAAGCAAACTATCCTGTTTAAAGTTATAAAATGCAATAGAATTTTTCCCATCGAATTGAAGTAAATAATTATCTTGGATCAATTGAAAGATACCATTCATATAATTTACGGTAAAATTTTCGGATGAATCAGAAAGCAAACTTTTCCCGAATGAAATGAAGGGTTTGTTGTAACCGCAATAATCTATAATTGTTGGAAAAATATCTGCTTGTTGGGCAATAAGTTTTTTTTGCCCTTTAAATAATGTATCGTTAGGATGGTATAATATTATAGGTATAGCATAATTGCCCATCTTGTTTTTATAATATTCACTTTCTGCTTGTGCTGTATGATCAGCCACCAAAACAAATAAAGTATTATTGTACCAGGGTGAATTTTGTGCCGATTTAAAAAATTGTTGTAATGCAAAGTCGGTATATCCAATACTTTCGTGAATATTTAAATTTCCTTTGGGAAATTTGCCTTTATATCTGGAGGGAATTTGATAAGGATGATGTGACGTTAATGTATAAATGGTTGCAAAAAAAGGATTTTTAAATTGATCTAGCTGTTGTTTAAAATACAAAAAATATTCTTCATCGTATATGCCCCAATTTCCATCAAAATGGGATTTGTCAGGATATTCGTCCATTCCAAAATAGTTATCAAATCCTGCAATATTTGCAAATTGGTCAAATCCCATGGTTCCGTTTTTTCCTCCGTGAAAAAAGGCTGTTTGGTAACCTAAACCATTTAATAATGAAGGAATGGTATTAATTTTATTCGAAGAAAATGGAGATGTAATGTATGGATTATCCGTTAAAGCGGGTAACCCTGCTATTATCGATGGCATAGCTTCTATCGAGCGTTTACCATTTGCAAATCCGTTTGTAAATACTAAGCTTTTTGTACATAACGAATCTAAAAAGGGAGTATAACCTTTATCATTATTGTAAAATCCGATATATTCTTTAGAAAAACTTTCTAGAATAATAAGAACAATATTTTGTTTTGGCTTGTTTGTAACGGAACTATATTGATGAATAGGGCGATAAATTGAATCAAGTGTTTGCTGGCTAAAATACCGTTTTACGGTAAATTCTTCAGCCCCTAACGATTTCATAATCGTAAAAGGGGTGTTTAATACTAAAGGAATTTTTTTAGCAGTGGTGTATTTTGCAGCATGGATTACCCGTAGTGGTTTTAGCTGAAAACCACCTCTGCCACCAATTAATCCAATACCCATCAACAAAACAAAGAGTAAGGATTGATACATAATTTGTCGGTTAGATAATTTTACAGAAATATGTTTGTCATCTATTCTTGGATCAGGGTATATTTGATAAAGCAAATAAACAAATACCATCCAAAGGATGATTAAATACCAATAATCTTTTATAAATGCAGGTAATAAAGTAATAAAATCATCGCCTAGCCAAACTGAACTAAAAATGTCGCTGGTTAATCGTTTGTGTTCAAAATCAAAAAATTTAGTATCAATAAAGTTTGTAGATAGGAGTACAGCATTAACGAAAAGGAATAAAATTTTTAGTATTTGTTGATATGTTTTTTTGTTTTTAAAATTCCCGGGGATTAAACTAAGAATAATGAACGGAAGGTTAAAATAATAAAGAGCCGAAATATCGAACCGAAGACCCGAGAAAAATATTTTTAAAGATTCATTTATTGTGAGGCTACCAAAATAATCGATGTTGAAAAAATAAAATATAATCCGTGATAAACTAAATAAAGCAATGATAATTAAAACCCGAAGAATAAATAATTTAACATGGTATAAATAATTTTTCATTTTAGCATTGCTTCTATAATTGTAAATTTCCCAAAGTTTGCAAATTTAAAAATAAGTTTATTAAACACCAAATATCTATAATTTTGATTTGTTGATGATTTTAAATTGTAAAAAGTTGAAATGTAGCTCTTTGTTTTTTATTTAACTAAAAATACAAAATTAAATTTAATTATATGTTAAAAAACAATGTTTTAGGTGTGCATTTTGATTCAAAAATATTAGTCATATTTAATGAATTAAGGTAATTTTGCATAAAAAATTATTACTTATGAAACCTTCACACATAGAACACATTGGAATTGCTGTAAAAAATCTTGATGAATCAATCAAATATTACGAACAAGTTTTAGGCCTTACATGCTATAATATTGAAGAGGTTAAAGATCAAAAAGTTAAAACTGCTTTTTTTAAGGTTGGCGATACCAAAATAGAGTTACTTGAGTCGACTGACCCGGAAGGCCCAATCGGTAAATTTATCGAAAAAAAGGGCGAAGGAATTCACCATATGGCTTTTGCTGTACAAAATATTGAAGAAAAGCTAAAAAAAGCAGAAGAAAATGGGGTGGGGCTTATCGACAAAGAACCCCGAAAAGGTGCTGAAGGATTAGATATTGCATTTCTGCATCCCAAATCTACCTTTGGAGTACTTACCGAATTATGCGAGGATAAAAGTAAATCATAAATTAAATATACATATTAATAATTGCTTTCAGCCCAATGAATAAACAAGATAATATTAAACAATTAATTGATTTAAGAGCACAAGCCAAGCTTGGTGGTGGTGAGAAAAAAATCGAATCCCAACACAACAAAGGAAAATTAACTGCTCGCGAACGAATTGAGATTTTACTCGACGAAGGAAGTTTCGAAGAGTTTGATATGTTTGTAACCCATAGATGTACTGATTTTGGGTTAGAAAAGAAAAAGATTTTAGGCGATGGTGTAGTTACCGGAACCGGAACAATTGATGGCCGTGTTGTTTATGTTTATGCCCAGGATTTTACTGTTTTTGGTGGTTCATTATCCGAAACATTTGCTAAGAAAATCTGCAAAGTGATGGATATGGCCATGAAAGTAGGTGCTCCGGTAATTGGAATTAATGATAGTGGTGGAGCACGTATTCAGGAAGGTGTTAACAGTCTGGCAGGATATGCTGAAATTTTCCAGCGTAACATTATGGCATCGGGCGTTATTCCTCAAATATCAGCAATATTTGGCCCATGTGCAGGTGGTGCTGTTTATTCTCCGGCATTAACCGATTTTATTATGATGACCGAGGATACCAGTTACATGTTTGTTACTGGCCCTAAGGTTGTTAAAACGGTTACCGGTGAAGATATTACCATTGAAGATTTAGGAGGAGCTAATGTTCATGCCTCAAAATCGGGTGTTTCTCATTTTTTAATTGAAGATGAAGAAGAAGGGCTGCTTTTAATTCGTAAGTTGCTTAGCTTTTTACCTCAAAATAATTTAGAAGAACCTCCGATAGTTGAATGTAAAGATCCAATCGATCGGCTTGATGATGCTTTGAATGAAATTATTCCTGAAAATCCAAATCAACCTTATGATGTAATAGATATTATTTATTCATTGGTGGATAACAGTGAATTTTTGGAGATTCACAGACATTATGCAAAAAATATCGTTGTTGGGTTTGGTAAGTTCGATGGCATGTCAGTCGGAATTGTGGCTAATCAGCCCAACTTTCTTGCCGGTGTTTTAGATATTGATGCCTCTCGCAAAGCAGCTCGCTTTGTTCGTTTTTGTGATGCTTTTAATATTCCTATTTTAACATTAGTAGATGTTCCCGGATTTTTACCCGGTAGCAGCCAGGAATATGGTGGAATTATTATTCATGGTGCAAAATTAATGTTTGCGTATGGTGAAGCTACCGTACCTAAAATTACCATTACATTGCGTAAATCGTATGGAGGAGCCCATGATGTTATGAGTTCTAAACAACTACGTGGTGATATTAATTATGCATGGCCATCCGCAGAAATTGCCGTAATGGGTTCTCGAGGAGCCGTTGAAGTTCTTTATGGACGAGAACTTGCAGGTATTGAAGATCCTGAAGAAAAAGCAAAAGCTGTTGCTGAAAAAGAAAACGAATATTGCGAAAAGTTTGCTAATCCTTATCAGGCAGCAAACTTAGGCTATATTGATGATGTAATCGAGCCACGTAATTCAAGATTTAGAATTATTCGTGCCTTAGAAATGTTACAAACGAAAAAGGAAGTTAATCCGCCCAAAAAACATTCAAATATTCCATTATAAAAAAATTTTTTCATGATATCAATATTAGCAAATAAAGGAATAGATTTTTCAGCCATCCCCGGACAGGGTGCAACCATTGCTATTGTCGGCTGGTTAATTGTTTTTGCTGCTTTGGTTTTACTGGTTGTTGTTTTTACACAAACACCCAAAATTATTTATTATAAAACCAGGAAAAAGCTAAAAGAACAATCAAAACAAGCAGATATTCCTGATTCAGAATTACATCTTCCGGGAGATACAAGTGCTGCTATTGCTATGGCTTTGCACTACTATTTTAGTGATTTGCACGACGAAGAAAGTAATGTGATTACGATAAAACGGGTGAGAAAAACATATTCTCCCTGGAGTTCAAAAATTTATGGATTAAGAGTTTGGCCAAGAAAATAAAAAAATAAACAATGAAAAAATTTAAATTCACAATTCGTGGTAACGATTATGATGTTGAAGTAAAAGACTACGAAGATAATATCGCTTTTGTTGAAGTGAATGGTACTCAATATGAAGTTGAGGTTCATCAAAAAGAGTTAAAAACGCCCAAAACACCTAAACTTGTACGATCAAATGTTCCCGTTGATCGTAAAGATAGTAAGATTAAGAAATCGGTAAGCAAGAGAGCTTCATCACTAAATGCTCCTTTACCCGGAAATATTTTTAAAGTTCTTAAAAAAGAAGGAGATGAAGTGAAGAAAGGCGAAACCATAATGATTATGGAAGCCATGAAGATGGAAAATAATATTCAATCGGAAAAAGATGGGAAAATAACCAGTATCAAAGTTAAGGAAGGAGATGCGGTTCTTCAGAATGATGTTTTAGCCGAAATGGAATAAATTTTAATCAGCGTAAAATAATTGATAAATAATATGAAAAAGTTTTGGTTAGTCATTGGAACATTTGTTTTGCTTTTTTCAGGAATTTTTTCTGCAAATGCCGATGATTTCAATAAAATACTTACAAAGGGTAAATGGGTCAATAAATCCGATGGATATAAGATTAGTGCCGATAATGACAGAACAATAGAAAGATACAAAACGATTTCTTTTAATGCAGATCAAACTTTTGTTCTCGATTCTATCAAAACAAAATTTAGAGGAGAATGGAATGTTATTGATAACTCTATCTACCTTGAGTTTAATAATCAAAAATTAAAACCCAAAATAGCAAATCTAACTAACGATCAATTGATCGTTGATGGAGAGATATTTAAAAATCATTCTGGAGCTGTAGCCGGATTGCTGAATTTTTACGAATATACTGGAGTTTATAATGCTACACCCGGCCACTTATTGATGATTGTTGTGGGTATATTTTTTATTTTTCTTGCTATTCGTTACAATTATGAACCCTTATTGCTTATCCCTATTGGATTTGGAATTATTATTGGAAATATTCCTTTTTTCCAGGCCGAAGGATTTAACTTACAACTAGGGATTTATGAAGAAGGTAGTGTAATGAATTATCTCTATTTTGGGGTGCGGCAGGGAATTTATCCACCACTAATTTTTTTAGGAATTGGAGCAATGACTGATTTTTCTTCATTGATCTCGAATCCACGATTAATGATTCTTGGTGCTGCTGCTCAAATCGGTATTTTCTTAACTTTTCTGGGCGCATTAGTGTTAGGCTTTACCCCGGCAGAAGCAGGTGCAATTGGAATCATTGGTGGTGCTGACGGGCCAACTGCAATTTTCTTATCCTCAAAACTTGCTCCACATCTTATTGGGCCTATTGCTATTGCAGCTTATTCATATATGGCACTGGTTCCAATTATTCAACCGCCCTTTATGCGATTGATAATTTCCAAGAAAGAACGTAAAATTAGAATGAAACCACCCCGTTCGGTTTCTAAATTTGAGAAAATAATGTTCCCTGTTGTCGGATTATTGTTAACAGCTTATATATCACCAAGTTCTTTGCCTTTATTAGGAATGTTATTCTTTGGTAATTTATTAAAAGAATCAACGGTTACCAGGCGGCTTGCTGAAACAGCACGGAATTCATTAATTGATATTGTTACTATTTTATTAGGATTAACAGTTGGTGCATCTACCCAGGCG
>JAYEKP010000226.1:0-7722 GCA_034661075.1 Bacteroidota bacterium
TAAAAATTAATAAATTGTGAAGATTGTGCAGCGCAGTTCTTTTATTAACGTCTTTAAATCGGAATATGAATAAACAGGAAAATATATACAATAATATCCATCAGGATATTATTGACCGATGTAAGTCGGGAGAGCAACAAGCTCAGTTTTAACTGTATAAACTATATTATAAAGCAATGTATAATACCTGCTTACGTATTGTTAATGATAGTTTAGAAGCTGAAGATATTATGCAGGAATCGTTCTTAAAAGCATTTGAAAAAATTCAAACTTACAAAGGAGAAGTAAGTTTTGGAGCCTGGCTAAAAAGGATTGTAATTAATCATTCGCTCGATGAGTTGAGGAAAAGAAAGCTCGACATGGAATCGATTGAAGATTCGTTGTTTGAGTTAAAAGAAAAAAAAGACGAAAAGGAAATTTTTAAAGAGGAAGAGTTGAAGATTAAGGCAGAAGAGATTAAAGATGAGATAAACAAATTACCGGATGGTTATAGGATTGTTTTATCGCTTTATTTAATTGAAGGTTATGATCATGACGAAATTAGCGAGATATTGAATATAAGCAGCTCAACATCGAGATCACAATGTGCCAGGGCAAAACAAAAGTTATTGAAAAGAATAGAAGAAAAAGCAAAAACCAACTAAATATGAAAGATCTGGAAAAAATAATTAATGAAAATCGATCAGTGTTCGATTCGTTTGAACCCGACGAAGGTCACTTCGACCGGTTTGAACAAAAGTTGAAACAACTGCATAAGAGCAAGAGCAAAACTTTTACATTAGGCTTTATGCTTAAAGCAGCAGTTGTTACCCTACTGGTAGTACTCTCCGGTCTTTGGGTTTATGATAAAACATTTACACCAACCGCTGTAAAAGACGGAATTGCATTACGAGAGATTTCACTAGAGTACAGCGAGGTAGAATTGTATTATACTAGAATGGTAAATCAGAAATACAGCGAAATAAATGACTTTTCTTTTATCGACAGCACGCAAAAAGAAATGTTAATGAAAGAGCTTAATGAAATGGATTCAATTTATGAAAATTTGAAAAAAGATTTAACTCTAAATCCAAACGACGAAAGAGTAATTAATGCCATGATACAACATTACCAACTAAAAGTTGAGGTAATGAACCAAATATTAGGACAGTTACAACAAGTTAAAAATATAGAACAACAAAAATCTGAGAACTATGAAAGCACCAACATTTAAATCCATCTTATTAATATTTTTTATACAAATATTAGTAGTTTCAGCAGCATTTTCTGCCGCTGACGAATTCTCGAAAAATCTGCATAAAGAGTTTAGTGCAGATCAAAATACCCTGCTTTTTATCGAAAATAAATTTGGCGATGTGGATATCAATAACTGGGATAAAAACCAGGTGGTAATAGATGTTACTATTTCAGTTGACCATAAAAATAAAGATAAAGCCAAAGAACTTCTTGAGTATATTCATGTTGACATTTTGCAAGAAGGAAATACAATTAAAGCAATTACAACCATTGATAGCAAATTTAGCAAATGGAATTTTACATTTAGTGATACAAAAAAAGAATTTAGTATCGATTATGACATAAAAATTCCGAAAAATATCAAGCTCGATTTAGAAAATAAATACGGAAATGTATTTATCAATGAAATATATGGACATGCAATTGTTGATGTTAAATACGGAAATTTGAAGATTAATAAAATAATTCGTGGCAATAAAAAGCCTTTTAGCGAAGTATTACTTGGTTATTCGAATGGTACAATTGATGAATGTGAGTGGCTTAATGTTACTTTAAAATATTCAAAATTAGAGATTGAACAAAGTAAAGCTTTAATTGCAGTTACTAAATATTCTAAATTTTATGTTGACCAAAGCAGTTCAATTGTTTGTGAATCAAAATATGACAATTACAAAATTGGGAACATCACCAATTTTGTTGGCACAACAGGATATACCGAATTGGAATTTAGAGAAATTTCCAAGTTGCTTGACGTGGAAAATCGTTACGGAGGTATATTTGTTGATTTTATCCCCAAAGGATTTGAAAAAATTGATATCGATAATGAGTATGGAGGAATTAAGTTAGGAATTGATGACAATGTTTCGTACCAAATTAAAGGGTATGCTAAATATGCCGATATCGATTATCCTGAAACAGGGAGAGTGAGCCGAATTAAAGAAAGCAACTCCCTATCTGTTGAAGGAATCGTAGGCGAAGATGAAAAAACAAAATCAGAAGTGTATATTCAGACCAAATATGGGAATGTGAAATTAAGATAGTAGTTAAATTGTACTATAAATAAAAAAAGCTGGCAATATTTTTACGTTGCCAGCTTTTTTATTCTACTAAATGTTTAATGAGAGAACGTTCCCATAAGATTTTCAAGAGTTCCAATCTCGGTATATGAGGCTCCATAGCTACGCCCGAAATTACCGGCAACAACAACAATAAGATCATCTTTATTTAATGTTTGCTCGTTTAACAGGTTGGTTAAAGCTTCGAGCAAAAATTCGTGGGAGGTATCTTTAGGGCTCATATAGCTGGCAATCACTCCATAGCTTAATGCCATTTCACGCATGGTGCGCTTTGAATAGCATTGGGCAAAAATGGGTTTTGCTCCTCGGTAAGCAGCAAGGCTTCTTAAAGTACGGCCCGACATAGAGTCGGCAATAATAGCTTTTGCATCCAGGCTTACGGATGCTTGTACTGCCGTTTTTATCAGGAATGCTGCCACCTGATTATTGATTACTACAATCGGTATATCATGGATTAAATCTTTTGATTTCTCAATTTCTGTGGCAATGCGTGCCATTGTACAAACAGATTCAACAGGATAATTACCACTGGCTGTTTCATCACTAAGCATTATAGCGTCGGCATTATTATATACTGCACTGGCTACATCATTTACCTCAGCACGAGTAGGCCGTGGACTCTGAATCATGGAATGTAACATCTGGGTGGCGATAATCACTGGCTTACGTCGCTCAATACATTTGTTGATTAACTCCCGCTGGATGCCAGGGATTTTTTCGTAAGGTATTTCTACAGCCAAATCACCGCGGGCAACCATAACACCATAAGCGTAATCTAAAATTTCCTCGATATGATCAACGCCTTGTTGATTTTCAATTTTGGCTATTATTTTAATCTGGCTGTCATGTTCGTCTAATATTTTCTGGATTTCTAAAACATCTTCTTTACTGCGAACAAACGAGTGCGCAATAAATTCAATATCCTGTTCAATAGCTAAACGGATAAATTCCTTATCTCGTTTGCTTAAGCATGGCAGGCTAAAATGGACATTTGGCACATTCACACTTTTGCGCCCTTTTACTTCGCCATCATTAAGTGCTTTGCATAACAACGAATTTCCCTGTTTTTTAATTACTTCCAGTTCAACATATCCATCATCAATCAATATTTTAGTATTATCGGGCACTTCGTTAACAAAACCAGCATAGGATACATAAATACATTCATCGGTAGATTCTTTATCCGGATCACCCTTAATCATTATTTTCTGTCCGGTTTGAATCTGAATAATCCGGTCTGTTTTGGTTGTTCTTACTTCAGGCCCTTTGGTATCAATAAGTAATGCTATCTTTTCGGAAACAGATCGTACATCTTGAATAATTTTTAAGGCATCTTCAGGCCTTTGATGAGCTGTGTTCATTCGAACAACATCCATTCCATTTTCGAAAAGTTTTTTTATAAAATTGGGTGTACATGTTTTATCCGAAATGGTAGCTACTATTTTGGTTTTCTTTATCATAATCTGGGGTTATTTGTAAATTGCTTTTATCGTTAATTTATTAAAATGGAAATAGAATCTTTTCTATGGTATGCTACTCATTAAAAACGCGTAAACTTTCAATAGCCAAACGATAACTATCGAGGCCAAAACCGGAAATTGATCCTATACACTTCTCTGCAATAAGTGTATTTTTCCGGTATTCTTCACGAGCAAAAATATTAGAAATATGCACTTCTATAACCGGTGTATTTACAGCAGCTATTGCATCGGCAATAGCAACTGACGTATGAGTGTAGCCGCCAGCATTTATAATAATACCATCAAAACTAAATCCTGTTTCGTGGATTTTATCAATAATTTCACCTTCAATATTGGATTGAAAATATTCAATCGCAAAATCTTTGAAATGATCTTTGAGTAATTGTAAGTACTTTTCAAAAGATACTTCACCATATATTTCTTTTTCTCGTTGTCCCAGTAAATTTAAATTTGGGCCGTTAATAATTTGAATTTTCATAGTTGCTTTGTAAACTTCCTATGCAAATTTAATGAATAACATTAACTTTGAAAGATCTTTAACTTAAAATGTTGAATCTATTCAATGTTAATAGTATTACCAATAAAATCTAACATAATCATACAATAATATTTATATTTAATGATTAATAATCACTGGATAATAAGTAATAAATGAACTGGGAATCAGCTATAGCGCAATTTAAAAATTATATGAAGCTGGAAAAGGCACTCTCACAAAATACGATCATGTCCTATGAAAGAGATATTAGAAAGTTTGTGCGATTTTTAGAAATCAATCATTTAAAAGACTCTCCTAAACAAATCACATTAAACCATCTAAAAGATTTTATTGGTTGGATAAATGAAATGGAGCTACATGCCCTTTCGCAGGCGAGAATTATTTCCGGATTGAAAGCATTTTATAAATATTTAATTCTTGAAGATTATATTGATAAAGATCCTACAATGCTATTAGAAACACCTAATATTGGCCGAAAACTACCCGAAGTTTTATCTATTGAAGAAATTGACCGGATTATTGGTGCTATTGATCTGAGTAATCCTCAAGGGCAACGGAATAAAGCCATTATAGAAACGTTGTATAGTTGTGGTTTAAGGGTTTCTGAGTTAATTAACCTGCGTATTACCAACCTTTTTTTTAAGGATGGCTTTATTAAAGTAAGCGGGAAAGGAAATAAAGAAAGATTAGTACCTATCGGGCAAAAAGCCATAAAAGAAATTCAGTTTTATTTTCAAGATAGAAATTTGCTTTCAACCATTGATAAATCGGGAGAGAACATTGTTTTTCTCAATCGTCGCGGAAAACCACTGACGAGAGTGATGATTTTTACCATTGTAAAAAATTTGGCAAAAATAGCCGGAATAAAGAAAAACATCAGCCCGCATACTTTTCGTCATTCGTTTGCAACCCACCTGATTGATGGAGGGGCAGATTTACGTGCCGTACAGGAAATGCTGGGACATGAATCTATTATCACTACCGAAATCTACACGCATCTCGATCGTGAATATTTACGTGATGCCATAATTCAGTTTCATCCGAGGGCATAATATTATTTGCCTGCCCGTATGTTTAAATATTGATCTTTTTGCTCTTGTTTAACGGGGAATAGTTTGCTAAAAATACCAATGGCGATTAAAGCAAAAATAAATCCCGGTAAAATTTCATATAAATCAAACAATCCACCTTCCAGTTGTTTCCAGATTAAAACAGTAGAAGCTCCGGTTATCATTCCGGCCAAAGCACCTCCAGCAGAAATATTTTTATGGTATAACGAAAGAATTATAATAGGCCCAAAAGCAGCGCCAAAACCTGCCCATGCATAAGCTACCAACGATAATACCGTTGAATCCTGATCGGTAGAGATGTAAAATGCAATTAAGGCTATTGCAATTATGGTGGCTCTGCCAATCCAAACGAGTTCTTTATCGCTGGCATTTTGCTTGATCACTTTTTCATAAATATCTCGCGTTAAACAAGAAGATGAAACCAGTAGTTGAGAGTCTATCGTACTCATAATAGCAGCAAGGATTGCTGCCAGCACAAAACCTGCAATCCAAGGGTTTAAAAGAAGTTCTGAAAGCAGAATGAATATTTTTTCGCTATCCAGTAAACTAACATCGTGAGCTGCAACGTAAGCAATACCAATAAATCCAACCATTAACGAACCTACAATAGAAATAATCATCCAACTCATCCCAACGTATTTGGCGTTTTTTACATTCTCTACCTTGTTAATTGACATAAACCGAACCAGAATATGTGGTTGTCCGAAATATCCCAGGCCCCAGGCAAGTAATGATATAATCCCTATAAATGTTGTTCCCGTCCAGATATTCAGGTAATCAGCATTAAAGTTCCGTACTACATGTATTGTTTCCGCAAGGCCTCCAATTTCATTAATAGCAATAATGGGAACAATAATTAATGCCAGCATCATTAGGGTCCCCTGGAAAAAATCAGTCCACGAAACGGCATTATAACCACCAAGGAATGTATAAGATACAATTACGATGGTTCCCACAATCAATGCGGTTTGATAATCAAGGTCAAAAGTTGCTTCAAAGAGTTTAGCTCCGCCAACCAGGCCGGATGAGGCATACAAAGTATAAAAGATAAGGATTACAATAGAAGATACTATGCGTAAATTTTTGCTGTTAAAACGGTTGGCTATAAAGCCTGGGATAGTAATGGAATCATCGAGTTTTTCAGTGAAATTGCGTAATGGCCTTGCGATATAATGCCAGTTTAAGAAAGCACCAATAGTTAAACCTATGGCAATCCAGCTGCCACTAATTCCTGTAGTATACATTAATCCCGGCAGGCCCAGCAACAACCATCCACTCATATCAGAAGCACCGGCAGATAATGCTGCAACAACTGGATTCAACCCTCGGCCTCCTAAAACATAGTCGGAAATATTTTTAGTCCGGTAATAAAAATAAAAACCTATGGCAAGCATCCCTACAATATAAATCGTGAAGGATATTATGGTAGCCGTATTCATCATAAGAATAAGTATTAAGTTAATTAATCGAGTTTAAATTTTTGTATATTTTTGTAAGTCAGGCTTCTCCATAGCCATTCAAAAGGCCCGTAATAATATCGGTTTAACCAAAATCGGCTAAAGAGAATTTGGATTATAAATATTACGAATGTTAAAATAACTCCCTGCCAAATATTCATTTGGCCATATAAACCGGCTCCATAACTATAAAATAGAGTTGTACAAATAAGAGTTTGCAAAAGATAGTTTGTAAGTGCCATACGTCCTACCGGAGCCAAATGTTTGGTACACCATTTTAATAATCCCTTTTCTGTAATTAATGCAAATGTAGCGATATAGAAGAGGGTCATGGCGGGTACGCCAAAACCAAATCCTGTAATGACAATTAATGTGGTAGGATTCATATCCATCTGGCTCGATTGTTCCATGCCCAAAGTGTAAACAGTATTGCCAATAACTCCCAACAGTAATCCATACCAAAACATTTTTCGAAAAATGGGTTTGTTTTCTTTTATATTGAATAACCACCCTTTTTTAGCGATATAAAAACCCAACAGAAACATGGCAAAAACATTGGGATAAAAGAAGAATATTCCATTTAAAGAGAATCTCCATTCGGTTAATCGCATGGTGAAAATTTCTGCAAATGAGCCATTGGCATAGATATCAAGTGCCTGGTGTATTATATTTTTCATGTTTTGTTCCTGCTGGGCAAACGAAGCTTCGATTTGTCGGGCTCCCTCCGGATGCATTTTGCCTAAAGAAATCATTAAAACAGCAAATCCGGTAATAACCATTGGAATGAGAATCATTGCTATGATCCATTTTTTTAAACCACGGGTCGATTTTTTTCTAAATAATATCAATATAAAACCAAATATGGCATAGAAGAATAAAATATCGCCTGCCCATAATAGGGTA
>JAYEKP010000227.1:0-7720 GCA_034661075.1 Bacteroidota bacterium
AACAAGAGCTCTAAATTGGCTATCTTTTTTTATTATTTAGGACAGATGTGATTCTTTATAATATTAAAGTTTTTTTTTATTAATACTGTTCATTAAACAGGTAAATTTACGGTAAAGGTACTTCCTACTTCTATTTTACTTTCAACCTGAATATCTCCATTATAAATATCCAATACTTTGCGTACAATAGGTAATCCTAAACCACTACCTGTAATATGTTTTGTTTGTTCATTTTTAACCCGAAAAAATTCTTCAAAAAGATTTTTTATCTCACTTTCAGACAACCCTATTCCTGTATCTTTAACTTTAATAATCAGTAAGTTATACTGTTTTTTAATAAAAACATCCACTCTGCCGTTTTGTTTATTATATTTTACTGCATTAGAAATTAAATTATTAAAAATGATTTCTAAGTCTCCCGGATCAATATTTATCTCAACATCCTGGTTATCATGGAGAAATATCTGAATATCTTTTTGAATAGCATATGGATTGATGGATTCAATGGCATTTTGGGCTATCTCAGAAACTTTTATTTGTTGGAACTTATCCGTTTTCTTCTCCAGCTTAATTTTTGTTAAATCGAGTAAGTCCATGATAAGATTCCGCATACCTTTAATACGGTGTAAAGAACGATCGATCATCTGTTCATAATCTTCAATCATTTCTCCGGCCTGTTTTTCCTGCATTATTTTTAAATATCCTTCAATAGCATTTAACGGAGCTTTTAATTCATGCGATAATACCGATAGAAACTGGTATCGGATTTCCTTACCCTCCTTATTTAATTTTCTTGTCATGCCGCGCAGGAAAATATGTTTGGATACATTTTCCAGTGCTGATTTAAGTTCTTGTGGAGTAAATGGTTTGGGAATAAAATCGTAAGCACCTTGATTTGTAGCTTTTACTGCAAGCTCTAACGATGCATACGAGGTGATCATCATAACCAGTATTTCGGGTTGATTTTTATTAATATGTTCTAACACATCTGTTCCTTGAATTCCTGGAAGTTTATTATCCAGCAAAACAATATCAATTGTTTGTTCTTTTATGATTTCAATAGCATCCTCGCCGGTAGAGGTTTCAACAACATTAAATCCATAATTGCTATCCATAAATGGATAACTAACCGAAAAGTTATTTAGGATACGGCTTACTCCAGACCTTATTCCAGGTTCGTCATCAACAACTAAAACATTGAGTTTATCCATTCGGTAAATTTAATTTTAAATTTTGAGCAATTTATTAATTTCTTTATGCAATTGATCTTTCCTAACTCCCTTTTCAAGGTATAGATCAGCTTTAATCCATTGCTTATCGTTTTGGGTGTTTACACCAAACGACATTCCTGTTTCGGAAGACACTGCTGTTGCCAAAATGATAGGTACATCAGGATATTTCCGTTTCATTTTATACGATAAAATAAAACCACTATCATCACTTTCCATCATCAGGTCTAAGATAGCCAAATCGGGTTTTGTATTTTCAATAACCTTTTCTGCTTCACGTTGGCTTTCAGCAGTTACCACCTCAAAACCAAAACTTTCGATATGCATTCTCATCTGAAAAAGATAATCCATATCGTCATCCACAATTAATATTACTTTTTTATCTTGTCCCATAACTTTCCTTTTTTTATTGCATTCTGGGTATTGCAATTCTAAATGTTGTTCCTGTTGGGCCTTGCTCAGGATCGGCGTTTGAGGTAACCGTAATTTTACCTTTATGCATTTTTACAATTCCGTATGCTGTAGCTAAACCAAGCCCAGTACCCTTGCCAATTTCTTTTGTGGTATAAAATGGTTCAAAAATCTTATCCAAATCATCTGCTTTAATACCGCATCCGCTATCCTTAACATAAAAAACAACATCCCGATCAGAATCTTCAATAATAATATCTAACTGACCCCCATCGTGCATAGCGTCGATGGCATTTTTCATTAGGTTTGAGAGTATTTGTAACATTTGTTCCTGGTCGATCGATGCAATAGGATTCTTTAATTTTGAAGTATCAATATTAACATTAATATTTCCCGGTAATACAACTGCATCGGTACTTTGTTTAGCCAAATCGGCGACATTAACTTCAGAGGCATTTAGCTGATTTTTGCGGGCAAAGTTTAACAATCCCCCTACAATTTTTTTACATCGATTGGTTTGTTCAACTATTAATTTTAAATCTTTGTATAATAGGGAATCTTTAGGTGTTTCATCCAGTAAAATGTTAGCATACATAATCACTACTCCTAACGGATTATTGAGCTCATGAGCAATTCCAGCCGAAAGTTGTCCCATGCTAGCCATTTTTTCTGATTGCCGCAATGCCTGCTGCATAGTGGTAAGTTTCTCATTGGTAACCGCTAGTTCGTTTACAGATTTATGTAATTTTTCAATAGTATAGGGTAAGCACATTTCTATTTCGGCTAATCCCTGAACAATTGCTTTGGCATGTTCTTCACAAGTTTCATAACCACAAGCACCACAATTCAGATGATCTTTCAACGATTTTTTCCCCATAGATTCTAAAACTGCTTCCACTTCTTTCTTTTCAGGGCTATCTAACATCCTCTCCCGTGCTTTGTATTGTGCCGAAAGATCTATCATCAGATAGGTTTCAAGATCATTTTTCCATTTTTTGTGATCAAGGTTTTTAATTTTTTGCTTCACATAATTATGTACCAGGCTTCTTTTAGCATAATGTCTTTGTCTATTGGTCATCCCGGGGCCCATAATACAACCTTCGCAACCTAATAACTCAAGATATTGAGATTGTATTAACCCGTCTTCAAACTCTTTAATAGCTTCCTGAAAATCATTTCTCCCTTCAGCCACAATAATACTTCCATGCAATACATCATCGGTAATTTCGGCCGTTTGAAGTAATCCTCTGCTCACAGGAAAAACAGCCCCTTTACCTCCTAATGGAGGATCAAATTCGGTGAGTTTAACATCAAAAGGTTTTATCTTATTATCGGTAAACATTTCGCGCAGTTCGGCAAAAGTAATCATCTCATCCACCTCATCTGATTCAGCCTTCTTAGCTACACAAGGGCCTATAAATATAATATTGGTTTGATCGCCATATTTTTTACGCATCACTCTAGACATGGCAACCATTGGCGAAGGTATAGGTGCCAGATTATCAACTAAGTTAGGATGATAATGTTCAATATAAGAAACAATGGCAGGGCAATCAGATGAAATATAACATTTACCGGTATCTTCTTCTTTTACCAACTTATGATATTGCGTAGCCACTAAATCGGCTCCAAAAGCAACTTCAGAAACCACATCAAATCCCAGCTGGCGAATCATGGAAACAAGAATTTTGTAATCGGTTATTTCTTCAAATTCAGCCGGGAAGCTTGGAGCTACTATGGCAATATTCTTTTTGTTTGTCTGTAACAATTCATTTACCTTATCGATGGTATGCAAAAAAACTTTTGCGCCCTGGCTGCAGACTTTCGTACAATTACCACAAACAATACAGCGCTCGTTTAATACTTCGGCTTGTCCGTTAATAATCTTAATGGCTTTTGCAGGGCATTCGCGAACACAGGTATAACATACCCGACACCGATTTTTAAGGGTGTATACCAAATCACGATTTTTATTTGAATTTCCGGTTATCATTTTTTTTCATTCTGCATTTTACAATAATACTTCTCTCTCTTTATATCCGGTATGTAAATTTTTATAACTCAACCGGCTTAATGGCTCCTTCAAATAATCTTTATACAATTTTATAACTCCAGGGTTTTTATGAGCTACTTTAATAGCTTCTTTATCATCAATATTGTAAATCGTTTTTATCAACGTTTTTTGCACCTTTTCATCATTACAAAAAGGTTGTCCTCCTCCGTTAATACATCCTCCGGGGCAGGCCATTATTTCAATAAAATCTGCTTTATTTTTTCCTTCGCGTATTTCAGCTATGATTTTATTTGCACTTTTTAATCCGCTAACCAATACAAAGTTTATATTTTTTTTGCCCATTTTCAGGACAATTTCCTTTTTATTTTTTATCCCTCTTAGTTTTGTAACCTGGATTGGAGATAATTCTTCTCCATTAAAAAAATAGTTGAGTGTACGTGCTATCGCCTCTGTTACCCCCCCTGAAACACTTACAAGTTTTGCTGCTGATGATCGAATATTAAAAGGATCATCAGAAAACTCTTCATTTAACGAATGGATATCAATACCATAAAGACGAATCAATTTAATCAATTCGCGAGTAGTAATTACCTGGTCAATATCAGAAACTCCTTTGTGTGTCATTTCTTCTCGCTGTGCTTCAAACTTTTTAGCTGTACAGGGAGTTATTGATATGGTAAATATTTTTTCGGTAGATAATTGTGTTTTTTCAGCATAGTATCCTTTAATTAGGGTTCCTAGAATTTGCTGAGGAGATTTTGTTGTAGAAACTAAATCAATCATATCGGGATGTGACTGCTCCATATATTTAATCCACCCCGGACAACAGCTGCTAAACATAGGTAAATTTTCTTCGTTTTTTATGCGATCTGCTAATTCGGCAGCCTGCTCATAAATTGCTACATCAGCAGCAAATGAACTGTCGAATACTTTATCAAACCCTATACGTTTAAGTGCTGCATTTAACAATCCGTTTAAATCTTTTCCTGGTTTTAAGCCTAATTCGTTTGCCAATGATACAGGAACAGTAGATGAATAATGCGCAATAACTTTTATATCCTTATTATTAAGCATTTCCTGAATAATATCAAAACTAGTTTTTTCATGTAATGCACCGGTTGGGCAAACCATTATACATTGTCCACAATTTATACAGTTCGAAAAATTCAGGTCCTTACTCATCGATGTAGCAACAAGCGTTGAATTTCCACGATGAATAAAATCAAAGGTAGAAACATCTTGTATCTCTTCGCAAACTCGAATACAACGGCCACATAAAATGCATTTTGAAGGATCTCGAACAATTCCAGGGCTGGACTGGTCAAGGTTTTTTTTAGATTTTTCTCCCGATATACGTCTTTCACGAACATTTAACTCAACAGCCAATTCCTGTAACTCACAATTTCCATTTCGTATGCAATACAAACAATCGTCAGGATGATTCGACAAAAGCAATTCTACCAACATTTTTCGGGCTCGGATCACCCTGGGCGAATGAGTCCATATTCTCATGGGTTGTTCAATAGGATAAGAACAAGAGGGAATTAGCCCCGATTTACCGTCCACTTCCACCACACACAAACGGCAAGCCCCTGTGGGTGAAAAACCTTGCATACGGCATAAAGTTGGAACTTTTATACCATTTCTGTTTAATGCTTCAAGGATTGTTTCTCCTTTTTTTGCTTGTATTGTTTTATTATTTACCTCAATATTTACAGACATAAGTACTTTCGTTATTGACTGATAATAGCTGAAAACTTACACGTTTCAAAACAAATACCACAACCAACACATTTATCCGGAACAATAAAATGAACATTTTTAGGTGTTCCAAAAATAGCGCCTGTAGGGCATTTTTTAGCACATAAAGTACAACCGGTACAAGCATCCACATTGATTTCGAAGGTTCGTAGCTCCTGACAAACGCCAGCAGAACAATTTCGCTCAAAAATATGCTCTTCATATTCGTCTCGGAACCATTTTAATGTGCTAAGCACAGGATTCGCTGCTTTTCGTCCCAAACCACACATAGATGTGTCTTTTAATACTTCGGCCAACGTTTCCAGCTGCATAACGCCTTTAAAACGCTGTAAGGTTGCATATTCATCTTTCGGCCGTCTGCTAATATTTTCCAAAATTTCATACATCCTTCGGGTTCCTTCTCGACAAGGGATACAAATACCGCAACTTTCTTTTTGCAGATAATTCATGAAATATTTAACCGTATCGATAACACAGTTATCCTCATCTAAAACAATCAAACTAGCAGCACCTAAAGATGCTCCAACCAGCATAATCGATTCAAAATCGATGGGCGTATCTAAGTGATCTTCGGTTAAGCAACCGCCTGAAGGGCCACCTATATGTATTGCTTTAAATCTTTTGTTATTACGAATTCCTCCGGCAACACGGAAAATTATATCACGAATTTTCGTACCCATTTCTACCTCAACTAATCCGGAATATTCAACTTTTCCTGAAATAGAAAAAACTTTGGTTCCTTTACTGTCTTCTGTTCCTATAGATTTAAACCATTCAGCTCCTTTATTTAAAATAATCGGGATATTCACTAATGTTTCCACATTATTTACTACGGTAGGTTGATCAAATAGTCCTTTGGTTGCAGGGTAAGGAGGTTTAGAATGCGGCTTTCCGCGTTTACCTTCAATACTTTTAATCAAAGCTGTTTCTTCGCCACAAACATATGCCCCGGCTCCTTGTTTAATTATAATCTCTAAATTATATCCAGTTCCCATTATATCATGGCCCAGTAATCCATATTCTATAGCTTGATCTATGGCCTTTTTGATTCGCTCAATAGCCAAATCATAATTCGATTCGATATAAATAAATGCTTTTTGTGCACCTATAGCATAAGCAGCAATAGCAATTCCTTCAATCACTTTATGCGGATCGCTCTCCATAAGAAAGCGTTCCATAAAAGCGCCGGGATCACTCTCTCCGGCATTACATATTAAATATTTTTGAGGTGAAGGTGTGGATGAAGCTATTTTCCATTTTTTCCCTGTAAGATATCCTTCTCCACCTCTTCCTCTAAGCATACTTTTTTCAATAATATCACAAACCTCGGCAGGAGTATTTTTATTTATGGTTTTTACAAAAGTTTGATAACCTCCAAATGCAATATATTCATTGATAGAATTTACATCAATAAAACCACACTGTTTAAGAATTAATCGTTGCTGAAAACTAAAATACGCAATCTCTTCAAGAAATGGAACTTGCTCCCAGGGTTCGTGTATCTCATTTTTTTGTTGTCCTAGCACATATTCTTGCAGAATATAATTATTAAAAATACCATCAAGAATTAAAAAAATATTATCCGTATCTATATGCTTAAAAAAAACCTTTGATTTTCCAGGGAGTTGAACTGAAATTATAGGCTCCAAAGTACTTATACCTAAACTTCCAACTTCGATTATGGTAACATCCAGGTTTCTTTCATCGATATAATTTTCAATTTGTTTCTTAATCTCATCAATTCCAGCGATTTTTGAAGAAGTGTTTGAACTAATAGTAATAATTGGGCTAGAAACCTTCTCTCTTCGGAGCAATTGTAAAGTTTCTAATATCTTTTTATCCAACTTAATATCAGTTGGAATTAGTAAATTTTGGATTAATATTTCTTTAATGTTATTATTCATAATACTCACTCGTCCATTTGCTGATAATCCCGGATAATTTTATTGAGCTTTTTAACGGTTAAACAAGTATAATATTTATTGTTAACCGCCATAACAGGCCCCATTCCACAAACACCCATACACGAGGTCAATTCAAGGCTAAACCTATTATCCTTCGTATTTTCTCCATCTTTAATACCCAGTATTTTCTCAATTTCTTTTATTATTAAATGGTTGCTATTTACATGGCAAGAGGTGCCATTACAAATTCTTATGTGATATCTTCCTTTAGGTGTAAAACAAAATTGATTATAAAAAGTAGCTAAACCATATATTTTGCTTGTTGGCATTTTTAAATAGTTCCCGACCTGTACAATCGCTTCTTCGGATATATAGCCAAAAGCATTCTGAATCTCTTGTAA
>JAYEKP010000228.1:0-7528 GCA_034661075.1 Bacteroidota bacterium
AGCAAAGAGTGTTAAATTTGTTTTTATAGCCAATTTATATTTTAGTTGGTTAGTACTACAAAAATAAGGGCTCTTTAAACAAGAGCTCTAAATTGGCTATCTTTTTTTATTATTTAGGACAGATGTGGTTTGTAGTATATGAACTGGTTTCCGGGAAATTGGAAAAAATTTTTGAGATAGAAAATGAATTTAAGGATGAAACAATCAATAACGGGTATTGATGAAAAGAAAGCTGAAAATATTACAAAAAAGCTTATAGCCAATGATATTAAAGTGATTGTTTCGAAACAGTTTGGTCAAAATATAAAGTTGGTAAACGAATACTTTATTCCGATTAAGATATTTTCTGATAATCCCGATGATGCGATTCAGGCCATAAATAATCATGTTCATTGGGTTGAGGATGAACTGCGAAATTTTAGCTCAGAGTATAAATTATTTATTATAAAATCGGGAATTTTAAAAATACCGATAGAGAATAACTAAAATCATTAGATATGCAAATATCAGTATTAACAGAAAATGCGGCTTCCGGTAAGTTTTTAGCCGAACACGGGTTGTCCTATTTTATTGAACATGAAGATACTCAGGTTTTATTTGATACAGGGCATTCCGATGTTTTTTTACAAAATGCCCAACGATTTAACATAGATATTGAAAGCATAAAAACCGTGGTTCTTAGCCATGGACATTGGGACCATGCCAATGGCCTGAAATTTTTAAATAGCAAATCGTTAATTTGCCATCCGGAAGTTTTTCATCCGCGATTTAGAAAAGGAGGAACCGAGAATATTGGGATTGAGTTATCGATAGAAGAGCTGCAAAATCGTTTTGAAATCATCACTTCGCGGAAACCATATTCGATATCTCATGATATTATTTTTTTAGGTGAGGTTCCACGACAGAATACATTTGAAGCACAAACAACGCCTTTTGAATACCAAAAAGGAGAAGAGGATTTTGTGATTGATGATTCAGGATTAGTTATTAAGATTAACCAGGAGACAGAATTAGTTTTGATTTCCGGGTGTGCCCATTCCGGGATTTGCAATATGATAGAGTATGCGAAAGAGATTACCGGTATTCATAAATTCAGGGTTGTTATTGGCGGCTTTCATTTAAAACAGAATAATAAACAAACACAACAAACAATTGAATATTTAAAAAGACAGGATATTCAGGAAATATTCCCGTCGCACTGTACAGAATTGCCTGCATTATGTGCTTTTTATAATGCTTTTGAGATTAGTCACTTAAGGTCGGGAATGAGATTAAAATTTTAGATTAAATATGAAAACCTACTTAGAATGTATCCCTTGTTTTATGCAACAAGCCTATCGGGCCGCAAAATTTGCCACCCATGATGAAGAAAAAATAAAACAGGTGCTGGATTCCACCGGTGAGATGATAAAATCTATCTCGTTAAATGCCACACCTCCTGAGACAGGGAACCACATTTATAAAAATATCAGGGATATAACGCTTAATAACGACCCCTATAAGGATATAAAAAAAGCAAATATTAAGGAAGCGTTAAAACTTTATACTGAATTAAAAAAGCGTATTCAGCATGCTGACGATCCATTATTGACCGCTATTCGTATTGCCATTGCCGGGAATGTAATGGATCTTGGGGTGAATAAATCATATAACATTATCGATGATTTGCAAACAATTTTAAAACAGGATTTTGCAGCTTTTGATTATGCCCAATTTAAAGAGCATTTACAAAAGGCAAAATCAGTTCTGTATATTGGAGATAATGCAGGGGAGTCGGTATTCGACCGGTTATTGATTGAAACGATGGGAAAACCTGCAACGTTTGTGGTACGAGAAGTTCCGGTAATTAACGACTGTGTAAAAGAAGATGCTGTTGCATCCGGGTTAGACAAAGTGTCTGAGATTATATCCTCAGGAAGTACAGCTCCTGCTACCATCTTACGTTTATGTAATTCGGCTTTTATCGAAAAATTTAACCATGCTGATTTGGTTATTAGCAAAGGGCAGGGAAATTACGAGGGTTTATCAGAAGTATTACGTCCTGTATTTTTCTTGTTAAAGGCAAAATGTAAAGTCATTGCCAGGGATTTGGGTGTAAGTGAAAACGATATTGTGCTTAAAGGAATTAATATGGATTCGTAAATACCTTAAATTATATTTTATGAAAGCAAAAGTTAATTTTATTATTGATGCCATTATGTTTATGTTAATGGGGTTTTTAGCAGGTTTAGGATTGCTTATAAAATATGTATTGGTATCCGGCGAAGAACGATGGATTAAATATGGACATAATGTAGATATTCGTTTTTGGGGGTTAGACCGCCATCAATGGGGGGAGATTCATTTATATGTGGCCATCGCTTTAATTTTATTTTTAGTGTTACACATTGTGTTGCATTGGAATATGATTATTTGTTTATATAAACGAATCATTGGTAATCGAAAAGCAAGGATTTTGTGTGGCCTGGCATTTATGATTGTTACACTTCTAATGGTTTTATTCCCTTATTTTATTCGTGTAGAGACCAGTGAGCTGGCTTCGGGAAGAGAACGGTTCCAAAAATTATCGGTTAAAGAAAATGATATATCAGTAGAAGAATCCATACAAAAAACAAATCCAGAAAAAGAAAAAGTCGAACTGGTTGCTGATGTCCAGGAAAAAGAAGAAGAGCTACATCACCATATTGATCCTTCCATTGAAGTGAAAGGGTTAATGACCTTATCTGAAGTTAGTCGTAAATACGAAATCCCCTGTGATTATATGAAACAGAAGCTGGATCTCCCATTGTTAACCTCTAACTCATCGAAACTGGGACATTTGCGTAAACAATATGGTTTTAAAATGAGTGAATTAGAACTAATCATTGCTAATTATAAAAAATAAGATCATGAAAAAAACGACGAAAATAGGAATTATTATTTGCCACAGGTATCATACATGTGCCGGAGGTAAATGTTTTAGAGCGATGAGAAATCGTGAAGGTGCGTTTAGTATTTATCCTAAAGACGAAGAGTTAGAGCTGGTGGGTTACACTACGTGCGATGGTTGTCCTGGAGGAAATGTGGAATATGCTCCTGCCGAGATGATAAAAAACGGAGCGGAAGTAATTTATTTGGCTACAGGGCTTATTGTTGGATACCCGCCTTGCCCGAGGATAGAGCATTTTAAAAAGTTTATTGAGAATAATTATAAGGTAAAAGTAGTTTACGGGACACACCCTATTCCTCAGAAATATTTAGATAACCATTCGGTTATAGGAACCTGGGATTCGCCGATGTGGAAAAAAATCATCGAACCGGTAATGGCCGATGAAAAAATGCGGATTGCTTATAATTAAAAAAAGGAGCTTTTAGATGCTCCTTTTTAATTAATTTTATTCCACGGTAACAGATTTTGCCAGGTTTCTGGGTTGGTCTACATTGCAACTTCTTAATACAGCAATATGGTATGATAGCAGTTGTAATGGGATAACCGTAAGTAAAGCCGAGAGTTCTTCACGTACTTCAGGGATTTCCAATACATGGTCAGCCATTGATTCAATTATTTTATCACCTTCGCTTACAATAGCTATAACAACTCCTTTACGGGCTTTAACTTCCTGGATATTATTTACAATTTTTTCGTATGATTTATCTTTTGTAGCTAAAACCACAACCGGCATTTTTTCATCGATTAATGCTATGGGTCCGTGTTTCATTTCAGCTGCCGGATATCCTTCGGCATGGATATAGGAGATTTCTTTTAATTTTAAGGCTCCTTCGAGTGCTACGGGATATAAATATCCCCGGCCCAGATAAAGAAAGTTTGTAACATCTTTATATAGTTCACTTACTTTAAGTACATCATCATTATGAGTAAGAATTTTTTCTATTTTTGCCGGAATATCATTAAGCTCGTTAATTAAAACATTGTAATCTTTTTCGCTAATATGCTTTCTTTCATGACCTAACAACATAGCTATCATAGCTAGGACAGTAACTTGCGCTGTAAATGCTTTGGTTGAAGCCACACCAATTTCAGGGCCGGCATGGGTATATACTCCGGCATCCGTTTCTCGTGGGATACTCGAACCTACCACATTACATATACCTAAAACAGTGGCTCCTGCTTCTTTAGCCATTTTGATGGCAGCTAGGGAGTCTGCTGTTTCTCCACTTTGGCTAATGGCAATAACAATATCTTCATCGGTGATAATAGGATTTCTGTATCTGAATTCTGAGGCATATTCAACTTCAACAGGAATTCTGGCTAAATCTTCAATTAAATATTCCCCAACTAATCCTGCATGCCATGATGTTCCACATCCAATAATAATAATTCTTTTGGCTTCGATCAATTTAGGCATTACATGGTATAATCCGCCTAAATGGATTTCGTTTTTGTCGAGTGATATTCTTCCTCTGAAAGTGTCTAAAATGGAACGTGGTTGTTCAAAAATTTCTTTGAGCATAAAATGGTCAAATCCATTTTTTTCAATGGCGCCAATTTCCAGGTCAATTTTTTGAACCTTGGGTGTTAGTTTATCATTTTTTATGGTTTTAAGGGTAAGCCCGTCTTGTTCAAGAATAGCAACATCATCATCATTTAAATAAATAACACTTTTAGTGTGTTCTACAATGGGAGTAGCATCGGAGGCAATAAAATATTCCCCTTCGCCAACACCAATAACTAAAGGACTTCCTTTACGTGCAGCAATAAGTTTATCTGGCTCATCTTTACAAATAATGGTTAACCCATATGCTCCTACAACTTTGAATAAGGCTAAGCGAACAGCAATTTCGGCACTTACCTGCCCCTTTAAATAAATATACTCAATTAAGTTAGCTAAAACTTCTGTATCGGTTTCAGTTTTAAAGGTATATCCACGATCGATTAATTTTTCTTTTAATCTGCCATAATTTTCGATGATTCCATTGTGAATAAGTATAAAGTGTCCATTCATGGAAACATGAGGATGAGCGTTAATATCATTTGGTTCGCCATGCGTTGCCCAGCGGGTATGTCCTATTCCAATATTTCCTGAAATATCATCTTTTAAAACATGCTTTTCAAGATCGGCAACTTTCCCCTGTTTTTTATAAATATTAACTTTGGTATTTAATAAGGCTATTCCTGCTGAGTCGTATCCTCTGTATTCCAACCTTTTTAATCCATTGATTAATATGGGGTAAGCTTGTTTATCGCCAATATAACCGACAATTCCGCACATAAAAATTATTTTTAATGTTTTGTATAAGTAACTTTTAGTTTGATATTATTTTGTAAAATAATACGATGAGGGTATGAAGAATTATTAACTATTCTAACATCTAGGCTTGTATCATTGATTTCTCCATTAACAATATCTCTAAAGTGTTTTGAGATATCAAAAGAAAAATAGTTGTAATCCTCATTCAAAGTTCCTCCAAAATAGTTTCCACTATAGTCTTCTATTTGGCGAGGATCGCCATTATTATCGGTATAGGTGAAAAATAATTTTTGCGGATAAAAGCTTTGATCATCATAGCTAAAATCAACAGCAGGGATAATCAGTTCAGCTTTTAATATGGAGTAGCTAAAATCATTCCAACCATTCAGGTTATTCATGATGATAGTTGAATAAGCACCTCCAAGTCCTTGGATAAATAATAAGGAGTCAGATATATCTGAATTGTTTTGTATGAAATGATTAATTTCGGCACCCTGGTAATTTATTTTGTATTGTCCAAATTTATAGCCATTAAAAAAGTAATCAAAGGTGAGGGTATCGATATCACCTTCATTATCATTTTTATAGTAAGCTGTGATTTTTGAATCATTATTTTCTAAATTGATATTGAAGAGTTGTCCATAAGCTCCGTCAGTATTATCCGGAATTAAGGTAATTCCTTTAATTTCATCTAAGAATGATACTTTATCCTCATAGATTAATTCATCGGTCGTTAATTTTTGATAAAAGGCACTACTTAATTTAAACACTAACAATGAATCTCCAGAATTACGATAAGTAGTATTAATCTGATTTAAATTAGGAATTATATTTTCAATTTCATAATTGGAATAGTAATCTTTAGATTCAAGAATGGCAGAGTCTAATTCATAAACATTAAAAATAGTATTGTTTTCAACTCCGCAAATACTATCAATTTTTAGATAAAGCATTAATGAGTCTAACGATTCAATATCATTGAAAGGGAAATTAAAAAGATTTGGTACAACCTGTGATGCAAAACGTCCATCAATCCGCCCAAAGTAGTCGTTAAAGTTAATACCGATATTATAATTGGTTCTCGATTCGGTTAAAATACTATCTCCCTTTTGAACATAATTTAAAAAAGTAATTGAAGTAGTTGTATCGATTTTTATAATATCACTTTCGGGAATCAGGTTTTCTCCTAATGAACTAATCTCTTCTTCACATGAAATAAAGGTGGTAAACGAAATAATTAAGATTAACCCTAAAAAATTTTTAATGGTAATCTTTTGTAGGAATAATTGTAGTGTAGTCATAAGTTTTTTAAAGAATTTTATCATAAAAGTTTGAGTAAGCATCAATATAATCCTCTTCGTTTTGATAATCTAAAAATGGTTTTTCTGAACTTTCAATAAAACTTTTAATTTCAGGATTTATTGTTTCACTTCCAATAATCGCAGCATCCGACATTTCAATAGCGAGCTTACTTAAATTAATATAACTGGGTGTTTTTAATAATTTAACATCATTTTTTGTAATATTTTCATAAAGTAATTTATCTTTAAATTCCTTTTTAAGCGGTTTAGGAAATTCGTCATTATAAACCGAATAAACAATTTTTGAGTTCATAAATAAAGGATCATCATTATAAGCTTTTTTAATATATAATGGAACAAGCCCTGTAAACCATCCATGACAATGAATAATATCGGGTGCCCATCGTAATTTTTTTACCGTTTCTAATACACCGCGTGCAAAAAAGATGCTACGTTCGTCATTATCCTCAAAATATGTCCCATTTTCATCGCTTAGCGTATATTTCCTTTGAAAATAATCTTCGTTATCGATAAAATAAACCTGCATTCTTGCCGCTTGAATTGATGCAACTTTTATAATGAGTGGATGGTCCGTATCATCAATAATTAAATTCATCCCTGATAAGCGGATTACTTCATGTAATTGATTGCGGCGTTCATTTATACAACCAAATTTTGGCATAAAGGTTCTGATTTCTTTCCCCCGCTCTTGAACCCCCTGTGGTAAATATCTTCCAATTTTGGATATTTCTGTTTCAGGTAAATATGGTGTAATTTCTTGTGAAATGAATAAAACTTTTGTGTTCTCCATCTGGAAATTTGAATTAGTTTAAACCACCGCAAAATTAGTAAAAATTAAATTAACCATCAACAAATTACTAAGTCCTAAACTACAGCGGATAAAAAATATGTTATCATAGCTGTCCTAAATATTTTTAAAATTAAAAAATACAAACGTAATTACAGGTATTTTGGACAGATTTTTACTATTATTAAAAACGAATCCCCCCATTTAAATAAAATCCCTTGTTTATATTT
>JAYEKP010000229.1:0-7457 GCA_034661075.1 Bacteroidota bacterium
CAAATATAAACAAGGGATTTTATTTAAATGGGGGGATTCGTTTTTAATAATAGTAAAAATCTGTCCAAAATACCTGTAATTACGTTTGTATTTTTTAATTTTAAAAATATTTAGGACAGCTATGTCAAAAAGTATATAAATATAAAAAACAAAAAGACAAAATACTAAAAAAATAGTATTTCGTCTTTATATAAAATTCAATAATAAATATTTATCGAATAAAAATTCTTTCGGTATAAGGTTTATTAACTAACAAAAAAAATTTAGAGCTATTCAGTTACTTCTATACTCAAAGCCAAATAAAACATCACAATTCAAAACATTTGTTCATCGTCCATTTCGTTCAAAAAGAACCTTAGGGATTTTTTGTTCGGTTAACATCAGGTCAGCTAATACAAGGGCAGTTGCAGCTTCAACAACTACCGGAACTCTTAATGCAATACAGGCGTCATGACGGCCTTTAACCTCAAGTTTTTCCATTTTTCCAGATTTAAGATTGATACTATTTTGTTGCTTTGCTATACTGGAAGTTGGTTTTACAGCAACCCTGAAAACTAGAAAATTGCCATTGGTGATCCCTCCGTTTATTCCACCTGCAAAATTGGTAGCTGTTTTTCCTGAAGTATCTATCAAATCATCATTATGTTCGCTGCCAAACATTTTGGCTGCATTAAATCCTGCTCCAAACTCGATGCCTTTAACAGCTGGAATAGCAAAAACAATATGACTTATCAATGATTCTACAGCATTAAAAAAAGGTTCTCCCAAACCCACAGGTACTTGTTGCGCTTTGCATTCAACAATTCCTCCAATAGAATCATTCTTTTTTATCGCATTATCGATAGCATTTTCTATATTTTTTTCACCTCCGGCTTCAATCAAATTTGCTTGAATTGTTAAAGGATGAATTAATTTCTTAGCAATCACTCCGGCAGCAACTAACCCAAGTGTAAGCCGGCCTGAAAAATGACCTCCTCCCCGGTAATCGTTATATCCTCCATATTTAAATTTAGCGGTAAAATCGGCATGACCTGGCCGTGGAAAGTTCTGTAATTGTTGATAATCTTCGGATTTCACATTTTTATTCTCAAAAACGATAAGTAGAGGTGCTCCGGTGGTTTTACCGTTAAATACTCCGGAAAATATTTCCGGTTTATCTTCTTCAATACGAGGTGTTGTTCCTTTGGCTCCGCTTTTTCTTCGCATCAAATCGTGGGTAAAATCATCTTCTATAATAGGTAATCCAGCAGGACAGCCATCAATTAAAACACCTACCTGTTTACCATGCGATTCACCATACATACTAACCCGTAAATTACTGCCAAATGTATTCATCGTTTCATTTATTTTGATGCAATGAAATTACAGAATATTCTGCGATGTACAAAATGTATTTATAAAATGAATCGTTCTGCCTTATCCAGATTTTGTAAATTAAATTTTATAATAGCCAGTTTAGGAAACTCATAGGCTGCAGTAAACATCCATGTTTTTCCTAATTTTTGCTTCCAATTGCCCATTATCCTTGATGATTCATGGATATGTCCATGAAGGGTTAAGAAAGGTTGCTTTTCCTCAATAAATCGTTGAATAGCAATACTTCCCACATGCACATCCAGCGGAACATGATCAAATGTTTGCCCGTCGAGGGCAGCACGGTCTAAATTGGTTTGGTAAGGTGGCGAATGAAATAAAAAGATAGCTTTTTCTAATGAATCATTTCCTGTTAAACTGATTAGATCATCCTTTATGGTTGCATATTCAATATCTATGTTTTCTACTACAGACCTTTTTCCTTCGGTGGGATGAATACATCCGGGGTCAACATAGCGCGAAACATCGTATCGTTCCCAGTCTTTAAAAATAAATGGTGATGGTGGGATATTTGCATATCCATAAACAGCATAATTGCCTAAGGCTACCTTCTTATTGTGAATATAATTCCATAACCCTTTCTTCTCCCCCTCAATAATTTTTTTTTCTTCGGATTTTGGATCATCATTCCCAAGAATTAAAAAAATAGTGGGGTACTGTTCTTTTAAAATAGATTTTAATTGTTGAAATTTTGGGATTAAAAATTCAAGAACAAAATCATTAAATAAATATTCATTTTTAGGATAAAAATTAGGAAAAATGTCGCCACCAATAAATAAAACATCAGGTTTCCCTGATTTTATTTTATCAAATAATTTTTCATATCTCTTTAACTTTCCATGCAGGTCTGAAACAAAATAGCAATTCATACAAATTATTTACTTAAAAGTCGTGCCGAATTATTTACATTATCAATCATAACCGCGTAGCTGGTTTGTTTTTTAATATCCTGATCAGTAACTATATGTAAATCGATTATCCCTTTCTCCATACTGTAGCCGGTTTTTTGTTTATTTATATCTTCTAAAGCAAAACTCCAACCTTCAAACCAGGCTTTTAAGCTACATTCTTGTTGCTCATCTCCGGCAAAATGCACAAGTAAGTCGATATCACTAGCAGGCCCTGCAGTCGTTTCTTTCGTGCTTCCAATAAGGTACATCGCTTTTATTCCAAATTGATCAAAATTGGTTTTCTCAGCAATTTTTTCAGCCATTCGCCAACGCCACTTCCAATGTTCATCGCTGGTATTTCGTAAAAGCTCATTCTCATTATTAGCCGGTGTTTGAGTGTTTAAGTGTTCCATCGTATTTTTTAGCTGATATGAAAAAATATAATGGCTTAAACGGTCGGCAATGGTGTTTAATAACTTTTTTTCTTCGGGCAAAAAACACTCTCCCTGGAAAGGGATATTGGTATAGAAAACCGTAATTTTTCCAACAATATTATCATCAACCACTAACTCCGACATCTGATACCATTGAGTAACCGCTATAGTATCTAATGCAAATTCTTTTCCATTGTATTCAATTTTTGCGTGGCATTTATTAGGAAACTGCCAACCTTTGGGTATGATTTCAAGAATTTTATAAAAATTATTATCAATGGTTGATGAACGATCAGACAAGATCTGCTCAACATTGTAAATACATTGAAGTTCTTTAGCTCTTTCCTGTAATGATTTGAGTGAGTCCATAGCTAAATTTTGGTTAAAAAAGTAAATTACATAAATATTTGCAATGTTCAAAATTCACTAATCGGTAAATTTACTTTTATAAAAACTCGCTTAACTCAAGCCACCGGTCTGATTTTATATCGAGCAATTGCATAATCTCTCCTACACGGTTTGATTTGTTCATTAATTCTTCGCTTTTTAATTCTCCACTGCTGATTTCTTTTTCCAGTTGTTCTTTTTCGTTTTCCAACGCTTCAATTTCCTTTTCAAGTTGCTCAAACTCTCGTTTTTCATTAAACGATAATTTTGTTTTTATTGTGGATTTTTGCTTTTCCGATTTTTCTTTTTTAAGGATAGATGGAATTTCTTTTTTCCTTTCTTTCTCTGCTTTTATAGCCCATTCGCGAAACTGAGAATAATCTCCTGGAAAATCTTTAACCACACCATTCCCTTTAAACACAAAAAGATGGTCAACTACCTGATCCATAAAATAACGGTCGTGAGAAACAATAATGACACAACCATCAAAAGTAGCTAGATATTCTTCAAGAACAGCCAGAGTCATTATATCCAGATCATTGGTAGGTTCATCCAGAATAAGAAAGTTAGGCTTCCGCATTAAAACCGTAACCAAATATAGTCTCCGTTTTTCGCCTCCACTCAATTTATAAACAGGAGTGTAGTGCATATCATATGGAAAAAGAAAAAAGTTAAGAAACTCTTTCACGCTCATTTCTTTCCCGTTTCCCAGAGTAATCACTTCGGCAATTTCCTGCACTACATCGATTACCCTTTGGTTTTCATTATATTTAATCCCTTCTTGCCGATAATAACCAAATACAACCGTTTTCCCAATATCAATACTTCCGGAGTCCGGTGTTATTTTTCCGGTAATAAGGTTTAAAAAGGTAGATTTTCCTGTTCCATTATCGCCTACAATCCCGATTTTTTCTCCACGGTTAAAATTATAACTAAACTTTTTCAAAATAACGGTATCATCGAAACTTTTTTCTAGGTTTTTAATATGAATAATTTTTTTTCCCATTCGCGATGATTGCACATTAATCTGCATTTCATCATTGTTGCGGGTATTGGCAGCAACATCTTTTAATTCATAAAAATTATCAATCCTGAATTTCGCTTTATGTGTACGGGCTTTTGGCATACGCCGCATCCAGTCTTCTTCTTTGCGTAATAAATTTTTCGCTTTTTCTACCTGGGCTTCTTCGGCATTTAATCGTTCATCCCGTTTTTTTATAAAATATGAATAGTTGCCTTTGTATTGAAAAATCTGTGAATTATCCATCTCGATTATTTCATTACAAATGCGGTCGAGAAAATAACGATCGTGGGTAACCATTAATAACGTTGACCGTGTATTTTTTAAATAATTTTCAAGCCATTCAATCATATCCAAATCAAGATGGTTTGTGGGCTCATCAAGTAATAACAAATCTGGTTCTTCAATTAATACTTTGGCTAAAGCTACCCGTTTTCTTTCTCCTCCCGATAAATTTTTAATCGATTGATCATATGGATTAATCTTTAGTTTTGTTAAAATCTGTTTTACTTTAACCTCATAATCCCAAGCCTGAAGCTGCTCCATCTTTTCTGTCGCCTCTGCCAATAAATCCTTATTTTTAGCATGGATAGCCTTGTTATATTCAATAATGGCATTTTTTATTGCTGAAGATGCATGAAAAACTTCATCAATAATGGTATTCTTATTATTTAATGGGGGAATTTGCTCTAAAAAACCAATTTTTAAATCTCGGCGAAAAGTAATTTTTCCTTCATCCGGAGTATCCTTTCCTGCAATAATATTGAGTAAAGTAGTTTTCCCTGTTCCATTTTTGGCCACTAATGCAACTTTCTGATCTTTATCAATACCAAAGGTAATATCTTCAAACAGAACCCGATCGCCAAATGACTTTTTTAACTTTTCAACTTGCACATAACTTATCATATCAATTTTTTCATTTCGTATACAAATGAAAGGATTTCATCAATTTATTGAAATAAAATAGCCCATTATTTTTGAAAAAAGTAATTAAAATTATAATTTTCAATTTAAATAACTTTAATGAAGCGATTGATTCTATATATTACTCTTTTAATTATTGTCATTTTCTCACAAATAGGTAGTATTCTGGCTTGTAACAATCCCAAGGATACTTTACATAATAAAGTAATAAATATTGATCATAATTTAGATTTAATTAGAGAAAATTTGAGTTTTGATACTGATACTTTTTTAAATCTTACTCACCGGGTGCTTACAAATGCTAAAGCGATAAACTATCAAACCGGCATTAATCGATGCAACTTATATCTGGCAAAAACTTTCAGAGCCCGGAATCTTTATGACAGCGCATTATATTATTACGAAACCGGATTAGAAAATCCTTTCGGCGATTATAATTTAAAAGCTAAGTTTTATAGAGATCTGTCCAATACCTATCGCATAATGGGCGAATATAGCTTAGCTATGGAAAACAGCCTAAACCTGAAGAAATTAGCTGAAGATGAAAAAATAACAAATGATATTTATTATATCTACAACCTTTTGGCACTAAGTTATCAGACGTTAATGGAGTATCCATTGGCAAAAAAATATTATAAATATTCGATTGAGCTGGCTTTAGAAGATAATAATGAAGCTTATGCAGGAATTGTATCAGCCAATATGGGTAAGTTATATTATGAACAAAACCAATTAGATTCGGCGCTTTTTTATTTTGATCGTGGAGTAAAAATTGAAGAAAAATATGAGCTATTAGCTAATGCAGGTAATTCATATAATACCATTGCAAATATTTATTTAAAAAAAGAGATATTAGATTCTGCTTATTATTATCTGCAAAAAGCCGTTGAATACAATAATCAATCGAACAATAGAATTGGCCTAGTGCATACACTAATGGGGGTTAGCAACTACTATTTTCAAATCGAAGATTTTGAAAATGCTCTTATGCATATTGAAAGGACTATAAACTATGCCAAAGATATTAAATTAAATAGTGTACTAAGCGATGCTTTATACTTAAAATCTAAAATTAAAGCAAGGCAAAATAACTATCAAGAAGCTTATAAAAGTCTTAATGATTTTTTTGAAACCTATAAAAATATTTACGATGTAAGAAAAATTAATCAGGTCAAAACCATTGAATACCAACTTGCCCGGAAAGAAAAAGAAAAAGAAATGGTTGAAATGGAACTTGAGAAACAACAAACCATTAATAGATTATTCTTTATTATTGGAGGATTGTTGATTATTCTGATTATCATCGCATTGGCCTTTATTGTACATTATAAAAAAAGCAATATTGCATTGGCAAGAGCAAAAATAAAAGCCGAAGAGTCGGATCAATTAAAAAGCCAGTTTCTAAAAACAATATCGCATGAAATAAGAACTCCGCTTAACGGGATTGTTGGTTTCTCAGAAATTCTTACCAGTGAAAAAGTAAACCAGAAAGAAAGAAATGAAATTGATCAGATTATCCAAAAAAATAGTAACGATCTTATTTCTACCATTGAAAATTTAGTTGATTTAGCACATCTAACAACCAACCAATATAAAATCAAAATAAAAGAATTTGAATTATCGTCCTTTTTAACCCATTTAGTATCAAAAGTTAAAAATGATTATTGCTTTAAATATCTTAACAATATTCATATCAAAACCTCTAATCCATCGAATATAATTATCCGTACGGATAAATATGTACTTCAAAAAATACTAACCGAATTGCTTAAAAATGCCATCTTATATACCGAAAAAGGAAAAATTAACATTGGATATGAACAAAAAAATTCAGTACTACAAATTTTTGTTAAAGATACAGGTCCGGGCATACCCAAAGAAAAGTTAGATAGAATCTTTACTCCCTTTCACCGGGGAAAAGAAAATAATGGTAAAATAAATGGCAGCGGAGTTGGCTTAGCCCTGGCATATAACTTTGCAAAAGTAATTGATGCAACGCTTAATGTACAATCAGAAAAAGGCAAAGGCAGTAACTTTGAGTTGCTAATCCCGTTAAAAAATATTATATAATCAATCTATTTTGTAAACCTTTTATAACTTAAATTGTCAAATATTTTTAGTTTTTTAAATAGCCAACTTACTATTTTTATTTTATCCCTCATACTTATCCCTGAAAGTCTAAATTCTTTTACTATAAAAAACAGTAAAGATACTTTCCAAAACCCTCAAAATATTGATTTAATCGACAAAAAAATAGATTTTCTTCGAAAAAATATAAAAAATACACACGACAGTGTAAGCTTCAGGTAATTTAAATCATTTAGGACTGCATAAAGCTCCATCAAAATCTTCTTTGGGCTATCAAAATAAAGAACGGGAATGGTATCTTTTCAAGGACTATTATTTTAAACGGTTAAAAAACTTATC